>JAJDCM010000058.1 GCA_029260825.1 Planctomycetota bacterium | reverse complement strand
CGATACTGGCAAAGTGTATGCGTACTCTGGCCGGAACTCGTCGCTACTTTGGTCTCGGGAAGGAGAAGCCGACAGTGGTGAGTTCGGTTTTTCAGTCTCAATCGGAGAGGATAGTTCGGGGGATGGCTTCCCGGATGCTCTCGTGGGCGCGCCGAAGGAGCGAGGAGAGGGTGGAAGGTTGTCAGGTCGTTCCTATCTCCTCTCGGGACGTTCTGGCGAGATTAGCTGGAGCTTTGACGGTCGGAGGGCGCTAGACGAACTTGGGGGTGCCGTTTCCCTTGGAGGAGACACGAACGGTGATGGAAATGCTGATGCCGTAGTGGGAGCGAGCTTTGCTCGCTCGGGGGGGCTGCGGAGAGGACGAGCATACGTGGTTTCAGGTCGGGATCGGGTTTATCGTTGGACGATGGAAGGCGACGAAGTTTTTGATGGGTTTCCACACGTCCTCTCGGGCAAGGGTGACTTAGACGGCGATGGGACATTTGATGTGCTGATAACGGCCCCCTGTCATGGGGTTGGAGAACCGGGGAAAGTTACGGTTCGTTCGGGTTCAACGGGGAAGTTACTTCGATCATGGGAAGGTGCGGTCGGTGATCGCTTGGGCCTGAATGGGGTATTGGCGAGTGATTTAGATGGTGACGGTTTCGCCGATGTGATTGTTCAGGGAGCCGGAGCGCCAGGCCGTCGTGTTACAGCCTTCTCAGGAGCGACCGGCGATGTCCTGTGGCGACGAGCAGGGGAATCTGGGGGTGATGAGTTTGGATGGTCGATGTCTGCACGGGCTGATTTCGACGGAGATGGGTGCGTTGATGTTCTGGTTGGAGCTCCACTCCACCGTGGAGTCGCCGGCATCAACAGCGGGAAGGCTTACCTCGTTTCTGGGAAAGCGGGAAACCTATTATGGTCTCGTGAAGGTGAGAGCCAGGGTGATCAATTTGGAGGCTCGGTCGCGTTAGCTGGTGACGGCACAGACCGTTTCTATGTTTCAGCACCAGAATTCGATGGAGACCTCGGACCGGCGACGGGGAAGGTGTACGCATTTCGGGGTCTCCAGGGTACCTTGGAGACGACGATCGAATCGGGCACGGCCTTCAACTTGTTCGGTTGGAGTGTCGATGCGGGGGGGGATGCGAACGGCGACGGTCTCGCTGACCTCCTTTTGTCTGGTCTACTCTTCGAGGGGGGCAAAGTTTTCTTGTATTCGGGCGCTGATTTGACCCTTTTGCACATGTGGTCGGGTGACCGAAGTGTCGAGGTCAGGTTTGGCGAGAATCTGGAAATAATCGGAGACGCTGACGGAGACGGCTTTGATGATGTCGCAATTGGGTCAGAGCGTTTTTCTACAGGCACGGCCCAAAACGTAGGTCGTGTGACGACTTTCTCAGGACTCACCGGTGAGTCGATCAAGACTCTTGTTGGGCCGAGGCCTGGATCGTTCTTCGGTCATTCTCTTGCCGGAGTAGGTGATGTCAATGGCGACGGTCTAGCGGACATAGCCATCGGATCGAGAAACGTCGGAATCGATGGCGTTGGTAAGGTATGGACCTACAGCCTGGCTGATTCGGTTGAGAATCGTAGTCGGCTGGGTGCCGTCAACGCATCCTCAGGAACTCCGACCGATGTTCTCTTCGTAAACGGTTCAGCTGGAAATCGGGTGTTCCGACGAGTGACTGTCACACCAACGACTTCGTTTGAGATCTCGATGGATGGTCCCCCGGCTTTGCCTGCGGGCGATACGGCGCCATTCGCACTGTATGTTTACAGAGCACTCCCCACTGCCGAAACAGCTCGAAAGCTCCCGCTTGGCGTTGGATTGTCGAGCCTACCGATGCCTTGGACCGAGGTTTCTCCTGACCTTGTCGGTTTGTGGAACAACACCGGACAGCCAGCCCTTGGTAGTAATCCGCTCCCCTCTGTCCCTGCCCCGAGTCTTGTCTTTCGCCGGAATCAGGGATTGAACCGGGAGGTGACGTTTTATCTGCAAGGGATCATCTTCGATCCAGGGTCATCAGCGGCTGTACGAGCGAGTGTGACGAACGGGATCGAGGTTGTTGTAGAGTTGTAAATCCGGGGTGGGTTTCCCTTGGTTGAGAGGTTGCATTAGACTTGATGGTGTTTCGTAAGGTGCCTTGAGACGACATCCACGAAGCTACGATGGACAGATCATTGGTGATGCCGCTTCGTGCCGGAAGAAATGGCTTGCTGAACTTGAAGCGCAGTCTACTCAGCGGTCATCCTTCGCTCGCCATGCCCCGCCCGGGAGCCAGTTCCCCGAGCCGGTTATCCCGCAACGGACATCATCCAAGAGTGGGAGCAGGAACGCCCCGAGTAGACCAACGAATTCTTTGCCCGGATCGCCCGGAGTGGCAAGTCTTGCCCGGCTGGCAAATGCACGAACATGAGCGGGCCGCGATGGATTCTCCCAGTATTCAGGCGTAAGACCGATCGGTGCATCAGCCGCGATGGGCGTGCGCCGTTGAGCAAAGGTTCTGCGGACAGCCTCCGTTAGCGTGGCGCGGTCAAACTCGAACCGACTCGCCAGGTGATGCAGGTCGAAGAAGTCCTTGATGCGACTGTTGCGATCCCCCAGCACCACCAGCGCTTCCAGTTTCTCTGCGACAACCGCTTCGCGCGGGTAAGCCAGGATATCCGGGGGTGGAAATTCAAGCAACGCCGGGTATGTGCAGGGCTGGGACGTGGGCCAGATCGTGTCGCCAAGCCCCATGTCAATTTGAAGCCGTAGGCGTGCCGTACCGCATTGCACAGACAGCGCTGCCCGGGTGCCCGCGTATTCGTCTTCTGCCCGGATCGCTTCGATACGGAGTGCGGTCGCATCGAACACGACGGCATCTGGCTCGACGGGCGCAGTGCAGATCGTTTGAAAGTCTTCACGGATTGAGTCGAACGAGCCGACACCGCGCCGAAGCAAGTCGAGATCACGTGTTGTGCGGTATGGCTGGTCTGACCACAGGCGAAGAAGCATCGCTCATCTGCTTTGCTCGGTTGAGCAGGCGAGCGCCGACGGAGGCTGCGAGATTTCTCTTCTCTGCGGTCATGCGATCGCGTCGAGGTAGGGCTGCATGACTCGGGTTACGCGGCAGATGCTTGCGAAACGAGCCAGGTCGGTCGCTCCGCCACGATAGTGGCGGCTGTAGTCGCGGAGAGCCTCGACCGCGACGTCAATGCCGATCTTGTTGCGATACTTGAAACAATCAGCGACGGTCTTTGCGGCCGAGTACACACGAACTTCGACTTTCTCGAGTTGATGCGTCTCGGTCCCTTCCGTCAACGCTTCTCCAGAGAAGCGGGCAACGCGCAGACGCGGATATTCAACGACCGGCCGTCTTGCCTTTTCAGGCAGTGCAATCCAGACCTCAGACGGGTTCTGGGTCGTAAGTTCGTGAAAACGT
Organism: Planctomycetota bacterium; assembly: GCA_029260825.1. Taxonomy (GTDB): domain Bacteria; phylum Planctomycetota; class JACOTG01; order JACOTG01; family JAJDCM01; genus JAJDCM01. The sequence continues at coordinate 32,529 of JAJDCM010000058.1, read as the reverse complement.
AGCGCGGTGAGGAGGCAGAAGACGGCCTTCGGAACTCTCTTGGCCACCTGCGCAAGCGTGTGCTCCGCGGTGAAGGGGTGTAGCCTCGCGACGTAAATCCCCCGGGCCTGCCGCTCGACCAAGCCTCTTTGGACCAGGCGGTAGAGTTGTTTGCGGGATACTCCGCCGTTCTAGATCAGCGGGTCGAACGATTCCGAGATCACGGATGATCTGTAGGATTTGATTGTCGCGATCTGTACTCATGGCACGAGGGTACATAATGTCGGGGGTTATATGCAAGTCCCTTCGTTTTGTCCTTCCTTCGAGGATTAGCTGATCAATTGAAGGCGAACCTCGGACTGAGTTCACCCACGTTGATCTCTGGTTTCGACATAAGCCCGCTGTACCAGAGTTGCGGGAGCCAGTCCGCGGTCGATCGCCGATTCTTCTCACGGAACGACGCAATCATCTCGAGTACTTGGCGCAGAAACTGCGCGGTTTTGCACGGCATCTCGTGATCTGCAATATGCAGGCTGCCTCCACTGGGCTCACCACGCAAAGAAGGAGGTTCGAATTTACGATTACGTGGACCGCGAGGTGTCGATGCTGGCCCGGATGTTCGAGAAGCGCGTCGCCGGATATCGCGCCATGGGCTATCGGCTCGGTCCGGGCGAACACTGACTCGGAGTTGTCCGGAGAGACGATGGACGACTTCACTTGTACAGTTTCCGTAACCTCGCAATGACATTTTCAAGCGTAATTGATCTCAATCCCAACGATTTGAGATCGACGTTTTCTTGCGGCAAAAATTCGAGAAAAGACTGCATGTCGTCGACGATTTGATTGGGTGGCTGGACCTCGACCAAGGGATCGATTACCTGGAAAAGGCGAAAGACGTCGTTCTTGTGTTTTCGGATCGACAGGCTATCGATTGCTTCTCCGGATTCTTTTCGAGCCCGCAGATCGAGCCACGCTCTGGCCTTCAATGGCACAAGGTATTCCGGTCCGACGATGGGCACTCCTTCGACTTCTCGTTTGCCCGATTGAATCCAACTGTAGTAGTCTTTATCGAGAAGGATCGCCGACAGGCTGGAGATCTCGTCATTGATCGGAATCGGCGTCAGGTGACTTCCTTCGGCGATGGTCAAAGCGTCGGGAACCCGCGAGAATATCTCCAACATTACGGGATAGGCTCCGTCGGCCGGTTTTTGGAAGCGGTAGAATCTTCGCTTTCCCTCCGCAGTCTCTTGAATCTGGTATCGGCCTGCCTCGACAAATTCCCAGAACGTCCGCGCGAACTCAGCGTCGACCGACTCCAAGCACAGGACAATGTCGATGTCTTTGGTGGCGCGAAACCGAAGACCGACATTGCTCATGATCAGGTCGCAGGCGGTCCCCCCAATCAACACATAGCAGTCGGTGAAGCTCCTAAAGTGCTCACGAAAAAGTTCAAGTCCTCCTACCATGGAAACTCCTCCATCATCTGCTCCAACGCGGCCTGAACTCGCTCGTCTTTCATGTTCTGTAATGATAGATACAGTGATAACCGATCTACCCAACCATCGGCTGCAAACAACGCTGGTGCGTACCCCCATACTTCAACGGTCATCGCCCCTGGCTCATCCGGCATGGCGTTTTTGGCCGCGCCCGTTTGCTGGAGCGACTTCCAGTCCTCGCGGCTGAGGGCAATCGTTGTGTTCGCGGGCTCTGCCAGCATCGAGTAATGGGCCAAGCCGCTCAGCCCGGCGTGAAGGCCCGGAGGGCATTCCTCATGCGCTATGTCGATCGCGTGGCGGCTCTTGACGGGAGTTCTCAACAACGGCTCCGCCTTCTTCCATACTTCTCGTTTCGGCGCGTTGAGACGGAAGAAGCGTTTACTACCTCTACCTGTGGGGGACGATTCGGCGATCCCGGCGGCGTCCAGTTCGTCCAGAGCGCGGCTCATGGCCATGGCCGAATAGCCGAGCTTCGCCCCCAGAGCAGTAGGACCCAGATCTTTATCGTCGTCGAGCAGCGCATGGATCAGTACGGCTTGGGACGACGGCCGCAAGCGGCTAGCGACGGGACGGTGCCGACGGAAGTGTTCTCGAAAATCGACGCCGAGCATCGGCAGATACATCTGGTTGCCGGGCACGACGAAGGGAATTTTATGCTCGAGCAGTCTCTTTCGGTTGTAGGCGGTGATACGGTCCCGAACGTAGACCAGCGGCCCGGTCCATTTGGGCTGGACCTGATCGAGATGCTTGCGAATCGTTGCGGAGGGGGTTTCCCGATCCCGGTTGTCGACGATGAGCAGGCACAATTTGTCGAGAATCTGCGCCTCGAAGAAGCGATACCGGTCCCGAAGGAAGAAGGCGACGCTTTGTCTATCTTTCCAAGGCCTGATCATCGTGTCGCCGAGGGCATCACGCAGATACCGTTCGATTTTGGTAATGAGGGGGTTCATCGTATAAATCTCATGATGCACTATAAACCATGAAGGTTTATATGGCAAGAAAAGAGTTATATCGGCCCCTCCGGGGGGGGGTAGCCGAACATCATTCGACTAAATGCGTGAGGCGAGGACGGGAGGGACTTGTCCCTCCCGAAAACTCCTCCGCTTTGGCTCGGTTGAGCTTATGGGGGAGACGACGGGACTGGTCCGAGTCGGATTCCGTCAAATCCCGCCACGCAGGTTGGTGGCGTGTCCAGGAGAGCACGAGGTTGGTGAACGAGTGGGGTTTAAACTGTGCTAAGCGGGACTCGAACTGGAGAGCAGCGGCCAGGCCAGTAAGGGCTAGACGAAGCAAGCTTTTTTGGGGACGGAGGTTACTCCAGTTTCTCCCGAGTTCTCCCGCTTGGCGCTGGACAAGCGAGCCTACCGATGCCGTGGACCGCCGTTTCAAACAGGCAGGTCGATGTTGGCAACCCGTCTTTTTGGAGCCAGAAAAACGATGAGGATACCACCGGGCCTCCGGTACATGGCACTGAGCGCCTTTGCGTTCAGCGTGATGGCGCTTCTCGTGAAGGTGGCGGGCTCCCGGCTTCCGAGCAGTGAGATCGTGTTCGTGCGAGCGCTGATCGGTCTCTTTTTGAGCTTCCTCCTGCTCCGTCGTCGCGGGCTTGGTCTTCTCGGGAAGAGACGGGGGCTTCTCATCTTACGAGGTGTCCTGGGCTTTATCGCTCTCAGCTGCTTTTTCTACGCGGTGACGAAACTCCCTCTCGGTGAAGTCACGATTCTCTTTTATCTCCACCCGCTCTTCACCGCAGTTCTTGCCACGATCTTGCTTCGTGAAGCCATCTCCATCCGGCTTGTCGGCTCCACCGTCTTGAGTCTGATCGGGATTGCTCTTGTTACTCAGCCCTCATTTCTCTTCGGCGGCGAGTCGCCCATCCCCACTTTTCCCATGGTCTTGGCCATCGTCGGCGCCTTCTTCAGTGCTCTTGCCTATATCACGGTGCGAGCTCTCAGCCGGACGGAAGAGGCCTTGGTGATCGTCTTCTATTTTCCGCTGGTCGCAGTCCCCGCTTCTTTCCCGCTCCTCGTGATGGATTTTGTCTGGCCGGTCGGAATGGAATGGGGGGTGCTTTTGCTGATGGGGATCTTCACCCAGATAGGCCAGATTACTTTGACCAAAGGGCTTGCCCATGAGACGGCGGGAAGGGCGACTGCGCTTTCCTATTTGCAGGTCGTGTTTGCGGTGTTCTGGGGAGCCCTCTTCTTTGCCGAGAAGATCGAGCCCTTGACGGCGCTCGGCGCCCTCAGCATCCTGCTTGGAAGCTTGCTGGTTGCCGGGCAGAACAAGCCAGTGGCGAAAGTGGCTTGAAGGTAGGTCGAGCAGCGACCGAGCTTTCAGGACACCAGCGCGCCAACGTTTTGAAAGCGATGGTTCGGCAGCACCGCCTCGAGGTTCTCGTTTCCAAGGTGAACGCGAACGATCTCCGAGAGGACGTCACGAAAGTCGGTCGTGTGGAGAAGGTCTCGTTCCTGGTGGAGTTGATCCGGGGCAAGCCCGGGCCACCTGGTGATCACCTTGCGTGGTTTCCCAGCGCTTCTCGCCCGTCGGTTGGCTGATTGAATCGGCCCTCCGAGGAGAAGCATGGAGTTTGCCCAGCCATGGTCGGTCCCTCGTGAGCCGTTTTCTGCCGCGGTGCGACCAAAATCCGAGAGGGTAGCAACCACTACGTCGGAAAGATGGCTTTCGATGTCCTGAGTAAATGCAGCCAGGGCCTGGGCGAGTCCTCCAACGAGATTTCCAAAGGTGCCGCCGGATCCGCGCCCCTGTTCCCGGTGGGTGTCCCATCCATCGTAGTCAACCTCCGCTACTTCAAGACCAATGTTTGCCTTGATCAGCTGGGCGACTTGCTGCAGCCTTCTCGAGAGCTCGCCCGGAGGATAGGTTGCCTTGGGCTGGTATCCATCCGCCGTGACCGAATCGAGCTCCCGAAGAATGTCCAGGGTCGATCCGGTTGTTTGCCGCAAGAGATCCTTTGCATCGCTTCCCTGGGTTTTCGTGGGAGCCGAGTAGGCATGCTCCAGGGCGGCCGCAATCTTGTCTCCCTTGACGCCGTCTGCAAGTGAAAGATCGGACAATCCTCGGATGGCATGGGTTGGGACCTTGCCCCGAAGAATCCGAGGAAGGGTGTCGCCGACCGCGACGGCCCGAATCTTTCCGTGACCTTCCGAGGTAGCCAGGTGCCGATTCAGCCAGCCATCCGAATGAATGGTATTTCCAATGATTCCCGTCTCCCAGACGTCTTGCTCCTCGAAGTGAGATCGAGTGTTGCGATCGTATCCAACCGCATGAAGGGCAACAGCCAGTTCGGAGTCAAAGCTGGGAAGCAAGGGAAGGAGGCGCGGATGAAGTCCAAAGAACCCGTCCAGGTCAAGAACGGCGTTGTCTCCCGATCCGGGCGCACCGAGACCAAGTGATGGTCTGAGAGACGAGTAAGACTTATCTCCATAGGGGACAATGAAGTTCAAACCATCGACCCCTCCTCGGAGGAAGATCACAACGAGGGTTTTGTTGCGCTTGACCTGACGAGGCACGACGGATGGAAGAGCAGAAAGTGCCTTCAAAGGGGAGACCCCGAGGTAGGCGGTGAGGAGACCGGTCGAGCGGAGAAAAAAGCGTCTCGTGAGCTGCATCAAACGTTACCTCTTATTTGCTTCAGGGAGCTTGTAAAGAAGAGAAGCGGTGGCGAGCAATCGGTCCGTTCGGCTTCCATCGACGGATTGGATGAACTCAAGCGCAGCGTCGTGGGAAGCGGGGGATAGAATCCGGCCGGTCAGCCGAACGGCCATCATGTCAATGATGAGGTCGGCCCAGTCGTGGTCCGGAAGAAAGCCGGGCTGCCGCCATCCATGGGGGATCGCTCCCGCGAGAACTCGCGCGGTTTGCTGGCCGAACTTCCAGCGTTGCAACATTGCGTTCGAATCGAGGTAGGCCTCATCTTCCTGAGGATAGCCATCAGGAGTCGATCGATCGAAGAGACCCGTCCCGGAGCGCTGCAGGAACTCTCCGGCCTGCCAGGGCTGAAAATGTCCGGTTGTTCTGCCAAACCGAACAATGAAATCCAGTGGATGGGCGAAACGCCCTGACTCCTGATTTGCCCAGAAGTGAGGGCTCTTGACCATTGTCGTAAGGAGGGCCTTCATGTCGCCATGGGTCTCGATAAAGACTTGAGAAAGTTCGGAGACGAGGTCGAGGGGAGCTGGATAGGTGATGTAGTGTTCGATGAGCTTTGTCGAAACAAACGAGGCGGTGCTCGGGTGACAGGACAGGAGCTCAAGAGCGGTTCGAGCTCGATCGTAGCGCTCATTTTGCGAGGCGTCGTTGAACTGAAATCCGAGGATCTCCCGGGCGCGGCCGTCGTTCAGCTGGGGATCGAAGCGGAAGGAGTAGGTGCGAAGAGCCTGGCCTCCGCTCAATCCATCGCCTTGAAGACTTGCCGTCCAACCGGTCATCAGGTGGGCAAGGTGGGTCACGTCCTGTTGGGTGTAGCCACCCTTCACGCCCAAGGTGTGGAGTTCAAGAATCTCCCGGGAGTAGTTCTCGTTCATGCGTCCGGAATAGCTGGTGTCCTGATCAAGGTAACCCAGCATGGCCGGGCTCTCGGCGGAAGTAGCAAGCAGTTCGGGGAATGAGCTCACCCCCAGCTTTGAAAAGGCAATGTGCTCGGCCCATTTCCGTTCGCCCTGGGTCTTTTGAATCCAGGTGGAGAAATGATTCTGGGCCCAGAGAACAAACCTTGCCCGGGTGGGATTCGGGGTCAGAAGGAGATGACTGAGAACCCGGCGTGGAGATTCATAGTTACTCCTACCGGCAAAGTAGGTGTAGCCCGTTCCCAGGGCAGCCAGATCTCCGGGTGAGTCGAAGGGACGATCAAGCCGGTCTTCCAGCCAGAGATCCTCTCCCTGGGTGAGAAGAGATGCCATTTCCACCGGGTCAGGGCCGTATGCCAGTCGATTGAGGAGATGCACGGCTCGCTCGTAGATCGATGGATTTTTCGGGGGATCCTCCAGAACGTAGATCGTCCTTGCCTCGGAAACGGTGACGTTCCCCGCGATGTCTCGGACCAGGACGGTCACGGTATGTTCTCCCGGGGAGAGACGTCGAAGGATGAGGGGGAAGACGATGGGCCCGGGTTTTCGGTTGAGCCCCACGGTGAGCTGGGTTTGCATCCCATCCAGTAGAAGTTCAGCCGATGCAAGGGAAGCATTGTCTGAAGCGGTTGCCACCACCGTATCCTGGGCAAAGACCTCTTGATTCTCGCGAGGATAGAGAAGGCTCACCGTCGGGGGGATTCGATCCGGTCTTTGCGGCCTTTCCACGAGGACGACGGACTGCAGCCAGAGATTCCGATCGCCAGCGTCCTTGGCATAGTGGTCGTTCGTAAAAGAAACCACAAGTTTCTTTATCCCTGCCTTGATGCGCACATTCTCCGCTGTTCTTTTGGTGTCCCACCAGTTGGGCAGCTTTGCTTCTCCCAGCTCTTTCTTTTCCCCATTCGTTACGAGTGAAACTTGAGCGATGGGAAGCCCTTCAAAGGCGTCTCCTCGAGCTTCAAGAAAGATGTCGAAGGTTCCTTCCAATTCTTGCGGGAGGTGAAGGGAAAGATCCTGATTACTGGAAAATAGAGCGGCTCTTCTCTCGTTTGGATAATGCTGTTTCTTCAAGAGCTCTTCGATTGCCGGATCCCAGCTCTTTTCGTGGATGCTGAATCGATGATGGGTTCGTGGCGACAAACGGTCTTTTGCGGCTTCTTTTGGATAGTAAAGGGTTTGTTTGGGGGTGCGGTCGATGGAGCCCGAGTCGGTTGTGGCGACCAGTTCCACCTCATTTCTACCGGGTACAAAGAAATGTGGATCGACCCAGAACTTGGGGGCGGCAGAGCGCTGGGTGGAAACGGGTTTTCCATTGATGATGAGGTCTACGGAGGGAGTTCGAGTGCTGTCTGCTTGATACCACCAGCACCTTCCTTCAATCTCGGTGAGCCCGGGGATGGTGAACTGATCAAGTGGACGAACGAAAGCGACCCGAACCGCCACGGGCGTGAGGCCGAGAGGGTCGAACGCTTCCTTGCCAGCGGTGCTCGTCGGGCTCATTCCCATTTTCATGGTGCGGGGAGCCATGGTGGTCATCTTCATCATCGAAGGGGGTGAGGCCATCTCGGAATCCGATGGGCCGGTTGCTGGGGAAAATTCATCCAGGCGAACGACTTCGATATGATCCAGCCACAGATTGCGATCGGCGAGCCCGGGGACGTAGAAATCGTTGGAGAAAAGCGGGGAGACGATGTGATCGCCAGGGTCGAGGCGGATGGGAATCCCGACCGCGATGCGATGCCACGCTTCATCCAGAATGCGAACGTTTGTTCTCGAGTAGGCGGCGCCGTCGACAACGATTTCCACGGTGGGGAGTACGCCCTGAGCGCGAGTTCCTCCTGCAGTCAGGAAGACCTGATAATAGGCTTCCTTCTCGACGTGAATGGGAAAGCAAAAAGTGGGATTGGACGACGCGTTGGCGAAATAGCGACCTTGAGATGCCTTGGGGCTGTTCCCGACAACCATGCGGGAGTCCTGGAAGCGTCGGGGACGGTCGAGTTTGTAGTCGGCCTCCGCCTCTCCCTTTTGAATGTCTGCGGGGCTGGGAGCGATGACTCGAACGATTACTGGTTTTCCTTCGTGGCGACTTGAATCCGCGTGGATGGAGACGGGAGTCAGTGTAAGAGGACCCTCTTCTTTGCTGTTCAGGTCGAGCCGGTAAAGGAGCTGCCGGTAGGGAGGATATTTGTTTTTACTGTCTTTTTCAGGGGAGAGAGTTTCGCCGGTGGAAAGGGCAAGGAAAACATCGGGGAGGGGGCGGCCCTCCTCCTGGCGAACTTCGACTCCGATGCTGACGGTTCCAAACACTGCAGCTGCGGGGGCGGGTCCGATGATCCGGGGGGCCAGAGATCGATCCCTGGAGCCCGTGGTTTTGATGACCTGGATTCGAAGGGGCTGTCCCTGGATGTGAAGGACGGTTTCTCCGGGCTCAAGCCCCCGAACCCGGACATAGCCAAGCTCTTGGCCTGATAAGACTTTTGCAGCGCCAAGAACCGAAAGAATCCTAGGATCGGCCACCTCCGTCAAGAGAACCATGGCTTCATCGGCGGCTGGCTCGCATCGAAACGAGATCATCCTTGTTTCGCCGGAAGCAACAATTGTGTGCTCCGTCAGATGCTGGACGGTAGAGCCTGCAGCCTTCGCATCGCGCCCAGAAAAGGAAAGGCCGAGCCCACAGAGGAGCAAGATCAAAGTGAATCCAATCCGGAAGGCACCGGGGACCAAGCATCTCATCACAGAGCTCCTTCGAGAGGGTTTTATCGGTATTGATTGTGCAGAGGAACAGGCTTTCGCTTGGCTTTTCGAGTCCGGATGTTGATGACCTCCACGAACAGGGAGAAGGCCATTGCGAAGTAGACATAACCCTTATTGATGTGTTGATCAAAAGACTCGGCAACCAGCAAGACGCCAACCAGAAGAAGGAAGGAAAGGGCGAGAATCTTCATGCTGGGGTGGGCTTCGATGAACCGGGAGATCCGGCCGGAGAAGACCATCATGACGATCACCGCGCTGACCATGGCAATGACCATGATGCTGATCTGTTCAACCATTCCTACTGCGGTGATCACCGAGTCGAGCGAGAAGACGATGTCGATCAACATGATCTGGATGATGACGCCGGTGAGAGAGGCGACCTTGACTTCGTTTCCTTTCTCATCGCTCACTTCAAGCTTGTCAAAGATTTCCTTGGTCGCCTTGAAGAGAAGGAAAAGACCACCGGCAAGGAGAATCAAATGTCGTCCGGAAAAGCCGTGATCGAACACGACGAAGAGTTCCTTTTCCAACCCCATGATCCAGGATATGGCGAGGAGGAGTAGCAGCCTTGTGACGAGAGCTCCGATGAGCCCGACCTGTCTCCCTTTGGCCTGTTGATGCTTGGGGAGTTTGCCGGCGAGAATGGAGATGAAGACGATGTTGTCGATCCCAAGGACAATCTCAAGGGCGGCAAGGCTCAGTAGGCTGATCCAGGCTTCAGGCGTGGCAAAGATTTCCAAAGTCAGATGTCTCCCCGTATCCTAGCGGGCAAGTTTGCTCATGTAGGAAGCAGTACTCTTGTCCAATGCTTTCCAGTCTTTTTCGGTCCAATCGGCGAAGCACTTCTCCCCGATCATGTCGAGAAGTCGTTGACCTCGGCCTTTTTCCCGGTTGTCTTTTTCTTTTTCGCGCCGATCTTTGTAGTGCTCATCTTCGAGAGCGAGAAGCTCCTCGTCCGTCATCTTGTCTTTCTGCGCCTTTTGTTTTTCTTTTTCTTTTTGCTCGGCAAGGAACTCACGGGCGAGTCCACTTGAAGCCTCGCTTGCTACCGAGAGGTATTCGGCAAGAAAGCCTTTTGTCTTTCCCTTCTTGGATCCGGGTCCGAGAAGATAACGTAGAAGCCCTTGGCTCTGGAGTCTTCCATAACCCTGCCACGTTTCTCTTTTGGGCTGGAGCATCATGTCTTTGACATCCACCCAGGGGCGTTTTCCCGACCTTTCCTTTCTCCAGGCTTGCTCCCGCTTCATGAAGTTTTCGAAGGAGGAGCTACGAGGAGGAATGGAAAGTTTGGATCCCTTTGCCACGGCACCCTGAAGGATGCCGTTCATTCCGTGGGTAATCCAGACTGGCAGTTGTTGGTGGAGGTGAGGGTCACGATCTTGAAGCCAGGACCTGAACAGGTAGTAATTCAAGAATGCGAACCCCATGGATTTTGGGTTTCTTGCCGTTGAGCGATAGCTACTCAGCGGGCCACTGATGGATTCGCTTTTGTTAAAGCCCTGTGATTGAGAAAAACGGATGATGCCGCCGTGTAGGTCGGTTGCTGACTCGGGTCCCGGGGCGGCGAATTTTACATCGGCGAATGTCTTATCGAGCCATTTGATCGTGGCGTTGACCTGGTTTGTAACTCGTTTTTTTGCGGTGCCTTTGAAGTCGGTGAGGACGAGGTATTCTCCCACAACCTGGTGGCTCCATCCCGATTCGAGGTTTTCGATCGCGCGATCAAAGGATTCCTGTCTCTTTTCGTTTTTCCATGTGCGTAGGTCGAGACCGGTGAGGCCTGGGTCCCCGATCTTGACCTTGTCAGGCTTGATCGCGTCGAGGGCCTTTGAGATGTCACGGGGTTTTGGCGTCGTGATTCCCGACTTGGAAAGGATTCTCAGACTCTTCAAAGCACCGGCGAAGTCGCTGCGATATTTCGGGAAATGCTCTCTTGAGCAGGTGAGAACCGCAGCGAATTCCCCGCTTGGAATCTCGTAGGAGCAGGCGAGCCAGTGCTGGGGAGTTCTGGCGAGTTTTTCGAATGTCATTTCATAGAGGGTTGCCGGATAGCCGGAGACGGTCACTTTCTTCTCGTTCGAGAAGTAGAATCCGGTGATCTTGTCCTCGGCGAACTCCTTGAAGGTTCGATAGATGCGGCCGGTTGACACCTTTAGTTTCGGGTCGGGTGCCGATGCTTCGCGAGAGGGGAAGTGATAGGTCGTCATCCGCATGGAGACCGGGCTGCCGTTTTTGGCGCGGACGACTCGCTGGAACCAAAAAGTGTCAAGGACATGATTCTTCGACGAAAAGAGGAGGCTGAACAGAGAGTTGAAGTTGGCTCCCCCTCTGCTGGAGAATGCGGCCTTGTAACCCTTTGGGGGAACAATGGTATAGCCCCGTTCCTTGTTGACGAATCGATCCTGACCGAAGGCCTCCCCGGATAGAGGGAATCCCAGGGCAAAGAAGGCCAGAATGAACGTCCCGAGTTGTCTTCCAGATCGCATCATGAAAATCCTCGACTACCGATATTGAATTCTCCAACTATTATATAGACGCGGAAAGCGAATGCGGAGGTGTTGATTTTCGAAGTCCCTGAAAGGGTGTCTCATGAGCTATCTTTCCATTCTTTTATCGGTTTTTCTTGGTTTTGCCCCGACTTCTCCGGAGAGGCAGGTGGTTGCTCCCCCCGGGACACCGGCCGATTTGCCGTTTAGCCCGGCGATTGTGTCCGGGGATCTGGTCTACCTCTCCGGGGCTATCCCGGCGGTTCCGGAGGCGGGATCCAGGGGTGCGGGGATCGAGGAGCAAACTCACCAGACGTTCGGGAGGATCAAAAAGACCCTTCAAGCGGCGGGCTTGGACTTCTCTGACGTGGTCTGTTCCAACGTTTATTTGACCGATTCTCGAAATTTCCAGGAGATGAACCAGGTCTATCGGACCTATTTCAAAGACGTTCCTCCGACTCGAGCGACGGTCGAGACCGATCTGGCCCTTCCGGGGATCGGTATCGAAATCGGCATGGTTGCGGCGCGACGGGGAGTGGTGAAAAAGAAGATCACGCCGGATGGCTGGAAAACCCCGGCTTCTCCCTATAGCTGGGGAGTTCAGGCGGGGGATACGCTTTTTATTTCCGGGATGGTGAGTCGAAACCCGGAGACCGGAAATCTGGTCCCGGGGGATGTGACCGTTCAGACCCTTCAGGTTCTTCGCAACATCGGAAGAGTCCTGAGAGCCGCGGGAATGGGTTATGAGAACGTGGTGAGCTCCAAGGTGTATCTCACCGATGCTCGGGACTTCTCCTCCATGAATGAGGTGTATCGGATGTTCTTTGAGAAGAGCCCTCCGGCCCGAGCAACGGTTCGGACTCGTCTCATGAATCCGGCGATGCTGGTTGAAATCCAGTGCGTGGCGGTCATGAATGCGAGCAAGCATCAGGTGATTCTCGCGGATGGGACGACTCCACCCACGAGTCCGTTTTCTCCCTCGGTACGAGCGGGTGGGCGCCAGTTTCTCGCGGGCATGGTGGGGCGAGGTAAGGCGGGTTATGTTCCTGGCGACATCGACGCGCAGACCCGTCAAACTCTGGCGAACTTACGGGCGACCCTGAAGGCTGCCAATCTTGATTTCTCCCATGTGCTCGAATCGACGATCTACCTCACAGATGTCCGAAACTTCGGTGCGGTGAACAAGATCTATCGGGAGCTCCTTCCGACCGCGCCACCGGCTCGGACCACGGTGGGCGCCGGATTGATGTCGACAGAGGCCATGGTTGAGATCATGATGACGGCGACTGCCCCCGGCGAAGGTTAGTCCAGGCGAATAGAGAGCGTGTAAGCTGTTGTTGAGCGGCATGTTAGGGCTCCATTTGTAAGCCCGCGCAAAAAATCGATCCCAGAGGCGTAAGCTGTCTGGTTTTCAAACTTGTCCCCTGAATCCCCATTAGAGAGCTACGCAACACCATGTTCGAGAAAGTTGGTGACGCCCAGTTTGTTCGCGGCGAACACGAAGTCCTGAAGTTTTGGAATGAGAACCAGATCTTTCGCAAGTTGCGGGAGCAGAACGCGGAGTTGCCCAAGTGGAGCTTCCTCGATGGTCCCATTACCGCCAACAATCCCATGGGAGTGCATCATGCCTGGGGGCGTACTTATAAAGATGCCTACCAGCGCTTCTTTGCCATGAAGGGGCACGAGCTCCGGTATCAAAACGGTTTTGATTGCCAGGGTCTCTGGGTCGAGGTGGAAGTTGAAAAAGAGATGGGCTACAAGACGAAGAAGGACATCTTCGACCAGGGCATCGATGCTTTTGTTCGAGCATGTAAGAAACGCGTTCTTCGTTTTGCCGCCCGTCAGACCGAGCAGTCGGAGCGTCTTGGCTTCTGGATGGACTGGGACAATCCGGATGAATTGCGAAAGCTCTCCGAGGCCATCGGCACGGAAGCGGAAGTAACGATTACAACTCCTTCTGGCAAGAAAGCCACCGGCAAGGCCGAGGAGCTGGTGGAGAAGCTTGGCAATCCGGAATGGGGCGGAAGCTATTTCACGTTCTCGACCGAGAACAACGAAACCATCTGGGCATTTCTCAAGAAATGCAACGATCGGGGGAAGATCTACCGGGGCTATGACGTGATGCCCTGGTCGGGAAGGAGCGAAAGCGCCTACAGCCAGATGGAAGTGGCGGACGGACGCAAGCTCACAACGCACCGGTCGTGTTTTGTGCGATTCCCCCTGAAAGACAAAGAAAACGAATATCTCCTGGCCTGGACCACGACCCCATGGACGTTGACGAGCAACGTGGCGGCGGCCATCAATCCGGATCTTGAATACGTCAAGCTTCGCGCCAAGCGCGATGGAGCTGCTTACTATTTTGCAAAAGATAATCTCGATTACCCTCGCCTGGCGAAGGAATTCAAGGAGGGGTTTGGCCGTCCGGAGTGGAAATGGCCACAGGGTGTTCCCAAGCTCAAGACTCTGGGGCAAATTTTCAAGGAGCAAGGTGGTTTCGAGATCGAGTCGACCCTTCTTGGGGCCGAGATGGTTGGCTGGGAGTACCGGGGGCCGTTTGATGATCTTGCCGCCCAGAGTGAGATGGGCGGAGTCCCGGAGCAGTCAAACCTCGCCAAGCTGTGTGGTGTTGCCTGTCACCGGGTCATCGACGGGGGGAGAGATTCGAAGGGAAGCCCTCACGTTGTAGCGGGGGAAGGAACTGGAATCGTTCACGTTGCTCCGGGTTGTGGTGATCTTGATCACCAGCTTGGCGCTGCCCAGGGTCTGGTGAGCATTGCTCCTCTTGGGCCAAATGGCCGTTTTCTGGAAGGCTTTGGAGATTTTACCGGCCGCGAGGCGGTTGATCCTGAAACGGCGACTCTGGTCTTTGAGACCCTCAAGGAAACGGGATTCCTTGTCGCGGTCGAGGAGTATCCCCACATTTATCCACATTGCTGGCGAACCGGGGAAGAACTCGTTTTCCGGCTGGTGGACGAGTGGTTCATCAAGATGGATTGGCGGGATGAGATCAAAGATGTGGCCAAGAAGATCTCCTGGCTCCCTTCCAGTATTGAAGGTTACGAGCGTGAGGTCGAGTGGCTGACCAACATGCGGGATTGGATGATCTCGAAGAAACGTTTCTGGGGTCTTGCTCTCCCGATCTGGTTCGATGAAGAGACGGGTGATTTCGAGGTCATGGGATCTCTTGCGGAGCTAAAAGAGCGAGCGGTGGAGGGGTGGGAGGAGTTTGAAGGACACACTCCTCATAAGCCCTGGATTGATGTGGTGAAGATTCGAAACGAGAAGACCGGCAATCTCATGAGCCGGATTCCCGATGTTGGAAACCCCTGGTTGGATGCGGGAATCGTTCCTTTCTCTACCCTTCAATACAACACCGACAAAGAGCAATGGAAGAAGTGGTATCCGGCGGATCTTGTTACCGAGTGCTTTCCCGGGCAGTTTCGTAACTGGTTCTACGCCATGCTTTCCATGGCCACCATGATGGACAACACTCCTCCGTTCGAGACTCTTCTCGGTCATCGATTGGTGATGAACGAGGAAGGGAAGGCCATGCACAAATCGGATGGAACCGCCATCTGGTTCGAGGAGGCGGCCGAGCAGCTGGGGGTGGACACGATGCGCTGGCTTTACATGGCCCAGAATCCTGCCGCGGATCTGCGCTTTGGAATGCGTATCCCGGAAAAACCGGTGACTCTTCAAACACCGGATGGCCCGGTCAGCGAGACGTCGGAGGGTTTTCCGACGTGTGAGGTGGTGAGTAAACCGGCGGATGAAATTCGGCGGCGAATCCTCATCCCACTCTGGAACTCCTACGTGTTCTTTGTGAACTACGCTCGTCTGGATGAGTTTGATGTTCAGGCGGAACAGGTCAAGTTTGCTGACCGGCCGGAGATGGATCGGTGGATGCTCTCCCGGTTGCAGGCGTTGATTCAAACGTGTAATCGAGAGTTCAGTGCGTTCAACTCCCCTGAAGTTTGTCGGGCGTCCGCCGAGCTCATCGACGATCTTTCCAACTGGTATATCCGGCGCAACCGAAGTCGATTCTGGCGCTCTCGCGCTGCGGGAGATCAAGACAAACTATCGGCATACCAGACCCTCCATACGGTCCTGATCACCGTCTCCAAGCTTACGGCTCCGTGCATTCCTTTCCTTACCGAGCGCATGTATCGGAATTTGATCGGGGGAGATCCGGCGGCAAAGGAAAGCGTTCATCTTTGCGAGTATCCCCAGGTTGATGAGTCGATGCTGGACGAAGGTTTGAACCAGCGCATGGCGGCGGCTCAGACCATGGTGGGTCTTGGCCACAAGCTGCGGGATGAGGGCAATCTTCGAGTGCGCCAGCCTCTTGCCGAGATTCGATACGCCTGTCGCGCCCAGCCAGGAGGGCCTCCGGAAGAGCTTCTCAAGACTGCATTGTCCGAGCTATCGGGGGTGATCCGTGAGGAGTTGAACGTGAAGACGTTGACGCCTCAGGAAAACCTTGATGATCTCGTGAGCTACGCCTATAGCCGAACATGAAGACTCTCGGACCGCGCCACGGAAAGCTCCTGGGCGCCATCCGCAAAGAGCTTCCCGGGTTGTCCCCCGACCTCCTCTCGGATCTGCGAGGTGGGAAGGCCGTGACCGCCGAGATTCAAGGGGTCGAAGTGAAGTTCGAGCCGGAGGATGTGCTCATCAGCACCGAGCAATCGGAAGATTGGGTCTGCGCGGATGAAGGCGGGGTTCAAATTGCGCTTTCAACCGTTCTTACTCCGGATCTGGTTCGGGAGGGAATGGCTCGAGACTTTGTCCGGCAGGTTCAACAGCTTCGAAAGGATGCGGACCTTGAAATCGAGGATCGAATCGAAGTCGGATTCCTGGCCGCGGACCCGGAAGTCGTAACGGCGATTACGGAGTGGGACGACTATATCCGGGGAGAAACCCTGGCCAACGCCCTCGAAAAGGGCGACGCCGCTCCGGATTCCGCCAAAGCAGTGAAGGTGGGTGAAGTGAGCGTCCCCCTCTGGATCGAGAAGCGTTAGCGAAGGTGCCTCTGCGGAAGCGAAGGCTGGCTACTCGATCACAAGAACCACCGCATTCGTCACCGAGAACCCTTTTGCGTTTCCCGCGCCAGGATCCTGGACGATTGCCTGGACGGTGAATGTTCCCGGCACGGACGCGCCTGCGTTGTTCGTGATCGACCAGGGGACTCGTGCCCTTGCGGATTGAACTTCCAGGACTCCCTGGCAAAGTCGCGCTGGTAGTTCTGGACTTCTCAGACATCGGAACGGCTGAGGCTGAGCGCCGACGGCGACAGGGATGGGATTCACGACTGTTCCCAGGAAGTTTGGACCGGTTTGTAGGGCGATAGGGTTGCAGGGAGATGCGGCCCAAACCCACATGGCGTATCGTCCGGACATGGCGCCGGGTGGAGCGTTGAAGGAGAGAGTAATCGCCTGATTCAGACCGACGCTGACGACTCGCCGTGAATCGCCGGGGGAGCCGTTGATGAACACGACGTCTGCCACCGGACCCGCCCCCGAATTGACCGTTCCCGCGAGTCCATCGGAAGCGTAGTATTCGAGAGTGAGGGTTGGCCGGTTAGCGACTGCTGCGTTTTCTTTGGAAATGATGCGTTTGGCAGTGCTGTTAAAAACCTCTGGCCCGCGCATGATCCAGCCGAAGTTGCTGGACGGATTATCGAGCCACATCTGAACGTCTGTTGCCATTGTGTCCGTGGACCAGTTGCTGGCCCCGAACGAAATGGAGACCACCGCGCTCGGATTGGCTTCGAAGTCACCACCGATGTTCGCCCAGTTCGTGTTTGGAAAGCTGGAGTGGATCCAGGTTGCGTCGCCTGCGGTGGAAGATGTACCTCTTCCCTCTGCCCCGCCCGCATTCGATGTGCCCTCACCCCATGCGCCTTGAAGGCGGTGAAGTTGAAAATCAGCTGCGCCTGAAACCGTCTTATCGATCACAATTCGAAGGGTAGCCTTTTGAATGATCGATCCCGCAGGGACGTTTCCCGCGACATCAAACTGGAGAGCGGCCCGACGTCTTCCTCCGGTTCGGATTTTTCCCGTAAAGAGGAAGGAGCCTGCGCCGTTGCTGATCCCTCCGGTCGCGAACTCATAGAGCGTATTGTCCTGGCTCGGAGTGAGGATTACCGTGTTGTTGGCCGCGAGCGCGGCAGTGGGTGCCAGGAGCAGCGCGAAAGATAAGAGTGAGACGGCGCGAAGTTTCTTCATGGTGCTATTTTCCTTAGTGAATCGACTGATCTACCCCCGACTTGTCATTGGGCGGTGATGACCCGGCGAGAGCCGTGAGATGACTCAATATACGGGAACGACACCCGTCTGACGGGGTCTTTTGGGGGATGGTGGCGTTTTGAATGGTTTTGAGGGTTATATTGGTCCCCTGGCGGGACTTGCGACTTCTGTCCTGTGGACCCTGACGGCAATCTGCTTCA
The DNA here is from genome assembly GCA_029260825.1 of Planctomycetota bacterium. Classification (GTDB taxonomy): domain Bacteria; phylum Planctomycetota; class JACOTG01; order JACOTG01; family JAJDCM01; genus JAJDCM01. Next base: position 14,774 of record JAJDCM010000058.1, on the reverse strand, counting down.
CCGCAGGGGGCCGCCGAATTGGCTCCACGGCGGTCAATCTCATCCGCTTGTTCGTGGCTGTGGTTCTGCTGGGGGGGACCTATTTCTTCAGAACAGGAGGCCTCTTCCCGTCGATTCCGGCGGACCAGCTCTGGCTTCTTGGGGTCTCCGGTATGCTCGGTCTTACCTTGTGCGACCAGGCACTCTTCACCGCGTTCATCTCGATTGGTCCCCGTCGATCTCTGCTCGTCATGACCACCTCTCCTCTGTTTGCCCTTCTCTTCGGAGTGGGCTTTCTTGGAGAGGGCGTGAGTTTTCCCGCTGTCGTGGGCATTATCGTGACTCTCTCGGGAGTGATGTGGGTCGTTCTTGAGCGCGTCGGCGAGGAGGATCCTTCGGACCGAACTCATCTGCTGAAAGGTCTGAGCCTGGCCCTTTTTGCTTCTGTTGCCCAGGCGGCCGGCGCCATGATGAGCAAGAAGGGAATGGGACATGGGATGGATCAAGGAGTGACAATTGACCCTCAGGCCGCAACCTATGTGAGGATGACGTTTGGCGCGGCGGGGATGATCCCCATCGCTCTTTTTGCCCGGTTCCGGGGACGCAAGACAAGAGCTCTTAAAAGCGGTGAGACCGGAGGCAATCGGCGTCTTTCCGGTCTTGGCTTCACTCTGATGGGTTCGGTCGTTGGGCCGTACCTTGGTGTCTGGATGTCGCTGGTGGCTTTTAATCTTGCCCCGATTGGTGTCGCTCAGACTCTCTGCTCGCTTGCACCGGTGTTGATCTTGCCCTTTGTGCCCTACCTTGATGGAGAAAGAGTCGGCAAGCGGGCTGTACTCGGGGCCGTTGCGGCGGTTGCTGGAACCGCAATCTTGTTCTTTGTGTGAGGCGAACAGGGGACACAATGACACCACGGGAAGGGCTCCAAGCTTCCAAACCGACACCCAGGAAAAACATCCAGGGGGTTAGTGTGTCCCGGGAATGGAATGAGCACATCTTTTTTGTTTCTTCCTGATGAATCTGGCTCAGTGCTTCCCGGTTTTCGTCCACTGATCGAGCCAGCTGATGACTGTTTCATGCCAGAGGATGCTGTTGTGGGGCTTTTGTACCCAGTGGTTCTCATCCGGGAAATAGAGGAACTTGCTCGGAATTCCCCGCCTTTGCAACGCGGTAAACGTTGAGATTCCCTGGGTGTCGACGACCCGATAGTCCAGTGCACCGTGAACTACCAGCATGGGTGTTTTCCATTTCCCGACGTGGTTGATCGGGTTGTGCTTTTCGTAGGATTCAGGATTTTCCCACGGCGCTCCACCTCGTTCCCACTCGGGAAACCACAGCTCTTCGGTGTCGAAGTAGGCCAACCGTTCATCCAGGTTTCCATCATGATTGACGAAGCACGTGAAGCGTTCCGGCCATTGGCCGGAGATCCAGTTGATCATGTAGCCCCCGTAGGAAGCGCCAAGAGCGCAGACCTTCTCTCCGTCCATCCAGGAGTAGCGCTCCAGTGCGGCTCCCAGGCCGAGCTTCAGGTCTTCAAACGGCTTTCCGCCCCAATCGCCAGAAATGGAATCGGTGAACTCCTGGCCGTAGCCGACCGAGCCGTGAAAGTCCACCATGACCGCTGCGTAGCCGGCGCCGGTATAGGCTTGAGGGTTCCATCGGTAATGAAAATCATTGCCGAACGATCCTTGAGGCCCTCCGTGAATGAGGAAGGCTACCGGGTATTTCTTCGCGGGGTCAAAATCCACCGGCTTCACAACGTAGCAGTAGACCCGCTCCTTGTTCCATCCCTCAAAAGTGAACTGTTCGGCTTCCCCCATGCGGGCAGCATTGACCCGATCGTCATTGATCGTGGAGATTCGTCGGGTATCGCCTCCGTCGGCGCGAGTGCTGTAGAATTCGACCGGGGAGTTGAGATGATCCATGCCAAAGATGATCCGGTCTCCCGCTGGTGCAAAGCCGCGTACGGTTCCCTTTTCGATCAGCATCTTTACCGCGCCGGTCGTTGGATTGATCTCATAGAGAGAGCGCTGGCCCAGGTTGCTGGCGGTGGCGAGGAGGGTTCGTCCATCTGCCGACCAGGAAAGTCCAGATGGGGAGCGGTCCCAGTCTTCGGTGATCACTTTTTCTTCACCGGTTGGCCACGAACGGGTCACGATGCGAAAACGATCGGACTCGAAGCCAGGGCGTTTCATGGCCAGATAGGCGAGGGTTGTTCCATCCGGGGAAAAGACGGGAGAGGCATCCCACGCTTTATTTTTCTCGGTCAGGCATTTTGCCGGGCGATTGCCGTCCAGGCTCACGTGATAGAGATCGAAATCGGTCGACCAGGCTTCCTTTCGTCCCACGTCTCGGGCGGCGAAAACAATCCCCCGGGAGTCAGGGGTGAAGGTGTAATCTTCCGGACCGCCAAAGGGCTTGGTGGGACAGTCTGCATCCATCTCTTTCATGAGAGGGGACAGGCTTTTTTCTTTGAGAGAATAGGCAAAGAGATGAGAGCGGCGACCATCTTTCCATGTGTCCCAGTGACGGATGAAGAGCTTCTCGTAGATGACACCGGTTGTTTTCTTTGTCTCGTTTTCCTCGATCTTGCTCACGGTTTGTTGAACGGTGGATCCGGGGAAGACTTCAAGAGAGAGAGCAAGCTTCTTCCCGTCGGGGGCAACGGCGAAGCTGGTCACGTCAAGAGGTAGATCGGTCGTTTGGAGAGCCTCTCCTCCGCTCATGGGGATTCGCCAGATCTGGAAGGACCCGGAGCGGGAAGAAAGGAAGTACACCGAGTTTCCGTCGGTTGACCACCGAGGATTCGCTTCGCTTGCGTTGCCGCTGGTCAGGGGCCGCAAGTTCCCGCCGTCTGTCTGGAGGAGCCAGAGATCGGTTCGCCCCCGATTGGCTTCAAGGTCGGTCTCTCGCCGCACGAAGACGATCTGCTTTCCATCGGGAGAGATCTGATGGTCATAGACCCGACTCATCGCAAGCATATCGTGAATCGAAAACGGGTGAGATTCACTCCCGATTGCCGGGAGAGCAAGGGGGAGGGCAAAGAGGCACAAGCAGGCGAGACGGGTCAGCATGATGAAGTCACTCCTTCTTTGGATTGCTGGAAGCACGGCTTCCGCTATTCTCATGAATGAAGGAGGAGTCGGCAAGTGGGAAGGGAACAAACGCTTTGTTTATTTGGAGCTTGCCATCCCGTGATTCTCGACCCTGCCAGATGGCCATCCATAGAAAACCGGGGCGACTTGGGGAAGAGTCGCCCCGGTTTGGGCTGGATCGTTGATCAGGGTTCTTGGGGTCAGGGGAGTTCGGCGTTGGCCTGGCTTCCCGAGAACTGGAGCTGGTGTCCTGCGGTGAAGTCCGAGCGAATCGCCTGCATGAAGACGCCAAGAAGAGGCGGTCCATCGGGATCGCTGACCGGGAATCCGGTTCCTGTCAGGATGCGACTACCGTCGATGCGGGCCCATCCTGTTTCGACTTGAAACTCGTCCGGGTCGCCGTTCAGGTTGCCCGCGGTTCCGGTGATGTCGAGCAGGGAAGAAGACATCCAGCAGTTGAACCGAAGAGTTCTCGAGAAAGCGTCTTCATCATTGTTGAAGAAGAGGAAGAAGATCTCGCTATCGAAGTTGGCGTCGACGGCGGAGAGAAGAACGAGTCGACTATCAAATGTCCCCGGATTCTCCTCGAAGAAGCTGTCCACGAACAAGACGTCGGGGAAGGTGTCGTACATGTCACCGTCAAAGAGAGCCTGGAAGCTCCCAAGAATTCCGTTCCCACAGGCCGTGGTCGCAAGGACCGAGTTATTGGGGTTACCCAGGAAAGCGTACGGAAGGTACGACCACATGATATCGAGATTCGAGTTCGCTACGTAGGCCGATCCGATCAAATGATCAAAATCAATGAGGTCTCCGCTGATGGGATCCAGGGCCTGAACCATGAGATAGCCGACCTCTCCTTCCGGGTTGTGATCGGAGGCAAGGACGGAAAGGGTGTCACCCGGGGTGAGGGTCTCGATCCGGTCGAACTCTCGCCAGGTGGCGGTTCCGGCATCGATATCTGCCTGGGTGGATCCAAAGTAAATATAGTGAGCGCGAATGCTACCTCTCTCGGTGCTTCCCAGGCATCGAGTCGTATCGGTGTTGGTGTTGGTGAGGTTAATGAGAGTTGCCGTTGCCGGTTGTGAATCCACCAGAGGATAGATCAGGAGAGATCCAGCGTGGCCTGCCGCGGGTTGTCCGATCATGGGAGCGGAGAGGACGAGGGCAGATAGCGTCGCAAGGAATAGACGAAATGTTCGGCGATGGGACACCGTGGCCTCCTTTGTTGGAGCATCGGAATCTCGTGTCGGTCCAGTTTATGGTCTCAAGAACCGGTGAGAGTCCGTTAAAAGGGCGGTAAGAGTCAGGGAATCGCGCATGAGGGTATTTCGCAGAAGGCAATGGGGGCGCGAGCCACTTCATCCCATGCAAACCGGGGGCCTTCGTGAAGAATGTGGGCTAACCGTGTTTCCCTTACTGTCGGAAACTGGCCTGACGCCACCATTCTCTCGCCTTCTGGCGAAGCCGAGCCTGGGTGGACTCGTGTTGCGGATTCTGCGCGAGGTTTGTGAGTTCGAGAGGGTCGTTCTTGAGGTCGTAAAGTTCTTCGGTTCGAAAGGTTCGTTCCGGGTACGGAGCAAGAAGGGATACGATTCGGTTGATGTTGTTATCAGCTTCGCTGATGTCTCGAAGCCACGCTACGTATTTGAACCGGCTCGAGTCGGTGACCGCTATAGCGTATGCGTCTTCTTGCCAGGACCGAAACGTGGCGATTGCGGGATAGGTCACCGAAACGTGGGTTTCGCGGGGTGGGCTCCCCCCACCTTCGATCAGACCTCTCAGGCTCATTCCCGATCGGGGTGAATGAGCGATGTTCGCATAGTCGAGGAGGGTCGGATAAATGTCGACGACCGAGACAAGCTCTTCTCGAATCTGTCCCATGGGAATGCCGCGACCGGCGAGGATCAGTGGAGATTGGATGGCTTTCTCGTAGGGAGATCCTTTGGAGACGACCCCATTGGCCCACCCGTTATCGATGCAGAAAAGAACAATCAGGTTGTTCAACCGATTGAGACCTTTTAGATGAAGAGCGAGATCAGCAAGGCCCTGGTCAAATCGGGCGGTGTTCGCAAGAAGGTTGTGTTCAAGGTCGAGAAAGGCTGCCGCGTCCTCTTGAGCCACATGGTTTGGAATTTGAATCTGATTGCGATCGATGCGATCCCGGAACTCTTGTCCCGCATCATGGGGTGCGTGAGGAAGGTAGGGCGCCCACCAGATCAGGAAGTTTCGGTTCTCGGCCACGTGATCGAGCCAGTTGAAGAGGTCGGCCTGGCTTTGACGGACGAAGAAGTCGAGATTTGTGTCTCCCCGATCAAAGCCGGCAAGGTTCAGATCGAAACCGTGCCAGTATTTTCCTCCCAGGTAGTTTCGATAACCTTCGCCACGCAAGAGATGAGGAAATGCCTCGGTGAGATCCATGTCGCGGGCGGGAGCAGTGCCATCGATGTTGAAGTAGCGCCCGTGTTCATGAGGATACCGGCCGGAAAGAATGGAGGACATGGACGGCGCACACCGCGGCGTCATCCAGGTGCGTTGGAATGTGGTTCCCTTTCGCGCAAGCCTGTCGAGAGTCGGCGTGGACGCGGCAGGGTTCCGAAATCCAAGGTGTTGATAGTCCATATCATCGGCGATGATGAGAAGGATGTCTGGTCGATCATTCCCGGCCCTCGCCATTGAGGTCAAGAGAAGGAGACTCGCTAGCGCTGCACAAATGTCTCGGACGATTCGTCTCATTGAATCTCGAAGGGTTCGGTTTATTGAAGGTCATGGAGTGGAGTCAAGCGACGGAGAGCTCCTCCGCGCTTGACTCATGATAACCGTTTCCATGATTCGTCTCAAGCGACCGATCGTGGGGCAATTTCGCCCCGGGGTTCATGAATAATGCTGGCTAGGTGCCGCTCTGAAGGATCTTTCGAGCCTTTTCCAGGACGCTATCCGACTTTCCAAGGTAATCATCGAGGGTCGGTCCCGTCACCCGGTCCGGGGGGACGCCATTGCCGTCGTAGAGCTTGCCGTTTGGCTGAAACGAGGCCATGGACGAGATCTTGACCTGGAGACTCGAATTCTTGAGGGGGCTCGTGATGCTCCGCCCGCTTCCGCCTCCGCTCGGACCACCCAGGATTGTCACGTTCTTCCGCCCCTTGAACGCTCCAATGAAGATGTCGGTTGCGCTGTAGCAGTTTGCGTCGGTGAGAAGAATGACCGGTTTTTCGTATCCGTAACTATTCGGGTTGAGCGAACGATCCAGCACCATGTAGTGCCAGGAGCTGAATTCGTCTTTGGGAAGGGACCATTCCGATTTGAAGGTTTTTTTGAATTCCTTGATGGCATTGGATTGACTCTTGTTCCAGCCGGGAAAGTCCGCGGGGAAAGCAAATCGATTCCCTAGATAACCGGTCGGATTTCCTCGGGGGATCGACGAAGAAAGTCGCATTGCAGCCACGTTGGCCACGTAGGGAGGGTCATTGTCGGCCATGAAGTAGGGGAAGAGGAGTCGAAGTGCATCTCGATTGCCCCCGCCATTTCCCCGGACATCAATGATCAAACCCTTGGTCTCTTTGAACTTCATCATGGCATCATCAAGATCTTCTAGCTCGTGTTCCTTGAGTGACATGGTGTCGATCGGGAGGTAGCCGATCTCCCCTTCCAGAACCTGTGGTCGTTTTCCGATCTTGATCCCTCCGAAATAGGGGCGCTGTCCAAGGGCGGTGTTCACCTTCTTGGTCTTGGATCCATCGAGAGAGGAAAGGGTCACCTGGAGTCTTCTTCCCGTTCTCAGCTTCAGGTCCTGGCGGAGATAATCCACCCAGGAGAGGTAGAAGACGGACTCTCGACGAATCCACTGAGGAGATCCTTGTGCCGCAAGGCGGGAAGCTGCTTGGAGCCAGAGATCGATCGGCTTTCCATCCAGAGCGGCGATGATGGGAAAGCTCTCCTCGAGAAGCTCCTCCTTTTTTGGATGAAGTGCCATGAGTTTCCCATCGACATCCACGACTCGAAACGAAGCAAATCCGGGAGGGAGAATGGAGGCGATTCCTCGAACGCGACTGTGGCCATCGCCGAAAAGGGCAACCAGTTTGCGAAGCTGAATATGAAAGTCATAGGTGGCAATATCTTTGCCAAGGCCGAGCCGTAGGGTGTCGAATGCTGCTTTGAAATCGACTCCCTTCATCTTGAGGTAGGAGAACTCGTGGGTTAGCTTCCACTCGAGTTCGTCGAGATCTTCTTTGGCCTGGGTAGCGGTGAGCCTGGGAACGTCTTTTGCTTTCTCCCAGTAGCGCTGGGTGAGGAACCCAAACTTCTTGTCCTGAGATTTCCTGTGCGTGCGATCGATTCGATTCACAGTTCGTTCGGCCTCACCGACCCGAGGTTGGGCGTCTCGAAGCCGATTGCGCCTGTCGGCAGTCATTCTGACCTTGGATAGGGTCTTCTTTTTTCCTGTTCCCAGGTTCGTGACAACGAGTTTGACCTCACGCTCGGGAGGTTTTCCCATCTCGGACATGGCTTGCACGAGGTCTTCACAGAACCGCTTGTCCCAGCGGCTTCGGTAGGCACTCTTGCAATAGTCGAGTATTTCCGAGACCGGAATATCATTGATGGATACAAGGCCATACCAGGTGTTTTCGACCTGGACCTCGGGAGATTCACCTTTCCATCGCAAGGAGTCAAAGGGTGATAGTTTGTCGTATTGTGCTCGAACAGGGCTGGCAAACATGCACATCCCCAGGAGGAAAAACAAAATTGAGCGAATCATGGTGTGCTCCTTTTTCAGGCGCTTTTGATCAAATAGGGAGTCGCTTCATCAGGGTTCAGAACGTGCACGGCGCGATGGGCACGATTCGTCTCGAGGAACCGATAAAGGATGAAGCTGATAAGGCCGCCAAGCAGAATGAAGAATACCCAGAGCCACCGTCTCTTCCTGTCGGTGCCCATTTTCTTGAGTCGTCGATGGGCAATAAACGAAAGGAGTAGTGCGATCGCAAGATTGCCGGCTACGAGCCCCTTTCGTTTGCCGCCCGTGATCAGAGGGTCAAAGATGATGGCGTCACGAAAGTTGCTGCGATCCCGGGATGGATACATCCCGATCCATTGAAAAAGCGGAGTTCGAAGAAGGCTCGCCAACAGACAGAGATTGCCGACGATCTTTTCCGGAACTGTTCTGAGAGCATAGTCATGGCGGATGACGACTTCGCCGCGGTCATTCCGGAGTTCGACCTGAGAGGAGATCGGGTCCGTGGTGAGAGCTACTACCGGAGGTTCCCTGTCGTATCGAACGAATTCTTTTATTTCAGGAGAAGCGACCGTGATCTTGCTCTTGGCATAAACGTAGAGATTGTTGTGTCCCTGGATTCCATAGGAAGGTGGTTCGTCATCGGGTTGATCGTCCTGCTCCCAAAACCGCAATCCAAACGATCTGGACGGAGCGATTTGTCTTGCCCAGTCCTTGAACCGGTCTCCATCCGGAAGGGAGTGACTGACCAGGCTCGGGTTGTCGCCGTGAAAATGACAGGACCAGATGAGTCCGTCTTCGGGGTCACCGATCAAGACTTGCTTCCTGGACCTCGAGGAGTCGAGGATCTTGGCCTTGGCGGAGAAGGGCTCGTTTCCCTTTCCTTTTCCGAAGGTTTGTGACGCAGGTTCGATACCTCGGTCTCGGTCAGCGAATGTTGTCAGGGTGATGAGCCCGTCGGGATAATGGAGGTAGGCCACCCAGCTCTGATTGCTGCCCCAGCCGAGGTGTCTCCATTCTCCGTCAAACCGGGTGTGGTTGATCTCGTACCATTTGTGTCGGATATTCCGGTTGTCCTCTCGGTCCTGGTGGAAGTAGCTCCATGTGCTTTTTTGTTTGTCTTCGATCACCAGTTGAGGTTTGACGGGCCGATGATTTTCGTCAACCGCAATCCGTCCGATGTTGTGACGGGTCACGCTGAGCAGAGTGCCTTGCGTTGATTCGATGATTCGTGGATAGAGTCCGCACAGAGTGCGTTGGAGAGAATCTTGAAGTGGGGCAACGCCCAGTCCGGTGGCCACCATTCCTCCTGCCACGAGGCATCCGCCGGTGATGAGAACGTAACGGACCGAGAGCGGGCGATCCGGATCGTTTCTTGATGTCTGGTTTCCGTGGGCAGCAAAGAGAAGAATCGCACCAACGATCAGGTGATAGCCAACGAAAAGAAGAAGAGACGACTCGAACCCGTCTCCGATGGGAAGGAAGAGTCGGTAAGTGATGGCGCAAATCGGGAATCCCACGATGCCCCCCAGGATGAGTCGAGTCAGTGGATTTCCCGGGAGTGTCCCGGCAAAATATCCCAGGCAAAAGCAGCAGAGAGTCGGGGTTCCAAGCGCGAAGTATTCGAGGACCTTCGAAGGATGATAGATGGGCCAGTTGTCGCTCTGGGTTGCCACTCCAAGATGGAGGAGGACCGGAATGGTCTGCCATAAGACAACAATTCCAAGGCAGCTGAAAGTTCGAACGAGGAAGATCTTGGTGGGGCTTACCGGACGATGGAGGAGAAATTCGGTTGTGCGGGTCAACTCTTCCCGCAACGCCGCGAAGATGCCAAAGACCAGCCCACTCACCCACATGACGGGAAAGATGACGTCGAGCCAACGATTCCAGGGTGAAGACCACTGCTCGTTGAACCCTTCCGTGGCGAGGGTGAACGTGATGAGCCCGAGTCCTGCCCCCAGAAACAAACTGAGCCAGTTCAGGTCTTTTCGGATGAGTGCCTTCATGACAATGTCCCGACGGGTTCGGAGAGGAGGCTGCTGGGTCCGGATTCAGTAACCAGATCCAGAAAGAGTTCCTCGAGGTTTAGAGATTGAGCTTCAGACAGGTTTCCGCTCGCCTGGAATCGGGCTTCGGTTTCTCGGTCAAGGTCGAGAAAAGTGATGTCCATTCCCTGTCGGCGGGCCCGGATATTCAAGATGCTTGGAGATCGGAGTAGATCCGGATCGGCGCTCCCCTGAAGAGATCGTCGCTCAACCCTGCGTTTCAAGTCGTCGAGGGTTGCGTCCACGATCATGCGGCCGTTGTGAAGAATTCCCACCCGGTCGGCGATTCGTTCGACATCGGTCATGACGTGAGATGAGAAAAGGACGCTTGCCCCTTGATCGCTCAGGATGTCGATCATGGCATCGAGAAACTCCCGTCGCATGACCACATCAAGACCCAGGGCCGGGTCGTCGAAGATCAGAACTTCGGGCTTTCCGGACGCAGCAAGAATGAGCGATAGCTGAGCCTTTTGTCCGCGAGAGAGAATTCCTATGTAGGAGCGAAGGGGAAGCCCGCACCGGGCCACTGCCTTCTTTGCCTCGTCGAGGCGAAAATTGGGACGCGTTCCGTTCTCGAAGGCGATGGCATCGCTGACTCGCATTGTGGAGTAGAGTCGGTGCCCTTCGGACACGTAGCCGATTCTTCCGCGATGTTCCGGGGTTAGCTTCTGGCTGTCCACGGAAAGGAGAGAGGCAACACCGTGAGTGGGTTGAATAAACCCCATCAGGGTGCGAATTGCCGTGGACTTTCCACAACCGTTGCGGCCCAGCAAAGCGTAGATTTCTCCCGGTTTGACTTCGAGAGACATGCCCCGAAGGACTTCATTGCTGTCGAAGTGCCGGTAGACGTTGTTGAACTCGATGGAGGGAGCTGTCATTTCTTTCTCTTCTCTTTGCGAAAATGTACGCCACGTAGACCAACATCCAGGGATTTGCGGATATCCTCCGAGCTAAACCCGAGGTGGTAGGCTTCGGTTACCGTGCGGCGCATCAACAAAGAGAGCTGTCTTTTCCGCTCGTCGTCGTTGAGCATGCTCGTTTTTCCGGTAATAAAGCAGCCGGACCCTTGTCGTCGCAGAATGACCCCCTCGCGCTCGAGGACTTCGTAAGAACGGATCACGGTGTTTGGGTTCACCGACACGTCCTTTGCCAGTTCACGAACGGACGGGAGTTTATCCCCGTCTGAAAGGTCTCCTCGCGCCACCGCTCCTTTGATCTGAAAAGCGATCTGCTCGAAGATGGGGTCGGGCGATTGTGGATCGATCCGAATCAGCACCGTGTTGTTCTTCCTGATTGAAACGAATGGTCTTGCCGCGGGGTTCTCCCGCTGACTGATGCTATTGTTCTATTTGATCTAGTACAGTAGGTCAATGCTTTTGTCAGAAATTTACCAAGAGCGAATGAAATCAGCCGGATCGACATTCTGGAGTGTTTTGGCATGTAGAGGTTGTCCCGGTTGTGAGGTTGTAGGTTGCCTGGGAGAAGCTCTTGCCGTGCCTCTTCGAGCAGGTGCTATTCTCTTTTCTGTTTCCGGGCAATGGACGAGCTGTTGCACTGCGCTCGGGAGAGACACCATCGAGTGGATGATTGAGGGAAAAACAGAACGTTGAGGCTGAACCATTCTTTTCGAGAACCCGACGTTTTTACTCCGGTAGAAATTCCCCCGGCCGATCGATTGGCAAAAGAGCTCACCGCCTTTGCGCTCGGAGAGTCCGGCACAAAGGCCATGCATCGCTTTTTTCACACGGTGCATTTCTTTGTCATCCATGCCAACGCCGGATCGCCCTATCTTGGAAAGCGCCCTCCGTCAAACCTGGCTCTGACCAACCTCGATCGGTGGATCCTGGCCAGAACGCAGCGAGTCGTGATTTCGCTGCGCAAGATTCGTCAGAGAGGAAAAGAAGAGAGGGAATTTCGTCGTATCAGTGACCTCATTCATGACGTTTCTCGTCGCTACGTGCGAGAGAGTCGTCCGCGATTCGTGCGAGCCGTCAGCGAGGCAGACCAGAGGGCGGCGTTTACCACGCTCCATGAGGTTCTTCTGATCTTGATCCGACTTCTCTATCCTCTCATGAAGGAGACCATGAGAGGATTGTATGAGAATCTTGGCCGTAGTCTTCCCGCGGACAATTGTCCTTCTTTGACTTCCTATCCGCGGCAGCAAAAAGCCATGATGGATCGAGATATTCTGCGTGGAATGCATGTTGCTCGAATTGCGGTGAGGAGGGCGAAAGCTCTTCGGCAGGAGGGTCGCCTTTCCCTCAAGCAGCCGCTTCCCGGACTCCGCCTTTGCCCAAAAGATGTTGAGACCAGTTGGCGCCTTCTTGCCAACGAGGCGTACATTCTTGCCCAATCGAATGTTCAGCGTTTGATTCTGGAACCGCCGCAACGAATCGTTCCGGATCGGTACGAGCTGGTATTCGAGACAACCCTGGAAGAAGAGCGAACCGATGAGAGGGTTGTTCGTGATCTGACTCGTCGTGTCCAGCAATTACGTCGTGAGGCCGGACTCGTTCTGGATGAGCCGATTGAGGTGGAATGGGATGCCGGAGGATCAATCCCTCGAGCCGTGGATCGAGGATCGGATCTCTTTCGTCAACGAACTTGTTGTGTCCAGCTCAGGCGCACCGGGCTGGAGAGGGTTGTTGCAGAGACGACGTTTGAGCTGGAGGGTAGGCGAGTTCGTTTACGCATTGCAAGGGCGGCCTCAGTCGAGCAAGAGTGACTTGGAAGACATGGCTGCTAGGAAAGAAGCTGGAGGTCGGCTCGTCGTCGGATGTGATGCATCTCCGCTCGGTTCATGCTCTCGCGAACGGAGAGGACGTTCATCTCTGAATCGTCGATCCACGCGTCCCCGCCCGCCCGGAGGAACTGGGCTGAGCTGACCTTTGTGGCATCGTCTCGAAGTAAGACGACTGGCATGATGTGGCCTGCCTTGCGAATTCTCTGAGTCGTGCCGAGCGCGCTTTCTCGTTCTTCCTCCTCTCGCAGAAACACGAAGTTGATTCGCGAATGAGCCAGGGCCAAGACGCAATCTCTTCTCGAGTCAACCCGGTCAAACTTGAGGTCGAGCTCGGGGAGCTCCGCAAGAAGATTGCCAAAACGATTCCCGCGGGATTCCGAGGAGTCAATCAGCAGGACGTTCAGGGGATGTTGTTTCATTTGCTGATCACGATTTGAGTCGAGATGGCGGCTTCCTTACTGGCCAAAATCAGCTGGTCGCGAACCTTCTCGACGGATTCCGAGGACCTGCTTCTTCTTCGTTGAGAGTCTTTCTCGGGAGCTGTGGCAAAGAGGACGGCAAGGAAGATTGCCGCGAATCCAACTTTGCAAACCAGGCGTTTGATTACGGATAACATGGTCGCAAACTCCCCTTTGAATAGGACTGAAAGAACCAACGCAGAAGACTACCCAGATCGAATACAAGGGACTATGGGAGCTTTCCCACCCACTCATTGGAAATTTCCCCGACTCCGACGGGCTACCCCTGCGGGTTTCCCCGGTGCCGATCCGGGTCGGTCCCGATGCCCCTGCGGGTTTTCCCTGACAACGCTCCTGAGAGGGCTAGAGCCCGGAAATGGGGCGCTAGCGCGATGACCGTCATGTATAACTGGTTTCGGACAATCTCCTCTGATTGCGGTTCTTTTCACTCACCGTCCCGAGCCTCAAAACTCCGGGAGTTCCGGCACGACAACAACCGAATTTACGCGGAGGCCAGACTCTCTTGAAGGGAACAAGCCGCTATCTTGTCGTGAAAGGCAAGGCTGGCCTGGGCAATCGCATGCTGTTCACGGCTCATGCCGTCTTCTACGCCCTTGTTACCCGGCGTGTGATGATCGTTGACTGGTCGGACTACACTTACTCACACGATGGGCGAAACGTCTTCGATGAGCTCCTGCAGCTTCACCATATACCGAAGAGCAACGAGGCGTGGTCGTGCCTGGAGGCGTTGAGCGTCTCGCCTTTGATCTGGCGAGATCACCTCACCATGTCGGTTGGCGATCGTGGGGATCAGCTGGATGCGGCTCTTTCGGCTGGCGAAAAAGAGCATCTCCTGCGCGGCGACCCTCTCGACCTCGATTGCGCCGCCGACGTGCGCGTGATGTGGGACTACGGCCACAATATCGAAGGTTTTCCGGACCGGCACAAACGGGCCTTTTTCGGAACGTGCTCGACCGATAAGATCCTCCGGATTCTCTTTCGGAAGTATCTGCAACCATCCCCGGAAATCGTGACGCAAGCTGAAGTGTTTTTGGAGCGAAACCAGCCCCTGATGGGTGTCCACGTCCGCCTCTCGGACAAGACGACGACAGTTCCCTTATCGCGGTGTTTCGATCGAGTCGACGGATTGCTCGCCGAGAACAATCTGTTCCTCTCCACGGACAACCGGGACGTGCTCGATCGGTTTGTAGCGCGTTACGGGGCTCGGGTCGTCAGCGCTGACAAGTGGTACCCCAAGCCGGGTGAGTCCGCTCATCAGAGTAAAGACTGTCCGGATCGGCTGGAACACGGTCGCGAGGCGCTGATCGATATGTGCATTCTTTCTCGCTGCAAGGAGTTTCTTCGGCAGGAGGGATCGAGCTTCTCGCTCCTGGCGGATTACCTCTCGGCCCGGAAAAGTCCGGCATGGAATGTCTGAGGGTGTAGGCTCCAAATCCCTTGTCCCATTCCTTTCGATTGTTCCCGTTCAAGAAGCTCAGGGGAAAGTCCGCCTTGCCGGTCAAGAGAAGAGTTCTGGCTACTCGACCGGGCCATCATGATGTTCAATAGCAATTTAGTGGCTCCTTTTGGTGTTTCGAGTCAATCGTAACTGGCGCGGGGCCTTGGCTTCACCACTTCTTCTGTAATTTTGACGCGGTTTTTCGCCTTTTCGCGTTGTTCTTTACGAGGGGTAGGGTCTTCTCTCGTTACAACCCGGAAGGAATC
>JAJDCM010000057.1 GCA_029260825.1 Planctomycetota bacterium | reverse complement strand
GAACAGCTCGCGGTGTCCTCAATCCAGGCAGCAGGCACCAAGTAGAATTTCCCCGCCTCCTCTTTGTCCTCATTTGGGCGATCACCGCCACTTCCGTGCCAATCACCGATGACCGACCTGCGTGGTTCACACTACGCTTACGATTAGGGAGCGAATTTCTTTCATGATTCCGGGTCGCCCGATTCGTTTCTTGCTTGGGTACGTCCATTTTGCCGCGATGAGTTTCCGATGCCAGGCGAGGATCGTGTCGGGAGTGACGATGGTTGCGATTTCGCCGAGGAGCTTGCGTCCGAGGATCTTTCCCTTTGCCGCGAGCCGTCGGCGTTGTTCGTCGGTGAGTCTGATGCGTTTTCCTCGGAGCTGTTCCTTGAGAACGCGGTTTTCCTCTCTGAGGTAGTCGATTGTCTGGGCCTGTTGGCGGCTAACCCAGCCGGCGAAGGTGGCTAGAAGGAGCTGAAGATGGATGGTCGAAGTGCTCATGCCCTGATTGTACCCGTCCGGTCAAGGGCGCATAACTCGATGCTTGTTAGCACGTTCGAATAATCGGATACTGCGGCGGCCAACGTCGTCGATACCGCTCCACGGCCTGTGAACGCACGTTTTCCTCAACGACCCCACCCGTGGCATCTTCCTCTCCGGCACAAAGCTCCTTGCCCGAAACTCTATCGTAGTCCTGGTCCTCTCGGATCCCGATGCCGGACGGCCGGTGAAATTGACCGCCTAGCAACAATTGATGACGGAAGCACCCATCCACGTGGTTCACTGGGTTAGCGGCTTTCGGACCGGCGCGTTACACATCGACTCATAGCTCTGCCAACAAAGGAGGACTTCTATTGGACCGAGAGAGCTTCATCGTACTGACCCGGAAATTCTATACATCGGAACTCCTTCGCATCGCCGAAAATCTTGGTGCTACTCCTGACGATATCGAGGTGAAGATGGCCCTCAAGAAGGGGGCGGCCGGCCAGATCGAACTACTCCTTTATCATGCCGGTGGCCTCGCGTTTCACCTTTCATCGAGGGCGTCCAAGGCGGATATGGATGATAAGGAAGTTGTGCTGAGGACCATCGACGACATCTGTTCCTATTTCGGTGATCTTGGGATGGATGAAGAACATCAGATCGAGGTCGCCAAGGAGCTGATCTCAGGACCCTTTCACGATGCTTACGTGACGTCATATGTCGAATGGACGTTCGGTGATCACGAAGAGGACACGCCGGACCAAGAGAAGAAGCGGTTGTTTATCCTCGAGAAAGCGGGCAGGAGACTTCTCGACATTCCACCTCGGTTGAAAGCGAAAGGAGTATTGACCAACCTCTCCGAGCTACCTCGAGTACTCCATTCGGATAGACACGGTACGATCGCATATCTCGCCCTGAACAACATAGCGCGAAGCGTCGGCCTGTCCTTTGCCGGCACCGAACAGTCGCCGGAGCCGGAGACTTCGAGTTCGGTGGAGACGACACGCACCGAAGATGAAGCGGAGGAAAGCGGTCGGGATGAACTGTTCTCACTTCGCATGAAGCGGAGCCAATGGTACGCCCTTCTTGCTGAGATAGGTGGAGTTCCAGGGCTGGAGGACTTGGGTGCTCCAGATGTACCCATTCCTCCGTCGTTCTGGAGCCGGCTCCGTGGTCGCCACACGGGCATTGAGTGGCAGGGGACCGTGGGGCAGCTCGTAGTAGAGTTCGAAGCCCTCCGCCAAGAAGCGTTCAGTGTCGCCGCTGACCTTCTGGGGCAGCCGGACCAGCGTCACCGAACGCCAGAAACGGATCTCCTGCTCGCTGAGTTTCAACTGAAGATTGCGGTCGCCAAGTTACATGAACCGGCGATCCATCTTCGAAGACCCGAACGAGCACGCTTGGTAAAGCTTTTGGTTCGGGAAATCTGGCCCGAAGAGATGGAATTCGAGATGGCTTTCGTCAGACGCGACAGCCCGCTCAACGCCGCGGGACTAGGAGTCGTTCCTGCGCCGATGTTGCTTGGACTGGCCGAGGCGATCATCGGACAATCGCCCGACGAAGAACAAGCAATCCAACTCGTTCACCCGTGTTACCGGCTCGCGCGTTCCACACAGCTCGTTCTTTCCCATTCCTTCGGCGATCGCTCGACCGTTGAGGAACTCCGGCCGCATCTTCCAGATCTCGTTCGGCACCTCGAGAGTTGCCCTGGTGACAAGCCATGACTCGCCGTGTGATAGACCTTCCTCAAGGACGGCATGTGTACGTTGTCTTAAACGGACGCGAAGGGTGCGAGCAACCCAGGGGGAGGCCTGATCATTCGATCATTTGACTACGTGCCTAACTCGTCGTCGGCGTTGTCGAACATAGCGGCGTTGCGGAGTTTCGCGGGACCAAAACGCAAGGAGTGATCGAGAACGCCATGTCCGCCAAGCAAACGCTCGATTTCTCTCGCCTTGCTCGCATAACGCTGTCCAGTTGTCCCAGAATCCTGCCTGAACAAAAGGCAAGATTGTGTGACCAGCACCTGGATCTGCAGGAGAACAACAAGGGCTACCCAGGGCAACCAGCGAATCGTGGGCGAAGCGACGCTCATGAGTAATCGTGCCCAGATGAGCCACGAGAAATAGGCGACAAGGCCGTATGGAAGTGGGAGCAGGCAGGCGAGGGCTAGGACGGGCCAAGCCAAAACCATGCCAACGAATGTCATCATCTCCAGAGTCCATCCTGGTAGGAGTGATGAAGGCGGAAGAAGGATGCTCGTCCAAACGTAGATGCTGCCCGAGATTTTTCCTCCGGCGAGCCGATCGAGCACAAGAAGCGCTCCGTGCAGAAGCATGACAAACAGCATCATTCTCCAGGCTGCGTCGCGTGCACTCCGAAGAGGAAAACCGGACAGCTCTGAACCATTGCGATCGTAGGCACTCTGAGTGATCGCAGGATTTGCGCCGAACTTCTGGTTGATCGCGTGCTTGAACAGCATGTCGGTCATGATTGCTTGGTGGACAATTCTAGGAATCTCCGCTCGCGCCGCCTTATCGAGTCGGATTCGGCTGCCCAGCATGACAGGAAGAAGTAGTTTATGACTGTGTGATAATCCATCACGACCCTGGGCATGGACGAGGCGTGCCAGCGTGCGTGGGACCAGACAGCGAAGCGATCCGAACGGACAAAATAGCCGAGAATTGCGTTAGCTGGCAGAGTCTCCGGCATCGAGACGCCGGTCTCAACCTGAAACACGCTTCTGAAGGCATCCCAGGTGCTTGCGAGCTGATCTTCCGGGAGTGGTGGAAACACATACAGCATCTTCGATAGCACGGCACTGCTCCACATGAGCGAACCCAGCTCCCAAGCGAGATTCTGCGACGCACCGACCACGAAGATGACCGTGTCGGAGTCGTCCGCAAGACTGTCGACCCCGGCTTGCCATTGCCCGTCTGGGAAGTACACGACGCGCGCCTTTGGAATCGACCGTGGCTCATTCGGATTACCTACGAACAAAATCTTTCCGTGGCGCGCCAATATGCGGGCGAGCAGGGCGTCGAGCCTTGGATTGACCATGGGGCAGAAGTGAGTCATTGCTTGCCCCACATTGGTGACGGAGCGCTTGACTCGCACGTTGTCGTCTATGAAGCGTCGAACGACAAGGATCTTCGGTTCTTTCGATTGCATGTCAGATGTGGCGGTTTCCACAAACCGAGAAGCTAACACATCACATGAAAGCGCCTCGACCCGGTTCTCGGTATTTACTCTGAGGCGGGACGCAACGCGGGATTGATTTCCGAGATGCGGATAACCTCTTTCACTTCATTGACCTGATCTGAGCCCTCTATCTAACCGGTTTTCTTCTCCTTCTCAACCTTCTTTCCACGCAGCCGGTCGCTCTTGCCCTGGATGTTGATGATCTAGGTTTCGTCAGTCACCCAGTGGATCAGTGGATCGGTTACGTTCAGTCCAGAGTAGACAGCTATGTTTGCTGTCGCCGTAGAAACATCTGGAAACGAATCGAACGTCAGGAAGTAATCGTTTGACCCATTACCATTAACACCATTAACGTTGTCGTCAGTAAGCCCACATAGTCGTGCGTTCGAGTCAAACTCTAAGGATTCTATCGCACAAACGACCGGTCGCCCTCACCTGGAACGATCGCTCTAATCTCTCCATGGTCTATTGCCGTTGCTCTTGATCCGAAAGAGTGGCAAAAAAGCCGTCTCGCGGTTTCTTGTGCTCATACTTCCAGTACACCTCCCACCTTAATCTTGGGCAAGAGAATGGAAGTGGTTCCGGAGGGCTCCGGAACTGAGGAGAGTATTGCCTTCTGGAGCTTACTTACAGCCTCTTCAGAGGATTCCGAAGTGATCGAAAAAGATCCTGATGCCGAAGAGGTCGGCCTTAGCCATCTTGAAGCAAATGACCCGGGAGATGGCCGCCGCCGGCATTCCCAACGAGGACCATCCGGTGTCCCTTGGGATACAAATCGCGCCTCTCCACGGCTCCAGGTCGTGTTCCAAACCCCACTCCTCACTTCCAGCCACGAACAAACGCGCTGACAAACAAACCCTCCGTCTCTTCAAGAGTCTTCTCCGTCAGAACCTCTCCGGCGAGGCTTCTCCAGGCATCGCCTTCATAGACTCTGACCGGTTCAACTTCTACTTTGTTAAACCCGACTTTTCGTAGAAGTCTTGAGTACTCATCCATCTCGAGTGCGCCGGCGATGCATCCCAGGTGAAGCTCGAGGTTGCGCTTGATCTCTTCCGGAACCGTCCCTTTGCTCGTCACATCGGAGATCGCGAACATCCCTCCTTCGCGAAGAACCCGATGGGCTTCTGAAAGAACACGCTCCTTGTCGGAAGAGAGGTTGATGACGCAGTTCGAGATGATGAGGTCGACCGATTGATCCGGGAGAGGGATGTTTTCGATGGTCCCTTTGATGAACTTTACGTTGGGAATGCCGAGCTCGCCCTTTTGTCGGTTCGCGATCTCCAGCATTTCATCGGTCATGTCGAGGCCGTACACGAAACCCGTGGGGCCGACCTTCCTTGCCGCGAGAAAGGCATCGATGCCTCCGCCCGAACCAAGATCAAGGACCGTTTGACCAGGCTTGGGAATTGCAAGGGCGGTGGGATTGCCACAGCCAAGGCTTGCCCGCACGACCTCCTCGGGAAGGGAGGCCAGCTCCGGGTCGTCATACAATCCGGAAGAAATGGGGTCGGTTCCGTCCGGGGCCGTGCAGCAAGAGGACCGGCTTCCTTCTGCCGCGGCCTTCGCCGCCTTACCGTATCGGTACTTCACCACTTCCTGGACCTGTTCCATGGTGCTATCCGCCGGAAGTTTGTCGCTCGGGTTTGGGCCGGATGAACAGCAGGGGCTTGAAGATTCGTCGCTCATGGGTCACCTCCTTGCTCGGTTGCGTTTAGTTGGTACTAACAACTAAATATCACGAAAAGGGGGAAGAGGCAAGGTGTGCGGAGAAAAAAAGGAGGTCAGCAGCCGAAGCGATCCTTGGCTGCTCGTGCCAGCCGGGCG
Source organism: Planctomycetota bacterium (assembly GCA_029260825.1). Taxonomy (GTDB): domain Bacteria; phylum Planctomycetota; class JACOTG01; order JACOTG01; family JAJDCM01; genus JAJDCM01. The sequence continues at coordinate 12,779 of JAJDCM010000057.1, read as the reverse complement.
ATCAAGCGGGTCGTTGCCTGTCGAATCTCGGGATCAAAGTCAGAAAGAAGGCTCTTCTTCTCCTCGATCAAGCTTTGCTCGATCTTCTGGTGGAGCTGTCTTCCCTTCCTCGTGATTTCGAGCCGAACCGATCTTCTGTCGTTTGGATCCTGTTTTCGCTTGAGATAACCTTTTCGCTCCAAGGTATCTGCGACCCGGCTGGCTGTGCTCTTATCCAGATACAGGTCGCTGGCAAGTCGAGTGAGAGGGCTTGGTCCGACGCGGATCAAGAGATCGAGGGCGTGACACTGGGTGACCGAGATGTCGTGGCAACAGATACACTGCCGATCTCGGAACTGGTAGACCCGCACGAGTTCGGTCAGGGCTTCATGGAGCTCTTCAGCATCTTCCGGCAAGGACGGGTCTTTTGCATCCTGATTCATGGGCATGAACTTAACCCGGATGGCTGATTCCGGCTAGTGGGATCCATGAATCATCGGGCTAATGGGGTGGAGAAGCGGCGATTTCTTCGTCCATCTGGAAAGAGCCCAGAACGACTTCCTGAGTCGGGCTGAGGGAGCCGTTCTTGGTGGGGAATTCTACCGCGAACAGTCTTCCTTCGGCGTTGATCACGTAGGATAAGACTTCCACGATTTCACTCCCGTCAATCTCCCTGGAAGTGTACTTCTTGCAGGTTTGACCCGCCATCGTAGCCATCTCCACAGGATTGTTGGTGAGCCAGAGTCCCTTTTCCGCCCTTTCCCTGACGGTCACCGAACGCACCTTGACCGCCGGCTTTCCGTGATTGTTGAAATGGATGACGTTTCCGTCCTCCTGCTTCTCGAGAAGATAGGTGTCCGGATACTTCATCGAATAATGAAGTGTACCGTGAACGAAGGTGAGCCATTTGATGGACTCGAGAGCTTCTTCCTGATCTTCTTCGGTCACAAGAAACGGCACCTTGTCGAGCCACTCTTGAAGATGCAGCTTCTCCCGAAACTGATAGCCGAGATATCCAAGGCACACAAGAATGATGAGGAAGCTGATGCCTGCTTTTGTCTTTTGCTTCATGGAAGATCTTCCGAACGAAGGACGCCTGGGCAAGGAAACGATGCTTCTCCACTTATCGGCAGAGAGGATCGTTCGTGTTGAGCGTGTCGTAAGTCGGAAGAGAGAAGATGGTTAGGAGGGAGAGTCGGCCCGCCTCCGGTCTGGAGACGGGCCGGGAAGTGATCATTCGAAGTTGAAGTTCACCACGGGAAGGTACTTGATCGCCGCATTTCCCGCGTAGTTCAAGAGGCCGATTTGCATCCCTTCGAGATGTTCCGCCGAGTTGAAGAGGCCAATACTGACTCCATGTTGCCAGTCGGTTACCCGGTTGTAGGCGCCAAGAGAGAAACCGGACATCCGGTCCGCCTTGGTCATGATTGCCGCCAGGTTGACTCCGGTTAGCTCGTCTGCCTGAATGCGGTAGCCGGCGACCGTGAAGCCTTCGATGCTGGTGATTTCGTCATCTCGTGATTTCTCACTAGACTCACCCGAATGGTCGCGGTGATGGTCATAGCTGTAATCGAAATCAAAATTGAAGTCGAAGAGGTCGGCGAGGTCGAGATCAAGGTCGGCGTCTCCCGCGACCACTGCCAGAGCGCTTATGTTGACACCTTGGATCCGGCTCGAGCTTGCCACGGCCAACCCACCGAAGTTGACACCCGTAAGATCGTACTCGCTATAGAGGGCAACTCCAGCCATGTTGAGACCGGTCATGCGGCCGGATGAAACAGCGGCCAGCCCGCCGATGTTGACCCACTTCATGTCCTCGTCGGCGACGCAGGCCAATCCACCAAAGTTGAAACCGGTCATGCTGTCATCGCTGACGCAGGCAAGCCCGCCCGCGTTGAAGCCGATCATCTTTGCTTCGGCGACGTTGGCGAGTCCACCGATGTTGACCCACTTGGCTTCTCCTTCCGAGACGTTGGCAATGCCGCCGATGTTGACGCCGGTGAGATTGCCCCCGGAAACGTTGGCGATACCACCGAAGTTAAGTCCTGTCTTTTCGCCCTCGGAGACCGACGCGATGCCTCCAAGGTTGACTCCCGTCATGTTGCCTTCCGAGACGCTAGCAATTCCGCCGATGTTGATGCCGGTAAGATCGCTTTCTGACACGCAGGCAAGGCCGCCGAGGTTTACACCGGTCAGCTTCCCAACAGAAACGGTGGCGATGCCTCCGATGTTGATGCCGGTCATCTCTCCGTCAGAGACGTTGGCAAGACCTGCAAGGTTGAGTCCGGTTTTGTTTCCGTCGGATACATTCGCGATGCCCGCGAGGTTCAAGCCGGTCATGGAATCGTCCGAGACGCAAGCGATGGCCCCGAAGTTGAGCCCGGTCATGGACTCTTCGGCAACCGTTGCGATTCCAGAGAGGTTGATCCCGGTCAGGTTTTTTGCCACGCAGGCGATGCCTCCGATGTTCAGCCCCACGGCCTCGGATTCGGAGACAAGAGCGATTCCGGCCAGGTTGATTCCGGTCATGTCCCCCTCGGTGACGAGGGCAACACCGCCAAAGCTGAGGCCGGTGGCCGATCCGCTGGAGACGGTGGCAAAGCCGCTTGCCTGAACCCCCTTCATGTCCTTGTAAGCATAAGCCGATGCGATTCCGACGGATGCTCCATGGAGATTCGCTCCGGATGGACCGAAGATACCGAGCTGAAGGCCAGTGTATTCCGCTTCTCGATTTGGTCTGGCCTTCCAGACCGTAAAGTTGAGGCCCCGGACGAACTCCACGTCGTGGTCACTCCAGTTGAACCGGAGGCCTCCCTCGAGGCGCCGGGAGTTTCCAACGGAGACACCGTAGCCGTTGGAGGTGAGATCGAGACTGTTATGGCTCGCTTCATCCCTCTCCTGCCATGTTCGCTTCTCGACGCCGTCCTCGATCTCGCGCTCGGAAATACTGCTCCGGCCCACGATTTTCCGGTCCGAGCGAGTTTCGTCCGAGTCCGCCCCGTTTGCCGGGAACGCCAGGGCCAAAAGCGCCAGAACTAGGATCCAATTGATGGGTTTCTTCATTGGGTCTCCTGTCTTAACCTTCTTTTATGTTTGGGCTTATGTCTCGTCTTGCTGCTTTTGGCAAGTCGAGGTGTGCGGTCGTCGTCGCTCGAGGATTCTGCAGCTAGCCTCGAACATTCAGAGAATTCTCCAGGGATTCTTTCGGCCGGACGCTGAATTCAGCCAGGCCCCTGCAAGGCTTTACGATGAATCTTGTGCCAGGATACGACAAAGTTTGGAGGAAGGAATCCGGCCTGGCCGAGTGGATTGTTGGTTTCACGGGTGCAGTCGGGGTCAAGGACTCGTACAGTATAACGGGATCAGCAGCGGGGCTCTGTGCCCCGAATGACAATGAATCGATGAATGACGGAGCTGGCAGGATGAAGCTGCACGACACCTCGCGATGGATGGTTTTGCTTTCTTTCCTCGGGCTGATGGCGATTTCCGCCGGGAAAGCTCAGGCTACCGGCTTTGATCGGTGCATCGAGGAGCTATTGAAGCAGGCTCAGTCGTCTCTTGAGCAGGATACCCAGCTCTGGGTTGACCGCAGCCAGTGGGAGAATGCGTGGGAGATTCGAACCGCACATTACCAGATTCGCTACGCGGGAGATCGAGCCAAGGCAGAGGCCTACGGGCGTTTACTCGAGATCATGTACGGCTATTATGAGGGTCTTCTCGGCGCCCCACCCCAGCGAGCCGAGCCCATGACGGTTCTGATTTTTCCCACACTTGATGCCTACAACCAGTTCAGCACAGGGAACGGTGCCGGGCCGGAGTCGTCGAAGTACGGGGGCTACTACAACACCTCGGATCCTCGCACTCCGGCGGTGACCTATGACTTTTCTCATGACCTGCTCGTGCGGAGATGGCTGATTCATGCCACCACTCACCAGTATCTCGGTCAGAGATTCAGCGGAGGTTACGCCAATCTCGACAACCGGAATCTAGCCTGGGTGAGTTACGGCTTGGCCTGTTACTTTGAGACCTTTCAGGATTATGACGGAACGGTGAATGCCTTCCGCAATCTGCTCAGTCGAGAGACCTACATTCCTCTTCGTGACGTGTTGAAATCAAACATTGCTGGCTACGGGCAGGTCCATTTCGATGAACTCGCTCTCTTCTTCTTCTACATGATACACGTTCGGGAGGAAACGAAGACGGTGCTCGATGAAGATGGAGTCGTTGAATCCGCACCGTTTCGAGACTACCTGGTGAAGCTTTTGAATCAGGTGGATGTCACGGACGATCCACTGACCAAGATGCTGAATACCAGCCTCTTTGCCGAGGAGCTAGCCAGCCTTGAAAAAGAGTTCAAAGCCTACTCTTACTAGCCGACCTTCATGAGAAATGCGAGTTAGAGTCGTTCGATCCAATCATTCACCCGATTGTCGGATCCACCGAGTCGACGGTAGTGGGTGAGGTGCTCCTTGGCGAGCTCAGGTTCTTCCAGGTAGTCCATGTAGAGGATGCCAAGAGCGTAGTGGGTGAAGGTGCTTTTCGGATCGAGCATGACGCTTTTATCAAGGGCGTCTCGAGCCTCTTCGAACCGTTCCAGTTTCATCAAGCAGGTTCCGATGTTCTGGAAGGTGGCGGGGTGATCCGGGCTTTCTGAAAGCGAGAGTCGGTAGAGCTTGATCGCCTCATTGTACAGCCCGTCGCGTTGCTTCAGAATTCCGAGGAGCCGGAATGCTTGTGGGTCGGTTTCTTTGAGGTCGATCGCCTTCTGGAAGTGACCCCTGGCCTCGGGAAGAGAGTTCTTTTGAAACGCGATGATTCCCAGCAAAGTGTGGGGGCGGGGGTTATCCGGGTGAACTCGTTTTGCATCAAGAACAATCGTGTTTGCCTCCTCGAATCGCTTGGCGTCAAGGAGAATGGAGGCCAGGCCAAGCTGAGCCCGGATCGAATCCTTCTTCAGTTTGAGGGCATCCCGAAAATGCTGGTCTGCCCGCTCGGTCTGTCCTTGAATGTCGTAAATTTCGCCGATCGACACGTAGGCTTCAAAAGAGCTCGGATCGTATCGCTTCGCCTCGATGAAGGATGCACTCGCTTTTTCGAGATCGTTTTGTTGTCTGTAGATGCGGCCGAGGAAGAGGTGGGCGTCACCGCTTCGTGGGTCGAGTTGAATGGCCTGAGAGAGGCTTTTTTCCGCTTCGTCGAGACTCTCTTTCTGGTACTGGACCATTCCCTCCCCGACAAAAGCATCGGCCAGGGTTGGATCCATTTCCCGAGCCTGCTGGAACCTTGCCAGGGCTGCGTCCAGCTCGGAATTTTTGAGATGAACGACCCCAAGACCGTTGACCGCTTCTACATAGTCCGGGTCGAGCTTCAAGGCCTCTTCATAGTCTGGCCTTGCGGTGTCGAGATCGTTTTTTTGCACGTAGGAATGTCCTCGAAGCAGGTATCCCTCCGAATCCCGACAGTCCATGAGCAAGGCTTGATTTGAAAGGGAGATCGCGGTGGCGGTGTCCCGGGTGGCGAGCTTCGTTCGTACCTCGGCGAGTAACGAGAGATACTGTCGCTCCTTCTGAGTTAGCGCCTCGTTGGCTTTCAGGCTGACTCGAAGAACATCGGGTTCCTTTTTCATTCCCTCGAAAATGCCGGGGAGAAAAATGCCGGCGGCGACAGCAAGGGCGACGACGACCAATCCAATCATGATCTTGGGGAGATGAGATGGACCCTTGGAGCTTCCCCGAGGTTTCGGCTTTCCCTTGGCAATAACACCGAAATCCAGATCGGAAAGAGCGTCGATCATTTCGGTGGAGGTCTGGTACCGCTCATCCTGCTTCTTGTTGGCGGCCTTGTGGACGATTTCCTCGAGGCCCTTTGGAATCTTCAGGTCGGGGTGGACCGAATGCAGGGAGGGCGTCTCTTCCATGGCTTGCTTGAAGAGGATCTCATTGACCGTATCCGCCTGGAACGGGCGTGCCCCGGCCAGAAGTTCGAACAGGACGAGACCGGACGCATAGATGTCGCATCGATGGTCGACCTTGTCTCCCGAGAACTGTTCGGGAGCCATGTACAGAGGAGTGCCCATGATGCGGCCGGTTTGAGTCTTGAGGGCTTGTCCGGTTCCACCAAGGTCACGGAGCTTGGAGATTCCAAAGTCGAGAACCTTCACCGATGGTTTTTCGGACTCCGGGTCGGTCACCATGACATTTTCAGGCTTCAGATCCCGATGGATGATGCCTTCCTTGTGGGCTTCCGAAAGAGCACTCAGGATCTGCTTCAAGATGTGGATGGACTTCTTGACGGACTGGGGGCCCTGATCTTTGATGAGCTGCTGAAGGGTCGTGCCTTCAACGTACTCCATCGCAAGATAAAAGACGTTTCCCACGTCCTTGTCAAAGTCGAAGATCTGGATCGCGTTCGGGTGAGTGAATTTGCCCGCGGCGATCCCCTCCTGCTGAAACCGCTGAAGAAGCTCATCGTTTACATTCAGGTCGGAATGGAGAACTTTGAGAGCGACTTTTTTATGAATGCCGAGATGTTCGCCAAGATAGACCGTGCCCATCGCACCGGAGCCGATCTTGGAGAGGATGCGGTATTTGTTGCTGATGGTGCTTCCCACCAGCGATTTTTGGGTAGCGCCAGCTCCGGGAACCATGGTTCCGCACTGGGGGCAGAATTTGAATTCGTCGGTATATTCGGAGCCGCAATTGGGACAGACGGTCATGGTTGCAGGGGTTCTCTTTCTGGAAACAGGGACATGGTGAAGTCCCGTTACTATAGGTCATTTCAGCGGGATCTCGAGGGGGTAGTCCGGGTCTTCGCCCTGGACCAGAATCAAAGACGCCTCTCCCTTGTGGATAGCCCCTGAGAACCCGGCCCGAGGACCGATCGTCGCTTCTACCCAGTAGCTCCCGGGGGCGAGGCAGATTTCCGTTTCCAGAGAGCCGTTCGCCAGTCGGAGCCGGTCGAGAGCAATCTTTCCCGAGGCGTCCCGAATTGTCACCTGAACCGGGCCATCTTCCCGTCCCGGTTCGGCCTCATGAACGAATCGGAGTCGTTGTCTGACCCCGACTTGTGGAGATACGGTGATTTCGAGTGTCCGGTCCGGAAAAACTTCAAACGGGATGTCCTGGGTGGCGATCCAAAGGCCTTTTTCCGGGGCAGATTGGCATGAAACCCGAAGGGAATAGGGACCTTGAGGTAGGTGGGTCTCGGCCCGATTTCCTTTTCGCCTGAGGTGATCTTCATGGGTCCACGGGTTCGATCGGGATCGGACAACAAGCTGGATCTCGTCCAGGTCGAACTTTTCGCCACGCCCCAGATGAACGAGCAGGTGCCCCGGCCGGGACAAACGAGTTTTGCCAAGATCGAGGGTCTCCCCGGGGGCCAGGGTAATGCTGTCTCCGGGAGTCCATCCCAGATCGGGCGAAGCAAAGACAATGTCATACGGTCCGGGTCGAAGGGGCCCTAGCCGATACGATCCATCGATTTGGTCGGCCTGAAATGGCTGGTTGGTGATGCGGGACGAGCGAGCAATCACGGTCGCTCCCCTTGCGAGCTCCCCGTCGGGGCCCAGAATGGTTCCGGTGATGTAGGCCGAAGGTAGATCGGTCTTGGCGACCTGCAAGAGGACCTCGGAGCCCGGGGTCACGCCTCTTCTTGTGTGCCTCGGGGTGTCCACTCGTGCTCGGGAATGAGGAGGCCAAACAAAGAGAGTAAGAGGGGCGTCATTTCGGCAAGGGATGACGAAATGTCCATCCCGATCGGCCGTTACCCATCGCGCATTGCCGGAGCTCTCGATTCGCCAGTCGGAAAGAGGCGCACCTTTGTCATCCACCACCGATCCGGTTATGACCTGGGTCTGTCCCAGGACGAAGTCTTGAATGAGGCTCTCGTTTTCAGTGAGGTCCAGGTCGACGGAAATTCGGCCGAGGGTGCCCCCATCCACCGTGAGTTTTGCTGGACCGATTGCGAGTAGCGCGAAATCAAAGGAGCCGTTTGGACTCGAAGTGGTGGTTCGGGTGGAGGAGGTGCTATCCGAGATTTGAAGAGAGATTCCGGGGAGGGCACTCGCATCCGCAAGCTGGACGATCCCCTGGACACTTGCTCCCTGTGAAAGCCGCACTTCGACGTGGGAACTATTTTCGGGTGAGATCTGGAGTGTTACTTGAGTGGGAGCAAAGCTCTTCATGAAGACGGTGAGAACCACCTCCCCGCACTCGATGCCAGAGAGTGAAAAGGCTCCGTGGCTGTCCGTGTGATCGGTCGTTTTCGTTGGATCCAACCGGACGGTTCCGTCGGGATCTTTTTGCAGGATTGCCGGAGGCCGACGTGCCCCGACCTCGACTCTTGCCCCGGGGACAGGGTTTCCGGTGGAATCCAGAACACGGCCCCAGGCGGATCCTCCCGGTCCGGGAAGGACGAAGGTGATGGTGGTTCGCTTCTCCTCGTCAAGTCTGCGAAGTAGAGACTGAACCAGAACGAGCTTTGAGGGAGAATGGTCCTTGCCGCGGGCACCCAGGTAGGTCAAGGCGCCGGAGAGAGGGATGGAGAATGTTCCGTCGTCTTCCGAGCGGGCGATTCTTGATCCCTCCAACTGCCTGGATTGAAAATCGGTGCTCCAGATTTCGGCATCGAAAACCGGGTTGCCGGCACTGTCGACGACCCGTCCATCGAGAATCGGTAGGTTGTCGACGTGCAAGGTGATCAGGTTGGGGGATCCGGGAAGAAGGGTGAACGAATGTCGAACACCGTAATCGGGTAGAGCAATTTGAATGGCTTCCTTGCTGATGGACCCCGACCAGGTCGTTCTACCGTCTTCGCCCGTTCTGGGCAGGTATCGTGGAGTTAGATTCGTGGGAAGGGTGCCATCGAGGACCATTGACGATGGGTAGGCGGGGAGCCAGATTTCAACCGTAGCCTGAGATACTGGTGCCTGGGGTTCGTGGGTGAAGACTTCCACGATGAGGGTTGTCTTGTCGAGGGTTTTCTCTGGCGGCTCAACATAGGAGATGGCCGCAAGAGAGTTCAGGTCCTCGGGGTCAAGGCCGATTGCTCCCAGTGCATCGGTGAGGGAGTATTCGTCTTCTAATGGTGATTCGATCGACCCGGCGGGATTCAGAGGCAGGGGAGAAGGCTCATCTTTGGGATCTGCGTGGAAGAGGATCCACAATCCTATGCCCGAGATGATCGCGGTGAGGACGATTCCGATGCTTCGTATTCTGATCAAGTCGAGTGACTCCCGTGGCCTCCTGGCTTGATTGTACCAGAAGGCCATGGGAGATGGATGGATGGGGTTAGCGCCGGTCTTTTTCCTCAAGATCGCGGAGGACGTCTACATCGACCTTCTTCACCGTGACCATCAAGACGGTTCGGTCCTCATCTCTTCCTTGTGTGGGAAAGAGGAGGGTCGCCTTGTCACGGAGCACCATCTTCGTGCTGAGAGATGTGGTGTGAAAGATCGGTAAACCGATCTCGCCGTGCTCGGTTTGCCGGGTCGAAATGGGGCGATCGACCTCGGAGACGGTGAGCTTGAAATCCAGACCAATCATGTCATGGATGAGGGTTACTACCATGCCTTCGAAGAAGATTCCCTCATGAACGTTCTCGATCATGGGGCTCACGATTTCTCGGTTGCCGGGCTCGATCGTCGCTACGGCGTATTCCTTGATATAGGAGATTTTCTTTCCCACGCTGATCGATGCTTCCTGTCGGTTGTGGATCAGCAGTTTGGGAGCCGAGATGACATTGGCGCGAACCGAATGTTCGACCCGATCAAGGAAGTCCTCCGCATCACTCTCCTCGGGCAGGATCGTTGGTTCCTCATGAATTCCCAGCACTTCGAGTTCGGATTCTTCGACCCTCAAGAGTCTTGTTTCGAGGAGGAAGACGGCGTTTCGATCCAGCCTTTGCTGGGCAAGGAACTGTTGAATCCACACGTGTTGCTCTCTTCGAGCGAGAGCAACCAGAGTTGATTTCCCCATGGCTTTGACGGATTCAGTCCCCGTGATGAAAGCCGGGGTGATGAAGTTCTGCACGAAACGAGCCAGGTTCTCAGCGTTTGCCATGGTCAGTTCATCCAGGTTTGGCGGCTGGTCTTGCGGATCATTCAGTGTTTCCAGAGGTCGGGAAAGGTCTGAGATGTCATACATCTCAAGAGTTGTGGGGCCACCGTTTGCCGGTTGGGAAGCAAGGGGAGCGGCAAGAAAGCTGAGAAGGAAAAATGGCAGCAAGACAAAGGGTGAACGAGAAAGTGTCATGATTTTGATTCCTGGGGGCCTTGTCCATTGAGATTGAATTTCAGTCAAGCTAACGATGGTCAGGGGCTTCCTGCACTCCTGCAAACGATGAGCTCATGGTCGACAACCCAGGCATCGCTTGGTGTTGTCCCGTTTTCGGTCGACTTGGCTAGCACCCGTCTTGAGCCAAAAGGATCGTTCAGAAGCCGAGTTGTTCGAGAAAAGGTTCTCCCGTCCCAGGTGCTTTCGGTCACCGAGGTTGGGGTTTGGATCGTGGAGGTGACGACAGACGAGAGGATCCAACCCGCCGATCGGGGATTCCCGGGAACGGAAGAGTTGGATTCATCATCTTCGAGATCGTCGGAAGTTCCAGCGGTGTGAAGCGGAGAAGGGGTCGGGCCTTCTTCATCCGTCGAGAAGAGAAAGACGAGTCCGATGCTTACTCCAAGAACCAAGATGGCTGCCGCAAGAGACCAGGTTGCGAATTGTCTCTTCTTCGTGAATGGGGCAGCGGAGCCGGGTGAAGCAGCTCTGATCTTCCAGACCGTGTTTCGGAGCTCCGCCACCCCTTCGAGTAGATCCGGTCTTTCGAGGAGGTCAGCCTGGAGCCTCGGGTTCTCGAGGGGGTCTTCCCGGTTATCCATGGCGCGATGAACCGCGTCCCAGATCCGCTGGGCCTCAGGATCGCTTTGATCAGGAATATGGTTTTTCATGGTTCTGTCTTCTTGGTTCATTTTTCAGAGGATGCTCTTCTTTGGGCAAGCTTTCTTCTGGCTCGATGCAGATGGGATTTCACCGTTCCCTCCGGCAAATCGAGTCTGTTCGAGATCTCTGCAAGTCGGAGCTCTTCGCCGTGAAAAGCCACAAAAACCCTCCGCTCCACTTCGGTCAGCCTGCTGAGCAGGCGATCGAGTTCGCCGGGATCATTCTCCCCGGAGTGGGTTTGTGCGATGTCATGAACCCGATCTCCAAGTAGGGAGGGTGCCATGGACGCTTTCTTGCGCTGATCCAGATAGAGTCGAAATGCCGTCTTGATCAACCATCCCCGCACCGATCGATTCGGGTCGAGGGCCTTCTGATACCGGAGCGCCTTTTCCATCGTGTCCTGAAGAAGGTCCTCCTCCTGGCCACGTGTGAGTTTGCGAAGGAAAGCGCGCACTCCTGGGAGCTCGGCCAGAATCAGTTCTCGGGGCACGGTTTTTTCGGCGGAGTTCATCATCTTCATGGGGGACTACCGCGCAGATGGCCAAAAGGTTGCAGCTTTCCTGAGAGAGTTTGTTGCGGTCAAGACCCGGACTGGGTGCTCTTCTCTGGCGGATCGTGGTGAGGCTCGGTCTCTTTGGTCTCTGTCGAAGCGACTCCCTGGCCCTGAAAGTCGATCCAGTTCAGCTTGAGCTGAGCATCCTCCTCTCCAGCCTTCGGATGGAAGACGACGAAGAGGTCATGAGTCCCCCCTGGATCCGAGATGGGAAGGGTCAGGTCGATCCACTTCCAGGAGCTTGACTTCTCCACCATGCCGTGAAGACCGTCATTCTCGACGATCAGTTTGTCAGAGAGGTAAAGCTTGGATCCATCATCCGAGTCGAGGGTAAGGGTGTAAGCCCCGGCGCTTGGGATCTTGAGGTAACCCGTGAAGACGACTCCCACGTCCTCGCTTCGACCCGAGGTGGCGAATTCTTCCTGGGTGCTGGGAAATTCGATCCTGGGGAGCACATCCGATTTGTAAGGGGTAAGAGCTGAGAAGTCCGGGAGCGCTCCCAATGAACCAAGTTCATAGTAGTCTGCATGGAGTCCGGGGGATTGATCGTCTCCGTGAACAAGCGAGCTTTCGGGGACGATGTGCTTGGCTTTGCCGCCCCCCTTCATCCGGAAAATGAGGCCCGCTCCACCTCCTCTTTCGAAGAATTCAATTCGAATCGGATGGAGGCCTTCGGTGAGAAAGAGCTCACTGGTTGAAGGAACATGAAACTCCCCGAGTTTCTTTCCATTCCGTTCATCGAGCCGGAGCTCCAGTGTCGTGTCGTCGGTATCGCAAGCGACTCGAAGGGTCACTGCCTCGATTCCAGTGAAGTTCATCGGGGAGTAACTCACAAAGGCTCCATCTTTCTGGAAGACGACGTTCTCACCCCCTTCATCGTCTTCTGTTTTCTCCACTCGGATATCCGAGCTTTCTTTGAAGTACTCGGACTGCTTGCGCTTTGGCTGAAGAACGACCTTGTGGCGGCCGGTAAGGGATCGGGTGTTGTTTCCTCCCTGGTCGCCATAGCTTGCCTCGATCACGGTGAAGAGATCGGTGCCCTGACCGTGGCCGTCATCGAGCAGGGTCACGAAGGAACCGGCGAAGCCGCGATACTGTTTCAAGGGATGAGCGTGAGTGTCGTGCCCGAGGAAGGGCTGGAAGATGACCTTTTCCCAGGGAACGCTACCATCTTCCTTGTCGGTGACGAGGATCCGGTATTCGACAGTCTCTCCGAGGTTGGCAAATCCTCCGGCCGGCGGCCAATCGATCGTGACGCTTGGTCGGTTGTTTCCGACCACGATCGGAGTCGTTGCAATGGCGACCAGGCCATT
>JAJDCM010000056.1 GCA_029260825.1 Planctomycetota bacterium | reverse complement strand
TTTTTCTCTACCGATTCGAGGCATTAGAAGTCCTCCAGTTTCAGCGCGCGGAACCTCAAGACCTTCTTCTGCTCGATGAGGACCGAGACCAGGGTGGATCGCACTTCGACGAGACCTGGTTGCGATTGAGAGGGGATCATCTCGATTTCTCGGAGATAGAAGAAACCGTCGTCGTTACGAAGTCGATCAATCCACCGAAGGGTCTCTTCGAGGGATGAAGTGAAGTTGAAAAGAAACATGTACTCGTTCGCTGCTCGGACAAGAGTGCAGCGAACTCTCTGGTTCTTGGAGGGTCTTCCCTGGGTGATGGATAGGTTCAAGAAGGTCAACCCATGGAAAGTGTTGATCAACATATCCAGAAGGTGGATCTGGGTCAGGCTCGTGTTGATCTTGTCCCTTCCTAGCTGGCCAGTGGGCATCCGGGGAAAAGGGATGTCGCCACTTGTAGTATCCCCGAGCTTGGACCGGATCTTGTCCAGGTACTTTCCACGAAGCTCGCGAAAAGCCATGATCGGATAGATGTTGTTTTCCGGTATGCGAAGTTCTGGCGGAAGCTGAAATCCGATTTTTTCGTCGAGGACGGTGAGGTCTTTTCTCAGGGAGTTTTCTGCGTTCTCGCAGGCTTTTCGTACTTCCTCACGAGTCAGGTAGTCTTTACCGTAGTACTTGGGTAACTGGACGGCCCAACCGGAAAGAAACGACACTTCATCTTGGGTCGTGGTGCGAACGCACGGTCCAATTGCTCCGAAGAGGATGACGAAAATCGCGATGGTTAGGCCCACCAATAAGGTGCGGTGTCCCCAGCGCATGACTACCTCCTTCTGCTAGCAGCCCATTGACAAGGTCCCCGCATCACGGGGTCCTCTCAATCTGAAAAACAAATTTCCATCGAGGCCGGTTCAGGGTACTCGATTGATTTCCTCGGTCGTCGGACAAAGGTTCGTACTCGCGACGATATTTGAACGATTTGAGGATTGGCGATTTTCGCAGCCCCTCCGCCACGGCAACGATGTCATCGTAGTTGTCGCTTTCTAGCGTGTCCGACGGCACCGAAATGGACAGCTCAACCCGGAGTACTTGTTCAAAAACCATTCCAAGGCCCCGGTTGTTGGACGGGGTCATTCGAAACTTTTCCACCCGAAAAGACGGGGGGAGGATGCGGCTGATTTCCGCGAGAATCGGGGATACCGGTTCCGGGGCGCCAGCCGACTTGGCCATGAGGCAGAGCTCTTTGGAGGCTTGAGCGAGACCGCGAGATTTGGCTCGCAAGTCTGCTTCGTGCCCCCTGGCCTGTTCGATGAGATCTTTGATGTTCAGAGCCGTTCGGGTGATGACATCTCGGGCATAGATGTTGCCCATGACGACTCCGGCGGAGGCCAGGATCGCCACCATGATCGCCGTCCTGTAGTATCGAAGATCCCGGTCAAGAGCAATCTTCTTCGGCTTCCCGGCGGTGAGAGAGATGGCTGGATCGAGGTTCCGACGGAGACCGGCGAGGGCAATTCCGATTGCTCCCACGCATTCCTCGGCGTCGAGAGCTTGAGCGGTGTCCTGCTCTCCCGAGCCGAACTCCGTAAACGGATCCAGATTCGATGTCGAGAAACCGGTTCTCTCGGAGAGATCCTCGACCATGCTGGCCGAGTTCGTTCCGGAGATGTAGATGGCCGCGGGGGTCAGGTCTGGTTCTTTTAGCTGTTCGCGAGCGTGCTGAAGTGCTGTGTCGATTTGACGGGCGATGGTTTCCGCCCCTCCAAAAGCTGACGGCCGGGTGGGCATGGAGCGCCCTCCCGCCTGTCCACGACAGTAGAGGAGCGTGGATCCGCGAACGAGGGCGAGATCGAGCCGGTCATCTCGACGGTCAACAAGAAGTACCGTTCGACCGTTTTCCGTGAGATCCAGAGCCCTGGCAAGGTGGAAGAACCCGATGTTGCGCGGTGTCGAGAGAACGGGTAACAGTCCAGCCCGGCGGACCAGGTCCTCGGATTTTGACTGGGACACTGCTCGGACGATCGAGACCATGAGCAAACGATGGCCTGGAGTACTGGCAGGTTCACCCAGGTCGATCCAGTCGAATGCCGCTTCGGCGGGCGCTTCATGGTTGATCACCGTCCAGAGAAGGGGACGGATGTTGCGGTTCAGGGTTGCGGGAAGGAACATATGTCGGAAGAGAGTTCCTTCGGCAGGTGGTGCAATCGCCGCGTGCTTTGCCTTGAAACCCCGTTCTTTCAGTGCTTCCCGGAGTGATGCTCCTGATTCGAAGGTTCGGGGAAAGAGGGCGTTTCGAAGGAGTTCGAACTTCCCTCCACCCTTTCTCCTGACTTCCGCGACCGCAACTCGATCTGCGGCGAAATCAAGGCCCAGGATCAGTTTGGGAACAGGAGCAGCCATACTCGGTTTTCCTTACTTCTTAACCATTGGAGTCTTCGCTGTTCGGAACGGGGTCTGCGTAGAGCCCACCTTCAGGATTGATGATTCGCGCGGTCACGAAGATGAGCAGATTACGCTTGTCTTTGAGGGTGGTGTCTCGCCGGAAGAGCCTTCCGAGAATCGGGATGTCGCCGAGGAAGGGGACCTTGTCCTCGACCTCGGTTTCCACGAATCGGGTCAACCCGCCGATCACGATTGTTGAACCATCTTTCACCGTGAGGTTGGTATTGACAAAACGGGTCTCGAGAATCGGCCTCATGATGTCCGGAGAGGCAAACGACTGCTCCCCCGATGTTGTGTTGCCGGTAGCCAGGACGGCCGAGCTTTCGATGAGAACCTGGTCTACGACCTCGCGCACTACGGGTTGAATTGTCAGGGCGATGTGTTCCCCGTCGCCGCCTACGCTCGGTGTGACATTGAGGACAAAGCCGGTAAAGTTTTCATCGTTGATGGTCGCGACCAGAGAGGGAACCTGGAACACGTTGTTTCCAAAGCCGCCGCCCCCGGTATCCCCCGATATCGGTGTGCCGCTCTCGACCCGGTATTCTTCAACGAAGACCAGGTTCTGAACGACTGCGATGGTCGCGGTGGAGTTGTTCGCCGTCGTGACCGACGGAGAAGATAGGGTCTCGGCGGTTTCCAGCCGATCCAGAACGAAGATCGTGGCGGAGAGCTGTCCTTCGTCGAGGGGGCCACTGAAAGAGAGATTGCCGCCCGTGCTTCCGCCTCCTGCATCGGCGACCGGGTTTCCAAAGAAGGATCCGCTTCCCTCGCCGATGGTTTGCTTGCCGAGGTCGCCACTGTTGCTTCCGAACTCCTGGCCGCCGATGGTCAGGTTCGTCCCAAAGTCGAAGGCATCCATATTCCGAACTTCGATGAAACGTGCCTCGATCGAGATCTGAATCGGTTTGATGTCGATGAATGCGAGGATCTTTGCCACTTCTTCCAGGGTGGACGGGATACTTCTGACGAGAATGGCGTTGTTCTTCTTGTCGATGAAGGCCTGGCTACCCTCTGGCCAGGCCACAAGCTCGGGAAGTTGAGCGAGGATGAGTTCGATGAACGACTTCCCCTCTGCTTCGATCTTGCCCCCACTTCCCTGGGTCTGGGTATCTTGTTGTTGCCCGCCGCCCCCGCTTCCTCCGCCGGTTTCGTTGGCCCGGTTGATGAAGCTCAAGTCGGAGAGGGATTGGAAGTCTCGAGCAAGAACGGCCGGTTGAAAACCATGCCTCAGCCGGAAAAAGCGAGTGGTGAGGTCGGTATTGTACGAGTGAAGGCGCAGGGTGTTGTTCTTGATCGAGAAGTCGATGTTCTGGGTCGTTTGGAGGTAGTCCAGGAATCCGATCACGGTTTCGTCCGTAACCCGAACGCTGATCTTTCGGTTTTCGAGGAGACCGGGGTCGACAATGAACTTGATGCCGGCAACCTTGAAGATCTCGTAGATCACGAAGTCGAGATCGGTGTCGATGACGTTCAGGACGGGGATTTTGGCCTGAAGCTTGTCTTTCATCGCGCCTTCAGGAATGCGGGCGAGAGCCTCGGTGAATCCGGTTTCGTTCTGAATATCGGAGCGATCATGGACCGGGAGCTCGTCAGGACCCGGAGAGATGGTTGCCGACTGATCGACAACGCTGACCGAACCCTTGTTCTTCATGCGACGGATTTGCTCGGCCCGGGTCGCCTCTTCCTGGATCTGGGCAAGGCGCGCCTGGTACAAGAAGTAGACGGCGTCGCGATAGTGCGGGTCGTCCGGATCCAGGTGTTCTTCGGACAGGGCGATGACCTGAGCGTACTCCCGCTGGGCCATCAGATTATTGTATTGGGTGGCAAGGGCAACGCGGGCGCCTTCGTATCGTCCCCGATCGAGGAATGGGGTGATGCATCCTGCACCGATCAGTACGAGGAACAATCCCACCGCTCCCGGAAACGTCCTCCTCAGCCTGTTCAAGTCAGTTCTCCTCGCACAAGAGATCCAGGAGAGTTTCGAACAGCAACTCTCGCGGTCCGCCAAGAATCTTTGTGTAACGGACAGCAACAGTTCCCTGCTTGCCCTCCGCACCTGGGGTCATCCGCACGACTTTACCCGCTGTGCGAATCGACTCGTTCCGGAATGGAATACCGATTTTGAGTGTCACTTCCTGACCTACGCTGAAGTTTTCTGTTGTCCGGAAGAGGACTCCCGTTCGGGATATGTTGATCACCTCTCCGCGAACTGCCGAGGAATCGCGGAGTGGATCTTTCAGGTAATAAAGGTATTGATCGATGAGAGACACCCGAGGTGCCTCTCGCCTCTCTTCGCTCGGACGGCGGGCCTTTGCCTGAGCTTTTTTCTCGGGCTTCTTGCCGCTACCATCATCTTTCTTTTTCAGATTGAACATCTCTACTTCTTTCTCACTTAGTGAGAGTCAGAGGGTTCTACTCTCTCTTCACGCGCCATGATGTCGTTGATCATTTTCTCCGCGAAATCGACCTGTGCGGCCAGGTTGTTGTTAAACCCGACGAAGGCTGCCTTATTCTCTTCGGGTATTTCTTCCGACTCCATGACCCTTGTCACGATCTTCTGGGCTTCCAGGAGCGGAGGAATGGACTCCCGAAGAAGCTCGACCGACCTCTCAGGGTCCCCATTCTTCAGCTCTCGATGGGCTAATTGAATCCTGACCCTGCCCTGCATTTCGTGATGTCCGGCAAAATTTGGATTGATCTTAGCTGCAAGGTCAAAGTGGGTAAGGCTTTCCTGGAGTGGGTCTCGGTCGTCATCTCCGAACCGGCGTTGATAGTAGTCGACCACTTCCTTTTTGAGGATGTCTTTTCGGCCCACTCGGAAGAGCATGCGGCCGTAGTAAAAGCGAATCTCGGCATTCGTCGGGTTTCTTTCGGCCCCTCGCCGGATGTGATCGAGGCCGGCCAGCACCCATTCATAGGCCTGGTCGGGCTCACCGGCTTCAAAGGAATGATGAGCTACGTTCACGATCATGTTCCAGCCGTTTTGCATCCAGACCGCTGGAAGCCGGGGTTGGAGCTGAACGAGAAGATCGTAAATGGCAAGGGCATGGTGCCAGTCCTGGCGTTGAAAGGCGTCCATCCCTCCGGCCAGAAGAAACGCAGTGGGCACGGCTCGAATCGGTCCTGCGGCAACGGTTCCCAGAAACTCACCGGGGGTAAGTTCTTCGCTCCTTGCTAGATCGGAGATTCCGCATTCCACTCGCTGCTCCTGGAGCGACGCGCCAAGGAGCCTTGCTCCCAGGAGCGCCAGGAGGGCAATCACAACAAGGACCCAGTTCTTGGTCATTGCATCCTCCTGAAATGAACCGTGATGATGGAAATCACGAGAAAAACCCCGACCCAGCTTCCAAGGTAGGAAGCGCTCTGAAGAAGATCGACTCCTGTCACGCAGAATCCACTGATGACGGATTCGGAAAAACTAAAGCGGGTGAGGTCGGGAAAGAGGAAGGAAAGGGCCTCGAGTGCTTGCCTGGCGATATCCTGCAGAATCGTGGCCTCCGCAACCTCGGTATTGTAGTCGGTAAGAACCTTCTGTGGATCAAATGCGCCTTCTACGTTCCAGGATTTGACCGAGCCTCCCATGAGCCGCATCATCGCCTCGATGTTCTCCCGGGTGACGCCCATGGCGCTGAAGAAGCCACCGATCAAGATGGCGACCTTTGCAGAGAACAAGGTTGATCCCACGAAAGTGGCCATGCAAACGACAACCAGACCAAAGACGAGGCCGAAACTCGCCATGAGGAAATTGCGGCTGAAGCTGTAGGCCCCGGGGAGGGCGAGATAGGCTTTTCCACGATCACCGACGAGGAAGACATTCACTCCAACCGGGCGGAGTTCGATCGTGAGGGTTTCGTCCGAGGTCAGTGTGGTGAGAGTGTCTTCGGTGAGCTCCAGACGAGCCTCCCGGTTCTTGAAGGTGATTTCCTGGGTTGCGGTCGTTCCGCTTTTCTTGGTAACGACCGAAGCAAGCGCCGGGGTGATCCCGCTCATCGGGCTGGTGTTGCAGTTGAGTCCGGACATTTCCAGGCGGACGTAGCCGTTTTTTTCGGCGCAAGCGAGCACGTCTTTTCCGGCAAAAGTGAACCGGCACACCGAATCGTTTTCCCGGGTATCTGAAGTGAGCCACCGAAGCTCGGTCGGGAAGCCGCTCAGGTAGACGAGCCTTCCCTGGGGCTCGGGGCCATCCCCGGGGATGAGCTTCGTCGGTTTCTCGATGATTGATCCTTTGAATGAGTCTGGAGCAATGATCAGGATCGAGACGAGGCACACGACAAAAGACAGGCTCGCAAAAATGGCGGTGCTCAGGCTGAGCCCAGCACCTCTTCCCACGACGAAAAGCCAGCGTGGAATGGGCTTTGAGAGCACTGGAATTGCCCAGCGTTCTTCGATGTCCCTGGGTGCGATCGCCGAGGTGAAGAAAATCACCGCGGATCCCGCAAGGAGAGGAACAGCTACGAAAACGATTTCGAGCATGAGTTCTGCCCGCTGTTCGCTTCCAATCGCACGTGGCAGTGAGGCGACAACGGCAGCTACGATTCCTATGGTCACGTACACCAGAGGAACGGTGCTTCGCCGGTGTTCATAAAGGGTCGCCCAGATGACCGCGCCGATGGCACGCGCCAGCAGTAGGGTTTGTGGCCCTGAGGAGGCTACTGACCTCCGGTAGTTTCGGGCAGGCTCGGCTCGACCGAGGCCTGGTTTCACTCGGTGTGATCCTCCGTCGTGGTGATGGTCCGGACAAAGAACTCCTCAAGAGTCTCTCGCGGCGGTACGGCACGCGTCACCTCAGCACCGTGCTGAGTGGCGGTTCGCCGGACTTCCTCAAGAGCTTCAGGGGACAGGTCCTTGAAATTCACGGATGTCTCGTCGCTCCGGGCGAGAATGCTCGCCACGGGACCCTTGCAAACAAGACGCCCCCGATTGAGGAGAATAATCCGGTCGCAGACATCCTCGACGTCGGCCAGGAGGTGGGAGGATAGGAGGACAGCGCGACCCTCATCTTTAAGTTCGCGAATCAGGTTCTTCACTTCACGGGTGCCGATGGGATCCATTCCCGCCGTAGGCTCATCCAGAATGACGAGATCCGGCGAGTTGATCAGGGCTTGTGCGAGCCCAATTCTTCGAAGCATTCCCTTGGAATAGCCCCGAAGACGGCGGTTTCCGGCGTGTTTGAGTCCGACTCGTTCGATGAGCTGAGGAATTCGTTCCTTGAGCACAGCGTTGTCGAGGCCAAACAGTCGTCCGTAGAACCGAAGGATCTCCGGCCCGGAAAAGAAGCGATAGAAATAGGACTCCTCCGGCATGAACCCGACCCGGGTTTTGCTGTTGGAGCGGCTTGGATTCTGTTCAAAGAGAGAGACAACCCCCTGGTCCGGCTTGATGAGACCAAGGCACAGCATGATGGTGGTTGTCTTTCCAGCTCCGTTCGGACCGAGAAGACCCACGACTTCGCTCGGTTTGATGTCGAAGGTGAGGTCTTCGAGGGCGAGCACCGAACGTCGACCAAACCAGGACTTATATTCTTTCTTGAGGTTTTGAGCCGAAATACAGGTGTGGCCTGGCGTTTCGGTTTCTGTCTCAGGATGAGTCAAGGTGTCGATCGATTCTGTTGTCATGTCTTCAGGTGGTTGTTCCCACCATTTCTATCAAAAAAAGTCCG
The DNA here is from genome assembly GCA_029260825.1 of Planctomycetota bacterium. Classification (GTDB taxonomy): domain Bacteria; phylum Planctomycetota; class JACOTG01; order JACOTG01; family JAJDCM01; genus JAJDCM01. Next base: position 13,598 of record JAJDCM010000056.1, on the reverse strand, counting down.
TTCTTTATCAAATAAGGCCCGCTTTGGTGTCGACCACCAAAGCGGGCCCCAAGGATATCATCGAATTTTCGACCGGATCCCCCAATGGGGAAGCTGTCAAATTAGTTGGTCGTCGGTGCCGTATTGACGAGAGTGTCGCCGAGGACGTTGACGATGATCGGGAATGGGGTGACCTTGGGCATGGTCGGTCCATCAATATCTTCGAAGATAGCCGAAACGACGCTGGAGGTATCGCCTCCACGAATTACAGGAACCGTAGCGTCCCGAAGGTCCACTCCACCCTGGAGGAAGCTGCCGTTGTCAGCTTGGACTGCGCCCGGGTTGCAACGATCATTGATTGCGGCGTTGGTGAGGGCGGTACCGGTGGCATCGAGCCCGGCCCACTCGTTCTGGTCAACGATTGCTTCGGTCGGATCAATGATTCCGTTGGCGTTTTCGTCGTTGTCCCGGCCAAGGCCGTTCCAGAGACGGTTGGAAGGTCGACCCGATCGAGGATCAAGGTAGACAGCCTCACGCTTGAGGTACTGAACGTGGCCGTCACAGTAAGCAACGACGGTTCCGCCATCGTAACGATTGGTCACGATGCTTCGGGTCGCTTGTGCATGGAACTCGGGGCCAGCAGCAGAGCCAGCAACTTCAAGCTCGATTGCGCTTGCCGGTGCGCCTTCTTCCGTATCGTTGGTCGGGTTGATGTTGCGAAGGGGCAAGAAGGTCGGGTCGATCAAGAAGCCGTCGTTTCCGAGGGTGGTCCACTCGTGTCCAGACATGGACGGAAGAGCAGGAAGCGCCAAGGTGTCGGTTCCACCACCCGAGTTGAAGGCGATTTCGGTTCCGGTCGGGTTGACGGTGTACTGGACCTGAGCGTTTCGATAAGGACCAATGTGTCCGGTTCCATCAGAGTAGGCGAATGCGATGGTCTTGTCCGGGGATTGGATTTCTTGGGACTGTACCGGGAAGTTCACAAATCCGTTGCTCTTTCGTCCGCCACCAGGAACGGAGAAGACCAAGGTTTGGCCAAGGTTGAAGGCACCTGAGGCACCAGCCGGAACAGAAGGATCGCGGAAATAACCGGTCGATCGAGCATTGCCCAGGTACTGGTAGTTGTATCCGATCGAGTTGTTCTCACCGATCTGCCACGTGCCACGAACCAAAGGATCGATCATGACCTGATTGAAGACTTCCTGATTGTTGTCACCACGACGGTTCTGGGTACCGGCGGCTCCGCCTGCGTTCGTTTGAGCGCGAGCATCTTGGACACCAATGTAGGGAGCGAGGGTGTTGAACCAGCGCTGGCGGACTTCGGTTCCACCACTTCCAAGGATGGTTTCGGCAGCAGGATACTGGTTGGTATCGCTGACGTAGGAAATGAGAGCATCGGCGAGCTGCCGCATGTTCTGAAGGCCAGCTGCTTCACGACCCTTGTTCAGAGCGTTCTGAACGGTCGGAAAGACAACGGCACCGAGGACGGCGAGAATACCGACAACGACGAGAAGTTCAACAAGAGTAAAACCCTGATTCTTTTTGCTATTCATTATTCGTGAAAGCTCCTATTCGCATATTCCCTTCTTAATCAGATGAACCTCGTCGTCTCGGGAGTCGGCGACAAGGTTGATCTTCTTCGTCCTCATTGGCCCGAGGATCAAAGAAGTCACATAAGACACTTCGCTTCGTCGCGATCCTACTCGCGATCAACCTCCTTTCCGGCTTCGGTGCGACTAAGAGCAGCTTCTCGTCGGCTTCAATGCTTGGACCCTTGGAGATTCACGATATGGTTTTGCGGACCTATTGTTCGTGAGCTCAAGAACATCGAGCCAAAGTTGAGAGGGAGAGGAACCTCGTAGCCCCCTCGGCTGCCCCTTAAAACCTCCGCTTCGATCAAAATTACGATGACGGACCGAGACAGGTTCCCGGTCGAGTGCAATGAAAAATATCAGGAAGATCGGAAGGAGTCAAACAAAAATGCCCGAGGAACTCGACTTGTGGATAATTCCATAAGTCATTTGTTTTTTGATGGTTGTGGGGTTTTCCCGGACATTTTGAACTTCAGCGATCCCTGGCACGTAGGCTACTCGCCCTCAGGCCCTTGCATCTCTTCCATCCGGATTCCGTGTCGCTTGAACATCTCGAGGAGCTCTCGGGGCTCGGTGGACCGCCCGACCGCGGCTGTCGGATCGATGATTTCCTTGGAAACGAGCTCGAAGAGAGTTTGATTCATCGTGCGCATGTTGCTGTGTTCCTGGCCCGCCTGCATGAGGGAATAGATCTGGTGGACCTTTCCTTCCCGGATGAGGTTTCGAACCGCCGCGGTGGGCATCATGATTTCGTACCCAAGAGCAAGTCCACCCCCCGTTTTTCGTGGGATCAGATGCTGACAAAGGACACATTGGAGGACGAAGGAGAGCTGGGCTCGGACCTGAGTCTGCTGTTCGGAGGGAAATACCGAAACGATGCGGTTGATGGTCTGGACGCACGAATTCGTATGCAGGGTGGCGAAGGTGAGATGGCCGGTTTCGGCGATGGTGAGAGCAAGCTCGATCGTCTCAAGATCTCTCATTTCCCCGAGGAGCACCACGTCCGGATCCTGGCGAAGCACTGATTTGAGGGCCTGGGCGAACGAATGGGAATCGGAGCGAATCTCTCTCTGGTTGACGATTGCCTTCTTGTGCCCGTGGACGTACTCAATCGGGTCTTCGATCGTGACGATGTGATGGCGACGCTTTTCGGCCACCCGATCAATCATCGCCGCCAGGGTTGTGGATTTTCCCGAGCCCGTGGCTCCTGTGACCAGAATCAGCCCATTTGGAGCTTCTGTCAGCTCCTCAAGAGCGCCGGGAAGTCCAAGCTCAGCGAGGCTGAAGGCCCGCTCGGGAATCGCCCGAAACGCACCGGCAACCCGGCCTTTCTGGGTGTAGACATTGGCTCGGAATCGGCCGAACTGGGCGACCTCGAAGGAAAAGTCGACTTCGAGCTCTTTTTCGAAGAGGTGGACCTGCCCCTCGGTCATGATCCCGTAAATGAGCTGCCTCACGTCGCTTCCCGAAAGGACCTTTTCCCCGACGGGAAAGAGATTGGAATCGAGGCGGAGCATGGGGGGGGAGTCGGCCGTCAGATGGAGATCCGTAGCACCTTTTTCCCGCATGAGACGGATCAGGTCGACTAGTAAAACTTGGCCATCCGGTGTTTCGACAACCAGATCCAGATGTTCGGTCATGGTTCAGTGTCCCCTTGGTAAGGGGCGAGATTCTACGCTCTCGGCTTCCAGGCTGCAATCGGAATTCTTCGGGTTCGTTTCCTTTCTTTTGACCGATCTTGTTTGCACTAAAGAAGTAATGAGCAAATGGATTGGGTTTAACTGCTTGATATATTGATGGTTTGGTGTAAGCTTATATTGGAATAAGGCTTAGGGCGTCGGCGCCCGAACGGAGTGGAGGCTCGAATTCTGTCTTAAAGTCCTTGTAGTTTAAGGAGTTAAGAAGCTTTGATGAGCCTCGGTCGAACCTTTCGCAGGTCGGTCCTACGATTTTTTTCGCAGTACCTTTTGATCCTGCTGCTACTTACGTTTTTTGCAATGCCGCCAGATCAGCTTCGGGCCGAGGAAGAATTCTCATCCCATTTTTCCGGTGGCGAGCAATCCCTTCTGATCAAGCTCAAGCAGGCGCCCGATCCGGGCCCTCTTGGTCCCCCTCTACATTCCCTCCTGAGTTTGCACTACGAAGTGATTCGTATGTCTCGGCTCCTGAGTCCCTTGCCAGAGGGCGCCAGGGTGGCTGCAAAGAGTCAGCTCCGCCGAAGCGCCGGCCTCGATCGGTGGATCCTTGTGGACTATGCTACGGATGCTTCGCTTGAAGACATTGTCAGCGATCTTCAGGGCCTGGATCAGATCGAGCGGGTCGAAGCGGATCTTGAACGATCCGGGCTCGGTTGTGGAAAGGAACTCCCTCCCAACGATCCTCTCTACTCCTCTCAATGGCACCTGATGCCTGTCGCTGAGGGGGGAGTTGGAGCTCTCGGGGCCTGGGGATTGTTTTCCGGAACCGACCAATCGACCGTCGCCGTTCTCGATACCGGCGTGGACGCCAATCATCCGGATCTGACCGGACGCGTCTTGCCGGGTCATGATTTTGTGAACGATGACACGGATGCACAGGATGATCAGGGCCACGGGACCTTCGTTGCCGGGGTGATCGGGGCTTCCGGGCACAACGGAACTGACATTGCCGGCCTTCACTGGCGGGCGAGAATCCTCCCGATCAAGATCCTCAGCTCGACCGGAGCCGGGGTTGTTTCCGATTCGGTCCAGGGCATCGTCCTGGCTGCTGACCGAGGAGCCTCCATCATCAACATGAGTTATGGAGGTGCCCATAGCCTGGCAGAAGAGGACGCCATCGCCTATGCGACGGATCTTGGATGTTTGGCGGTCGGAGCCGCAGGAAATCATGGAGTCGAGGGGATCTTGTACCCGGCGGCACTCACGACGGTGATTGCGGTGGGAGCCACGGATCGGAACGGCAATCGAGCTCGATCGCTAGGAACCGGCGCGAGCAACTTCGGAAGTGAACTGGAACTGATGGCTCCCGGGGAAGGAATCCTCGGGTTGAAGGTCGGCGGCGGAACCGTCTACTACTCGGGCACGTCGGCTGCAGCACCTGTGGTCGCCGGCATTGCGGCCCTGCTGCGCGAGGTTACACCGGGGCTCTCTCCCTCCGGGGTTCGAGCCGTCCTTCGAGGAACAGCCGCCGATCAGCTGGGTCTTTCCCAGGAGGATCTGGCCGGTTTCGATGTCCATCACGGGTTTGGCCTCATTCAAGCCGAAGCGGCCTTACGTTCCGTCCTGTCTCTGGATCTATCAATCCGAGGGGACTTGAAACCCTCCGGCCAAGGGGAGGTGCTCGTCTCCGGAGTCCCTGGTGCCTGCTTCGCCCTGGTTCGTGATACCCACCCGGGTTCCCTCGAACTTCGAGGAGAAACTCTGGGGATCGAGGGGCCAACATCTCCCGGTTTCCGAGTCCTTCATCGATTGTCTTCGGACCCTCTTGCATCCTCCGGTCCTCTGGTTGTCCCGTTCGAGGTCCCGGCAAACGCCCAGCCCGGGGATCGAGTTCTTCTTCAGGCGGGGATGAGCCTGCCGGATGGGACCATCGTTCTGTCCGGCGTAATCCACTTTGCGGTAGACGGTTAGTTTCCAGGCGGGCCTTCTTGAGCCCGCTTGACGCTGGAGGCTCGGTCGAGTAGAGTGAGGAGCCCTGGGGGTGAAGCTTGACGAGGCTGCCACAGCGCAGTTCCCGGCTTCTTCTGATCGCCTTGCGAACGATGCAAGTCGTACAATCCATCCAGTCGGGTCTTGCTTCAGCGAATCTGCGTACTTAAGGGGGGTTTCATGAGACGCACTCCGTCTATCCGCTGGTGTGTCGGTGTTCTGGGGGTTCTGTTCCTGGCCGTATTGCTGAGCCCAGCCGAAAGTCTGACTTCAAGCCGAGAGCTTCGGCCCGTCCTTCCCATCCGGCTGAAGTCCCGGACGGTTGAACCGGTTGGAGGGATCGAACAGGCCGTTCACAACGCCGCCACGAAAGACCCGGAGGGGGCGAGTTACGTCTACCTTCAGCTTCAAGAACAACCAACCCCGGAGGTTCGTCAGTCACTTGGTCTGCGGGGGATTCAACTCTTTGACTACATCCCGGACCGCACCTTCGTGGCCCGCATGCCGAACCAGTTCATCATTCGATCTTCGTCTCAGGGAATCCAGGAGCCTCAGGTCGTGTTCGTGGGTGAGATTCGCCCGATCGACAAGATGGGATTTCGGGTCGAGGACGGGAACTACGATGATTACGCCAAGGATCTAGAGGGCCGGGTCGTTCTTTCCGTCTGGTTCTACGATGATGTTTCCTACGGAGCCGCCGCCGAGGCTGCCTCTCGCTATGGTGGATTCATGGGGGGAAAAGTCCGATCCATGAACATGATCCGGATCGGCATTCATCCCGAAATGATTCATGAGTTCCTGAAGGAACCGGTGGTTCGATTCGCTTCTCAGGCATCACCGCCCATGGTGGGGTTGAACGACTCGAATCGTGCAAACGTGAGTGCCGATACGGTTCAAGCCGCTCCCTACGATCTGGACGGATCGGGAGTGTCGGTGCTCGTTTTCGATGCGGGTCTCATCGACAGTCATCCCGATGTCAATTCTCGAACCGTTCATCTGGAGACGGGAAGTGTCAGCTCTCACGCGACCCACGTTTCGGGAACGGTTGCCGGAAGTGGGAGCTTGAATCCTCTCTACAAGGGAATGGCTCCGGGAGTGGATACGATTTACAGTGGCTTTGTTGATCACTGCACCCCACTCTGTCTCTACGATAATCCTACCAATCTCGAGATGATCTACGACATGGCCCATATTGATAACGGGGCCGATATCAACAACAACTCCATCGGAAGCAACGTCAATCCGAACGGCTATGACTGCAGTCTCGAAGGCGATTACGAATCAACGGCTCAGCTCGTGGATAATATCGTCTGCGGCAGCCTGGGCGCACCGGTCGTCTCGGTGTGGGCGGCGGGCAATGAGCGCACCGGCTCGGCGCGATGCGGCCAGTATGGAACGATTGGAATCGCCGGGACCGCCAAGAACAATATCGTCGTCGGAGCAACCAACTCCAATGATGACTCGGTAGCAAGCTTCTCGAGTTTCGGGCCCACGGATGACGGTCGCCTTCGGCCAGACATCGTTGCTCCGGGGTGCCAGGTGGGGAGTGACGGTGGTGTCACTTCTTGTACCTTTACCTCCAGCTATCTTTCGTTCTGCGGAACGTCAATGTCGTCGCCGACGACCACGGGGGTCTTGTGCCTTGCCATGGAGCAGTTCAAAAATCTGAACCCAACCGAGCCTGGTCCGCTTCCCTCCACCTGGAAAGCGCTTTTGGCTCACACGGCTGACGATCTTCTGAGCGCTGGTCCCGACTATCAGACCGGCTATGGTCGGATCAACGCGGTTTCTCTCGTGGATAAGGTCACCGCGGGTGAGTTCCTCGAGGACTCGGTGGGGAACAACGAAGTGAAGACCTTCCTGATGGTTGTGGGATCGAGTTCGCCGCTTCGAGTCACCACGTCCTGGTGCGACCCGGCGGCCTCTCCTCTTTCCGATCCAACGCTGGTCAATAATCTGGACCTCGAGCTGGAGTCGCCATCCGGATCCATCTTCAGTCCCTGGGTTTTGGACCCGGCCAATCCCGCGACGGCGGCTTCAACCGGGGTTGATAACTTGAACCCGATGGAGCAGGTATTCGTGGCGAGCCCGCAGATTGGCAACTGGACGGTTCGGGTCCGGGGAGCGAGCGTCCCGCAAGGCCCTCAGGAGTTCAGCCTGGTCTATGATGGAGTTGTCGCTGAGTCAGATTTTCTTGATCTTGCCATCACGAACATCGCGGTTGATTACGATCCACAAGTCGTCGGTGAGCAGTCGGGCCCGGGCTCGATTGGCCAGGAAATGGACGTGTTGGTGACGATGAACAATGTCGGATCTCTTGAGATTGATTCGGTCTCGCTGTCGTTGCAGGCGTTTGTCGACAACGGGACGGTCAAGAACGAGAGCCAGGTGGTGACGGACTTTTTCCCTGCGGCTGGCGTCCAGACCCTTCTGCCGGGACAAAAGTCGACGATTCAAATGACCTTTGCAGCAGGTGTTCTTGATCGATGTGGGACTTACACGCTGGTGGCGTCTCATGACGGGGCAGCTCTTTCTGCGGCTTCAGGCGAGACGGGTGATCAGGGTGCCTCCAACAACCAGGTGGCCGACTATCCTGACGATGAAAACAATGCGAATGATGGGTTTTCCCCGGATCTTCTGGAACTCGACTTTGCATCCATGGCTCTTACGGTGCGAGCGGCCTCGGTGATCATCGAGGATCCGCTCACGGAGCGGCTGAAGGTGAATGTTGACTTCGATGGATTGGGGCCAGGCGGGGACATGCACCACGTGAAGGCATTTGTGGACCTTGCCGACCAGAACGGCGAGGTGATTCGTCTGCAGGTGCTGGTCGTGGAAAGAATGGGAGTTCGTTCGGACGCGATGGCTGAGGTCAACATGAAGGTTCGGCTGGATGACATATTCCCGCCGCTCGTGCCTGGAGTTAACTACCGGGTCAAGTTGAGGATCCGAGATCAGGGTTCCGGTGAATTCTGTGCCTCCGGGCTGAGTTCGAACACCTTCGAGATCCAGTAGTCAGCAGGGCCTGCGAGGCATAAAGCCTTTGGCCAAAAGAGAATGCTAACGATCGGGAGGGGGCGGCAAGTGCTTCCCCTCCCTGGTTTTATCCATCAGGACGGCTCGTCGTGGGAGGCGGGAAGTTCTTTTGCAACAAAGACTTTACGCGAAATAAATACTATTCTGTCCACATTGACCCCGGGCGTACAGGTTGTGCGCTGCGACGGACTCGAGGGGGTCTCTTCGATTCAATCATCTAGACGAAAAAGCGGGTGAGCCGATGAAGGTCCTATTCATCTACCCAAGTATTGATTGTCCCCCGGGGATTAACCACGGGCTTGCGGCCATGTCTGGTGTTCTCAAGGCCAACGGCCATGACGTGGAGCTGATCCATGTCTGTGACAAGATCTGGCCCATCCCGGAGAACAAGGAGCTTCTCGAGACGATTCGAGCGATGGCTCCTGGGGTCATTGGTTTCTCTTGTATGAGCCAGCAGTACCCCTGGTCCTGCGAGTTAGCTCGTGACATCAAGAAGGTGATGGATATTCCTCTCGTGGTGGGCGGGGTCCACGTGACGATGGTCCCGGACGACGTCACCAACGACGGAATCTGGGATTTCGTCATGCCGGGTGAAGCCGACTTCTCCTTCCTTGAGCTCGTCAATCGACTTGATTCGGACGGAGATGTGCTGACGACTCCCGGGTGCCGCATGGTACGGGACGGGAAGCTCATCAATAACCCGTTGCTACCGTTCCCCGATCTCAACGAGCTTCCGCCCAAGGACTATGATCTTTTCGATATAGAAACGATCGTGGACAAGAAGAACGGGTGGATGGGCATGATCACCTCGCGAGGCTGCCCGTATAAATGCACGTACTGTTTTAACCGGGAGATCGTTGATCTCTACATGGATGAAGGTGCGGCAAAGAAGAGTCGGGAGTTCCTACGGTTCTATGATACCGATCGAATTCTCGACGAGATCAAGATGCTGAAGGAGAAGTTCCCACGCATCAACACTCTGATCATTGATGATGACCTCTTCACTCTCAGCAAGCCCTATGTGATGTCGTTCACCAAGCAGTACAAGGAGTCAGGCATTGAATTGCCCTTCGTGGTGAACGCCCATGTCAATCGTTTTGATCGTGAGATGGCAGGTGCCTTGCACGATGGCGGTTGCATGATCGTCAAGTTCGGCCTGGAGAGCGGTAGCCAGAAGATTCGCAAGGAAGTGCTTTATCGCATCATGAGCAATGAAGCGATGGAGGCTTCTTTCGCGGCGGCTCATGAATACGACCTCCATACTTCCGCCTTCATCATGTTTGGTCTTCCCCACGAGGGCCGGGCGGAGATCATGGAAACTCTGACCCTTTGCGGAAAGATCCAGATGGGTCGGTTCCGCTGGGCGCTCTTCTATCCGTTCCCGGGAACGGCGGGCTACACCATCGCCAAGAGTGCGGATCTGATTGATTTTGACAAGATGAATAATCTTGGCAACTACTTCGATGGGACCTGTCTCAAGTTCGACGATGAACACAATCTCTTCCTGGACAAGCTGAAGGATCTCTGCACCTGGTACGTCAATGCTCTGACGGACTGGCCGTGTGCGCCGATTTACCAGCGTCTGGTCAAGGAGCTTGAAGGTCTGAATCGAAGGGAGTGGCAAGCCAATCGCCAGAAGTACCTCGACTACGACAAGGAGCTAACCGCAGATCTGATGGCCAAGGACATCACCCATTACGCCATCCGCTACGCCCATGTCATGGGGGTCCGGTCCGATTTCATCAAGTGGGACGAAGAGCGGTTGAAGAAAACGGATGAGTGGCTGGTCACCTACACTCTGGACTGATCAAGCCCGCGTTTTCGATCTGATTTCGTGAACTACACTGGCCCGCATGCTCCTCCGGAGTTTGCGGGCTTTTTTTCAGTAAGATCGATACTTTTCGGGTTCGCGATAAGATCGGTGCAAGAGTTCCATGGGATGGTGAACCGGGATGGATAAGCCGAACTTCTTCGTTCCGATCTCGAGTTGAAGCAGGCAGCCCGGGTTCCCTGTAGCTACCATGTCGGCACCCGACTCCCGGATTTTCTGGATCTTCTCCTCGAGGATCCTCATGGACGAGTCGTGTTGCTCAACGAAGTATGTCCCCGCGCCGCCGCAACATTTGTCCGAGTCGCAGAGCGGAACCTGTTCGAGTTCGGGGATTTGGTCCAGGATGGATCGGGGTTGGGCCTGAATTCCCTGGCCGTGAATGAGGTGGCAGGCGTCATCATAGGCGACTTTTCCTGGGACCGGTGCCCATGGCGCGATCAGGGAAACCTCGGTCAAGAATTCAGAAACGTCTTTGACTCGGGATGAGAACTCGGTCGCCATCTGAGACTCGGCGTCGTCTCCGCCAAAGAGGGTGGGGTATTCCTTCATGGCCGATCCGCACCCGGCGGAATTCACGAGGATCGCATCGATCCCATGGGCTCCAAATGCCGCCATGTTGTTCTGGGCCAGCTCCTTTGCGCCAGCCAGTTCTCCTGAATGAAGATGCAGGGCCCCGCAACAAGTTTGGGTGGGAGGGACGATGACCTCAAAGCCATTATATTGCAGGACTTCAATGGTGGCTCGGTTTACATGACCATAGAGTTCATGCATGACGCAGCCGGAGAGGAGAGCCACTCTGCCCCTTTGGTCGCCGTAGGGCGGATAGGATCCGGCAAGCCCGGTGCGCTCACTCTTTGGAGGAATCCGGGGCATGAAACGAGCGACTTCTCCGATTCCCCGACCGAGGAGCTTTGGTAGGGAGAGGGCGTTGAAGAGTCCCTCGAGGCCCGATTTCTGATAGAGGCGAAGAGCGGTCGACGTTTGCCGGATTCGCTTGGGGTAGGGGAAGATCTCTTCGAGGGCGATTTTCTTCAGGAAGTCCGAAAAGCCTCGATCCTTTTTCTTGTTGATCTGGGAGCGAGTCTGCTCCAGTAGCTCTCCATACTGGACTCCCGCCGGACACGCGGTTTCGCACCCACGACAGCCAAGGCACTGGTCAAGGTGATGGACCAGCGTGTCGGTGACACCGATCCGATTCTCAAAGAGAGCCCGCATGAGATAAATGCGGCCTCGCGGAGAATCCGCTTCGTTGAAGTCGAGGGTGTACGTCGGGCAAGAGGGCAAGCAAAGGCCACAATGGACGCAGTCGAGCGAGAGCTCATAGGCGTTCGGTGCGGTAGAGTGGGACATGACCGTTATTGACTCCTTGGAACTCAAATCCGGGCGGCGAAACGGCCCGGGTTCAGAGTGTTGGTGGGATCGAGTGCGTTCTTGAGCTTGTGCATGATGGCGAGCCCTTCTTTCGGGGATCCCAGGCAATCCATCTCATCCTTGAGCTCAGGGCTTAGCTGCTCAAGGATCAAGTTGGCCTGATGGTTGCGTGATATTTCCTTTGTGGTCAGAATCCTCTCGCGAGTGAGGTTGTTTTCTTTCCCCTGGTCCATTTCAACAATGGCTTCTCCCGACCCGGGGCGGATGGTGAGGGCGAGTCCTTCCGGAAGGGCGTCAAGAAGCTCCTGGCCAAGAGTGGCAAGGCCCGAAGGTTGGGCTGCGACCCTCATCCGAAGAGAGCCGGGAGCGCCACAATAACGGGTGATCCGTTCCCAGAGTTGCATCTCCCCGGGGCCTTCCGCGACTCGCAATCCCACGCAGCCACTTTCGTTTGCGATATTCGTTGCCTGGAGGATCTGCCAGGAAACCGCCTGTTCGGTCTCGCCAAATCGTAGAGAGACGGCGAAATCTCCGCCTGAGAGGTTTTCGGAGAGCTTGATTCCCAGCCGGTTCCGGGCCGCCTCGTTGGTGATCTCGTTCGCAAAAGGAAGAAGAGGAACACTGTGGACCTTCCGGCAGTAGGCGAGGGCTTGTTCAAGAGTCTTGAAGGAGGTGAGCATGGATCGAATCGCGGGAGGAAGCGAGTGAACCCGAACACTTGCCTCGAGGATGACCCCCAGGGTGCCAAGACTTCCGGTAAGAAGGCGGTGGAGATCGTAACCCGATACGTTCTTGATGACCGAGCCGCCGCTTTTCAAGATGCGTCCATCGGTGAGGGCGACCCGGGCGCCCAGGATGAGATCCCGAAGCATCCCCACGTTTCCTCGCGCCGGGGTGGAGAGGTTGGTGGCAATGAGACCGCCGATGGTTGATCCCGGGCTCGAGGGAGGGCTCAGCGGGATCCACTGCAAGTGCTCGAGGATCGTGGCCTTGAAGGTCTCCAGAGGGACTCCGGCCTGGGCGGTCACGACTTGATCCTTGGGTTCGTACTGGACGATCTTGTTCAATGAACTGGTGCAAAGAACGATGTCCAGATCGGTCGGACGGTTCCCCAGAAACCGGTGAGTTCCTCCGCCCAGGGGTGCGACTTTGAACCCGTTTTCCGAGGCGAAGCGCAGAACGTTGGCCAGGTCTTCTTCGTTTGTCGGTTTCACAACGGCCTTTGGAGTCACACCGTCGATGGCAAATGCGCTCGGATTGTCGTCGACCGTCCCCGCGCCACAGATTTCGGTGAGGGCGCCCTTGAGTCCGGTGGTTGATGGGCTCGGGAGTGGTTTGGGAGCTCGGCTGTTTTCTTCCGGTGAGAAGGATCCGTTCGATTTCGTGTCGGGAAAGATCTTCCCCGGATTGCAGAGTCCCTCCGGATCGAAGATGTCTCTCACTTGCTTCATCACGGAGAGATCGATCGAGGAGAAGAGGAGGGGCATGAACCGTTTCTTTTCGAGACCGATGCCATGCTCGCCGCTGAGAGTTCCGCCAAGATCGAGGCAGAGCTTCATGATCTCTTCGCCTGCGGAAAACACCCGTTCGGTTTCTTCCGGGTTTCGCCCGTCGTAAGCGACCAGGGGATGAAGGTTGCCGTCACCGGCATGGAAGACGCTGGTGAACTCCAACCCGAATTTATCTCCGATGTCCTGGACACCGGAGAGTGCCGCCGGAAGTTTCGATCGAGGGACCGTTCCGTCGAGGACGTAGAGATCGGTGTTGACCCGGCCGAGAACTCCGTAGGTGCATTTTCTCGCGGCCCAGAGTTTCTTTCGCTGTTCCTCGTCTTCTCCGCCTTCGACAGAGAGGGCTTCGTGTTTTTCGCACAGCTTGGTCACGGTGACTGAATCGGCCGAGACTCCGGCTTTGAAGCCGTCGAGTTCCAGTAGAAGCACGGCTGCGGCATTGGTCGGGAAGCCCGCCCGATAGATGGAGGATTCGATCACCTGGATGGTCTTTTGATCCATCATCTCGATGGCCGAGGGGACAACCGAGCTGGACACGATGTCGGTCACCGCTTCGGCGGCCTTCTCGAGGGAGGAGAAAGTGATGAGAAACGTTCGGATGGCTTCGGGAAGGGGCGTCAGCTTGACGACGATCTTCGTGGCGATCCCAAGG
>JAJDCM010000055.1 GCA_029260825.1 Planctomycetota bacterium | reverse complement strand
CTGTCTTCGAGATTTCGGTAAGGAGGATTGTTTCGAGCCGATCTCGCAGGCTCCGGATCCGTGGTTGCTCGGACTTCATTTCCGACTCACAGAGTTCGGCTGCAGTTCCCAGGCCCACAATCCCCGGGACGTTCAGGGTGCCTGACCGAAGACCGCGCTCGTGTCCACCCCCATGAAGAATTGGGGCACAGCGGACACGAGGGTTTTTCCTCCGAACATAGAGTGCGCCGGCTCCTTTGGGACCGTAGAGTTTGTGAGCGCTGAGAGAGAGAAGGTCAATGCCAAAGTCCCCGACATCGATGATCTCCTTGCCAAAGGACTGGGTGGCGTCGGTGTGGAAGAGAAGGGAATGCTCCTTGCAGATGGAGCCGATCTCCTTGATGGGATGGATGACTCCCGTTTCGTTGTTGGCATGCATGACGGAAACGAGGATCGTCTTGGCAGTGATGGCGGACCGAAGCTGGTCAAGGTCGACCTCTCCCTTCCTCGAGACTCGAAGATGGGTGACCGAGATCTTGTTCTCCGAGAGCTGTTCCAGCGGATCCAGAACTGCCTTGTGCTCGGTCGCGACGGTGATGATGTGGTTTCCGTTTTTTCGGTGGAATGGAGAAGTCGCGATTCCCTGGAGAGCGAGGTTGTTGGACTCGGTTGCTCCGCTGGTGAAGATGATTTCTCTTGGATCTGCACGGAGTAGAACAGCCACCTTCTCTCGGGCAGACTCGACAGCCTTGGCTGCATCACATCCCTTTTGATGGTGTCGACTTGCCGCGTTGCCGAACCGTTCGGTAAAAAACGGGAGCATCTTCTCCAGGACCCGGGGATCTACCGGAGTCGTTGCGTTGCAGTCGAGGTAAATCGGGGGTTTATTTTCGTTCATGGAAGGACCTGTCTTGCTCGTTCCAGAGCAGATGCGGTGAAGATCAGAGGATACAGCCGCTCGTGGTACCAGAGCTTTGCGAAATACAAGCCGATGGGAGCGGGAGGAAAGATTGTTCCTTCCTGTGTGTTCTCTTTTAGCCAGGAGCAGCCGCCCTGGATGGCCTCCAGGACGCGTGGGGATGGAGGATCAGACGGATGATCCTGCAGGAAGCCGGCAAGACTCTCCACGGCAAGGGCTGTTTCCTCGATCGTTGGTGTGATGTGGCCAGAGCCGCCGAATCCTCCGGTTTCGTGCTGGATGGATAGGACCCAATCCAGGCCTCGGTCGAGTGCTTTTCGAAACGCGGCATCGGTCGCCTTGTTTCCGGAATCGAGGGGTCCGACCCGTAGTACCCGGGAGGTTCCGTAGAGAGGGTTTTGTTGTAATTCCTCATCTTGATTTCCGAACCACAGAGGGATCCAGGCCCCATCTTCTCGTTGCCTGGAAACAAGGTACTTTCCCCCCCGAAGAGTGGCGGCGAGAATCCGGTTCTGAAGGGGCTTTGGGAGCTCGGCCTTCCAGGCCTTCCACGAGAGCAGTGCGTGCGCCGTGAGGTCCGGGCTGCTTTCGTCAAATGGTAGCTTTCCCCATCCTCGACAAAATGTTGGAATCCCGCCGTCTCGGTTTTGAAGATCAAGAAGCCAGACGATTCCTTTTTCGGCGCGGAGAACGAGATCCGGATCCGTGGCATTTTTCGACCCGTCTTCCGGGGCCAGGAGTCGGAGTGCGAGCAAGGCGCCGGGAGTGTCGTCCCCGTCGGGAACACCTCCCGTAAGATCCGTCCACGCCCAGGCTCCGGGTGCGGCGTGTGTGTAGGGATGGACGGTGGTGCCTTGTTGATCAGCGAGCCACCTCCGAACCTTGAGCTGGTCGTCTTCAGCCAGGAATTTGTGAAGACGCCCACCTCCGGCGAGAGCTTTGATGGAGAGAGTTGTCACCCAGGTAGCGAGGTCGGTATCGATCGGCCAGCTGCCATCACCGCGTACGGATCGCTGGAGAAAGGCGGCCGCTTTTTTCGTCACCACGTTGTTCTCTTCGGTGCACGAGGCGAGGCTCATCGCTACGAAACTCGTGAGCGGCGTCGCCTCGAGGAATCCACCCGATTCGGGCTGAATCCGGGCCAGGACTCGAAGCGTCATCTTTCGGGTCAATGCTCGGAATCCGCGAATGAGCGGGTTGCGGGAGGGGCGATGGTGATGCTGACACTGACCGATGGCGACGAGCGCAGGAAGAGCATAGCTGACAACGGGAAGGCCAAGGAGTGAAAACAGCTGGTGGGGGCAAGCGGCAAGTTCGAAGGGAAGGGTCGGGAAGCCTTCCCAGGCAGACCGTCCATCCCCGAACTTTCCCGCGAGAGCACACATGGTGAGAATGGGAACCGAGAACGTTCGATCGATCCCGTAGCGCTCGCTGATCGTTTCTGCGATGGCCTGGGGGGTGAGCTCGGGGATGTCTCGTCTCAGGCATTTCTCCACGGATTCAACCACTGCCGGGTGGAGGGCGGCCAGGTCGGGAATCATGGACAGAGCTGCCCAGCAGAGAGTGGTGGTCGAAATATTGCTCGGGCTCTTTTTCGTATCCCCATAACCCCCGTCCGGATTCTGGTGATTTGCGAGCCATTCCCAACCGCGCCGGGCAAGCTGATCAAGGTCTGATCTACCGCTACCTCCACTAGTCCCGTGGCAAGATCCTTGGTGACGGATGATCAGGGTGAGAGCACAGACGGCGGTCGCGGTGGAAAGTGCCGAAGAGGAGAGCTCACCTACCCAATGTCCGGAATCTTCCCGTTCGGAAGCTAGTTTCGTTGCGACCCGGTCGACGAACTCCTCAAAGGAGGGCCCATTCTTGAAACCGAGAGTCGGGTTGTCTGCTTTCTTGGGACGCATGGCGGCAAGCGAGTTATCCGGAGTTGGGTTGGTTACAGGCTCAGGTGACCGAGGGCAAGGAGCGCATAGTAAGTATACTCACTATCTTGCGCCTCATCGGCCCAGCTACCGCAAAAAGCTTTTCCGGTCCACAGACTGTCGACGAAATCGAGGCAATTGTCTTTGATGTCTTCAAAGTTGACCTTGAGGCCGGACAGGGTGTGAAGGGCGGTTGCGGTGGAGAGCAGGTCGGGCATGGGCACCCCGTCGGCGGCGACGAACCCCCCTTGAGAATGGGCTTTCTTCTTCAACCATTCTCCCGTCTTGTCGGGCACGGGCTGATCAAGATGACGAAGCAAGGTCGCGGCGGCCGAAGTCGTCGGCACGGTGCTGACCGACCTTCCTTTTTCGTTGGCAAAGGCACCGGTCCCTAGCTCACACGACTTCACGCAGCGGGAGATCTCTTCCATGCCGGGAAGTGGGCGTTCCAGGTCTTGAAAGGCGCCAAAGCACAGAAAGGTGTCGTAGACGGTCCCGTGATCTTCTTCGATTCCCTTGGCGAAGCCACCGTCCCTGGAGCGGTGAAGGGTGAGCTGGCGACAGATCCCGTCGATTTGATCGGGAGAGGGTGTTCTTGTTCTCAGGGCTGCAAGGCACCGAGCCAGGCACGCAAGGTGCACCAGGTCCAGGCCTTCTCCATCACCAAACGATTCGAGGTAGGGGCGGACGGAATCTTCCGGGATCTCCGCTCGAAGAGCTAGCAGACCTTCCAGTGCGAAGACCGAGTAGTAGAGGTCGCTATTTCCCGAGCGATCCTTTGCTCCGCCATCCTCATTGAACTGAGATCGAAGAAACTCCTCGACCGAATCACGAGCTTCTTGCAGGAGATTGGGCGCCAACCGGGCTACCTGCAGCATTTCGAGCCTCAAACTCACTGCAATATCCTTCGATCAGGTTGTCTCCGAAGATCTTGCCGACGACACGACGGAGAAGTCCCTTGAGTGTTGCGTTGGAGAGGAAACGGAGCGAACGGATGGCCTCTTCTGTGTACGCTTCCCGCAGGTCGCGAGCCTTGTCCGTGACTCCTCGTTCGGTGAGGATTCGATGGACCTCCGCTTTTACACCGTCGTAGCTGGTCTTTCCGCACCAGACGGACGCGATGAGGTCTTGCTCTTTTCCCTCGAGGGCCCGCTTGTGGGCAATGGATAGAATGACCGAAGGACGGATTGCTCCCAGATCGTTGGAGTCACTCTCGCCCGTGTGGTCGTCCAGGTCATCTCTGATCTGGTAGGCGATCCCGAGTGCTTCGGAGTACTTGGTGAGGACTTCGTGAGTCTCCTCGTCCGCGCCTCCCAGGAGTCCGCCGAGTCGAAGGGCGACCTCAAAAGCGGGAGCCGTTTTCTTGCGGAAGATATCCAGGACCTCAAGGGAAGTGAGGACCTTGGGGTGGCTCGACCAGAGGAGCTCGGTTCCCTGGCCTCGGCTCAGGGTCAGGTGGCCTTCGGAGGCGACACGAAGCATCCCGACTCTGACGGCCGGATCGATATCGAGTTCGGCAAGGAGTCGATAGCCTTCACCTAGAAGGTAGTCACCGACGTTCAGGGCGACAGGTGTTCCTTTTTCGACGTGAAGGGCATCCTGGCCGTAGCGGCTTGCGTCGTCGTCTTCGATGTCGTCATGGATGAGGGAGGCCTTGTGGAAGCACTCGACAGCCACAGCCATTTTCTTCAGATTCAAGCTGGCTTCCTGAGGCTCCTCGTGATGCTCGCTTTGAAGTGCCGTGTAGGCGCAGGTTGCGAGGTAAGGACGCCATCTTTTTCCTGCTCGGGAAAGCCAGTCGATTGCGATCTCATCGGTCTCGCTCTTTGGAGCTCCGAGGATGGATACCAGGGTTTCCCTGTCAAACCAGCTCTGGACCGTTTCCTTCAGGGCGTCCAGATTGAGCCGATAGGTTTTGTCTTCAGCGGTGAGGTGGATGACATCCCAGACCCAATCCAGATCCACCGTGGTATTGATGCAGTCGTCTTGAAGGAGGGGGATCGCTACGGCGGGGATCGCGGCTGCTTCCATGTGAGGGAAGGTCTTTTCGAGAACGTTCAGGCAGCTTACCCCGACGATCGCCTCGATGCTTCCGGTTTCGATCATGGATCGTACGATCGCGGAGCCTTCCGCGACGAGAACCGCGTAACCAAGACGCTCCGCTTCAACGGTCAGATCATGAATGGAACAGAGCCCACACTCCTTGCACAGGAGTCCGAATTCATCGAATGGCGCCGGACACTTTTCCTCTTCTCGGAGGCACTTGGGGATGAGAAGGAGACGACGTTCGTAGGGAATCTGTGCGAGAGACTCGCGCCAGGCTTCGTTGCTGACGAGGACGGCTGCGTAGTCCTTGTAGTCGATGCCAACCCCGGCTTTCATCATCACGGCCGCTGTATGTTCCCGGAGCTCGTCCATCGTCAGGGGGGGAACCACATTTGCCTCGTCGATGTGTTTTTTTGCCGTCAACTTCAGTCGGTCCCGGGTCGCTCTTTCGTCGGGAATGTTGGATTGAGATCGCCGGTAGGCCTGCTTGGGGACCTGCGGCGGCAGGGTGAGGATAGGAAAAGCCGGCTCGGTCGTGGGCGCTGTATTCAGGCCCATGTGAGGGTTTCCGGTCTGTCCAAGCAGGTTGGGATTGTCACTCATCTCGTCGTGAACTCCATCAATGAATCATCGAATGAGGTCTTGGCCGTCTGGGTTTGCTTCACCCCTCATGAATACGGATCAAGTGTAGGCTCCGAAGCCAAAGAACCAATGTTTCTTGGCGAATCGGTACATCCAGTGCTTTTCAGGAACTTCTCGACCCGGTTGATGCTGGCTTCCTCGCGAGTCCATTACCTCGAGTTCGGCCATCGCTGCCTTCCGAATCGTCGTGTCTCGGGCGTCATGTCGAGTCACCACTTCCTTCAGGAGATCCGGCCGTTCAAGAACGATGCATCCTCGGGTGGCCTTGGCAGCGGTCTTTCGGAAATCTTCAAGGAGTGGAGATTCGGTCATGGTCTTGTAGATGTCGCCGTCGTTGTCCTGAATGGTCTCGTTTGCGAATTGTACGATCGGGCAGGGCTCTACGTCTCCAAAAGGACTGATGTGGTGACTGATTCCCGTGGCAGCCGGGCAGAGAGCCTGTCCTTTGTCGTCCCAATAAGCATCAACGACCGCGATGGCTTTTTTGTTTCGCATTTCGACGCCGAATCGACGCACGGCAACGAGTTGCTCCGTGTTGAGAGCCAGCTCGGGATTGGCGTCGGGGCCGACAGGTCTGTAGGTGTGGAACCACATGTAGTGGGCTCCACGCTCGATGAGCTCATCGACCCATTCTTCTCGGACAAGATCGTCGAAGTTGGACTGACAGACACTTGTCGCGACTCCGGTGATGAGGCGATTTCTGACGGCGGCCTCGATCCCGGCGAGGGTTTTGGAAAGGACTTTCTTGCGGCCGCGCCGTTCGTCGCTCACGATCTCGGTCCCCTCGACGCTGATGAGTGGGGTGGCGTTGCCGATTTTTCGCAGGCGACCGGCAGTCTCGTCGTTGAGGTACTGGCCGTTGGTGAAGATCTGGAAGTAGCAGTCCGGGTGCGCTTCGAGGATGTCGAACAACTGGGGGTGCATGAACGGCTCGCCGCCCAGGATGCCAAAGAAACTGTTTCCGTGTTTCTTGGCATTGTTGATGAGCCGGTTCATGTCCTCAAGGGAGATGAAATGCTGGGGTTTGTCGACATCGACCCAGCACCCTTGACACCGCAGGTTGCATGTATTGGTGATGGATATGTAGAGGAAAGGGGGGAATACTTTTCCCTCCTTGAGTCTCTTTTTGAATCGATTGACCGACTTCATTCCCTTGTAACCAAAGGAGTATCCGAACTTCCAGAGAAGTCGGAGGTCGACGGTCGACACCATTCTGTATCCCATTTTGAGCATGATGAATCAGATTCCCCATTCTTCGTCGGTTGGTCGTTTGCGATGGTCATCGGCCACTGTTTGAGAGCGAGCCATCCGTTTCTTCATCTTCTCTTTTGCGCGTTCGGCACGTTCCTCGATATCTCCCGCGGAGGGAAGAGTCATGAGGACTTCATCAGGAATGTCGAGGTCGCCCTGGAGTTTCTTCAGGCATTTCTTTCGTTCGATGAGAGCGCGAGATTCGTCCCGCTCGGTGGAGAAGCGTTTTCTCGCGTCCGACTGCCTGCTTCGAAGGGAAGCGTAGATATCGCCACCCAGGAGAGCCGATACGTCGACCTTCATGGCTTCTCGCTGGATATCTTCTGCTTTGACTTCAGCACCGTTGATGGGGCCTTTTTTGTATTTGGGAAAGAGGATCGCCACTTCCGGGCAGACTCGTGAGCAGGCCGGGCAATCCGTCTTGCAGTTGCTTTCGTTCTGGACGGTGATCTCATCCTTGGCGTCAACGGAATAGACGTCGAACAAGCAAAACGTGAGGCACTGCATGCAATTTGTGCAGCGATCGTAATCGATGACGGGAAACCAGGGTTTCCAGTTTGCGAGTTTTCGAGCGCCCACTTCGTCTCGGACCAGCTGAGCTTGTTCGAGGATCCCTTCGCTGGTAAGTCCGGTGACGTTCTTGAAGAAGAGGCGGGTCTCTCCGGTCAACCCTTGTGCTCGAGGGGGTTGTTCGTTGTCGAAGGCTCCGAGAACAAGAAGGGTGGAGGCGTCAGCCTGGGCTACGGATGCCTCTGGAGTTGGGCGGGTGACTTCAAAGCCGTCTTCGAGGAGAGAGCTCAGGGTGTCAAACCTGGTTTTCTTTTCGAGTGCGCTACTCCCGGGGCCTTCGTAGAGAACCACACGAAGATTGGTTCCCGCAGTCTTGTCGAGATTCGGTCTCACGCTGTTTCCTTCCCGTTACCGGTGGGTGAAAGGAGTCGGGATGTAATTGATTTTGCGTCCTCTTCACGCATGTTGAGGATCTCAACTCCCTTTTCTTGAAGAGGGGTTTTCGCCGCGTGAAAGAGCCACCGCACCGTGCGTGGAAAGCATGCCGCGATCTTGAGATCTCCTGCCTGTGCAATGCGAATCAGGGCCGGGTCTTTTCTTGCTGACATGTCGCACAGGTCGGCGACAGCGTCGAAGGCGATGCCTGAATCCGAGAGTTCGGCGAGGACTTCACTCTTTACCTCCTGGGGGACCACTTTTGCGTAGGTGCAGTTGCAAAAGAGAACTCGTTGGGATGGGCATCCCTCGGTTTCTTTGCTTGCCGCCTCGTTGTTTTGTGTCTTGTCCATGGTTTCTTTGGGTGCTCAAGGGCCGGTTGCGTCAATCTTGAGTTGTTGCCAGGGGTTCTGCGGGATGGGTCACCCGATGGGTAGGCTCGGGTTTTCCCGGTCGGAAGAATTCCAGATGATCGATTTTCGCGATGAGGCCTTGGTTTTTCCCTGAAAGAGCGGCCATGGATTCTTCCGTGGATTTTCGGAGCTCATCCGGATCGGCCTCGGCCCGAAGATTCAAAACGAGGTCACCTTGTTCGACTTCATCCATGAGGCTTTCCCGAAGGTCCGGCTCACTGTCGCTGGTGACCAGGCTGACGACGGCGAGATTGCCGGAGGGATCTTCCGGATCGAGTGTCATTTTGAGGTGTGCGATCTCGATTCCCTTGGCGGTGAGTCGATCCCGGAGATCACTGCAAAGGTCGAGAAGCAGTTCATGAGCTTCGAATGGGCGATTCGAGGTGATCTTGATCGTTGTGTTGAGCCACCCGAGAAGTGCCTCACCTTCTGCGTAAAGATCGTAGTTGATCGGCATCGAGTCCCGTTCGTTGCACTCGGCGCTGATGATTTGTTCGAACCATTCTTCGACACCGGATCCGGTAAGGGCGGAGCAGCAGACGATCTCGGCTTGGGGAAACATCTCGGCGAGTTTTGCTTTCAGGTCATTTTGCATCTGAGCGTCGATGGTGTCGCATTTGTTGATGACGATGACGTTTGCTTCTTCGAGTTGCTTCTTATAAACGTAGACGACCTTCTCGGAGAACTTTCTTCCCTCGGCAAGGCCGAAAACCTTGGCGGCTCGATGCGGATCGATCAGGACGCTGAGAGGGGAGATCGTGAATTGATCTCCGTAGATCCGGCGTAGGGGGTAGGAGACGGTTGCGAGGAGGTCCGTGCAGCTGCCGACGGGTTCGGCGATGAAGATATCGGGGCGAGTTTCTTTGGTGAGGCGATTGGCGGCGCCAAGAAGTGAGTCGAAGCGACAGCAGAAACAGCCGCCGGCGATTTCCTCGACGGGGAACCCCTTGCTCTTCATCATGGCGGTATCGACGAGCCCGGTGCTCTGATCGTTGCTGATGAGACCGACTCGGCTTCCTTTTTCGGTCAGGTAGCGAGCGAGGCGAAGGACAGCGGTTGTCTTGCCGGCTCCCAAGAAGCCTCCAATCATCAAGTAGCGGGCGGTTCCCTCACTCATGTCGTTTGCCTAACATCTTGTCGATTGTGGCGTCGAGAACGGCCACGTAGCCGTGCATGTCGACGCAGCTGTCATCGATCTTTCCTTCGAGTTCGAATAGCCAGCCGTTTCCGTAGGGGTCGCGTTTGAGGAGTTCAAGATCTTCCAGCAGCTTCCGGTTTGCACCTCGGAAGACACCTTGAATCGGGGTATAGATGTCGGTGACGGCTTTAAAGCCTTCGAGCCAGCCAACAGCTTGTCCCGTTTCAACTTGGTCTCCTGCCTTGACCTCGAACTCCATCTCCACGGCTTCGCCGAGCATCCGCAGGGCAAACTTGGTGAGCCCGACGTGCCAGATGTTCTCACCCTCGGGGCGTAGCCAGGCGTGTCCGGCTGTGTAGAGCCGGTCGTCCTGGAGCCGGGTGCTGAACTTCGCCCGATTGTAGCGAATTCCCTCGTTTCCCATACGTTGGCGAAGCCCGATCGAGCTCGTCGCGTCCCCGTGAGTTTTCGTTTTGAATGAAACTTGGCCGTGGTGGCTCTCTCCGAACGACAGCCGAACGGAGAAGTCGAGAATCTTATCAGACTTTCTTACGTCGAAGCGGGCCAACTTGTAGAGGCAATTTCTGGAATGCCCCAAGCTCGGAGCAATCCGGGCTCAAGCTGACCCAACAAGAGCCGGGGGGCCGACATTGACCCGGATAATTAGCCAGGGGCGTGTCGATGCGAGATATCGGGGACGGTCTTAGCCCGGATAATTAGCCAGGGGCGTGACGGTGGGAGATGTCGGGGACGGTTTTGGCCCGGATGATTAGCCAGGGGCGTTTTCAGGATGGGGGCGGGGGAAGTTTTCAAGCCAGGGAAGTTTTCATGGGTGCGTTTTCAGGATGGAACGAAAAACGCCTCGGGCCATTGGCTCCGAGGCGTTCTCTGGGCGAGGAGGACCCGATTCTCTGACTTTGTTTTATTCCTCGATTTTGAGGACGACTGCATTGGAGAGGGCGGCCTGTCCATTCGGGGAGTTGGCGTCCGGTACCAGGGCCTGGAGGCTCAGTTCAAGAGCGGGAAGGCCTGCGGGACGTGTGAACGAGAACACGGGACCCGGAGCCAGGGGAGTTAGCGGAATCCGTGGCACCCCGAGAAGAGCTTCATGACCAAGTGTGTTCAGAAGCGTGATCGGATTCCCACCCGTGAAGGGAAGAGAGAAGCAAGAAACTCCAAGGTCGAGGGGCAATGGGGTCAGATCGAGTGGACCGTTCTCACCAAAGTTCGCAAAAACACAGTACGGGTAACTGCCGCCGACTCCCGGAAACTCCAGGAAATCAATGCTCAAGGTGTCCGTCGGAGCCATGATGACCGTGCGGTCAAAGTTGCCCGTGCTTCCGTTCACCAGCATCGAGTCAAACGGGACTCCAACCGCCGTGTTCGTGTTTCCAATCCGGCAAAGAACCTCGAGCGGCGGAGGGAAAAGCGGTGCATCCATGATCGGCAGGGGAGGAAGAATATTGTCCGCGTCAATCATCAAGATGAGAGCCACCGGTTGCGCCTGCAAGTCTGGCAAGGTCAACGGAAGGGTCATGGTTCCTGGCTGCCCAAAGCCCATCAGAGGATCAGGAATCGACAGGGGATCAAGGATGTTGCCAGCAGTCAACAAAGGAAGATCAAGCAGCAACTGAGGCCCGTCAAAGAGCTGGAACTGATAGAACTCATAGTCCAGCGGCGCCGGATCCGGAAGGAGATCCGTATCGAAGGAAACGTACTCCGCCCCATCATCCGCGTTGATATACGTGGAGGCCACCACCTGGGGAAGCTGAGGTTGCCCATCCTCGAAGAAAGTAACCAGGTTCTGATCGTTGAGGACCTCAGGTGTAAAGTCAAAGAACCCGGCCGGAATTGCCGGTCCACATTCATCGACCGCTCCGAGCGGGAGCCCACCAAATGTCCTGGAAACACCCGTAAATCCCTGCTGATTCGCAATTTCGATCCGGACGTCATTTCCCCAGGAACACGGGTAGGCGTAGGTGTAGCAGTGGAATTCACTGAGGTTTCCCGGAGCTGGCACACACAGGGTCACCTGCCCCTTGAAGAACTGGCTGTCCCAGCAGCCATCGTCCTCGGACATTCTCAAGCAAACATTTAGCTTGAAGGGGGGGCCGACGTCCTGGGGTGCCCGGCGCACTTTGAACTTGACGTCAACATCGTAGACCCCTTGGCCGGCGTAGGTGCGGGTAACCGTCAGGGTATTCACGTCAATCCAGGCGCCCGCCAGGGCCGCACCCGAAAAGAAGGCAACCGCGGTGAAAGCTAGAAGCGATCTGCCTGCCCGTCCAAGCGTGGTTTGCGAAAACATCATGAGTCCTCCTCCTTATCTAAAGTAAATGTCGTGTCTGATTGGATCAAGCAGCCGCGATTCGGCAGCCAGAGTGGGTCGCGTCTCGAGCGGAGCGACCTGTTGCCGCGTCCGTCCGACAATCAACGAAGACAAATAACGCCGGCCAAAAGGACAGGAATTTGAGAAAAAATCACCGTAACAATTTGTTACGCAGTGATTTGTCACTTTTTGTTACACATCCTGGACCGTCCTGGAGGAGATTGGAGCCGGATGAAGACGGGTCTTCCTTCTTAGCCTGGTCGCAACCGTTTACAAGACAAGGAGCTTCGGTTAGCCTGGTGTTTCTGGGCCACCAGGTTTTGGTTCAGGCCGGGTTGTTCCGCACCCTCACCCATCGACGTCGGAACGCGTCGAGATAACCACCCCAATACGGACGGAGGCATCACCCGATGAAGGGCCGCTTCGCGAACCCCAAAATCGTCGTCTTATCGACACTTGTCGCTCTCGTTGGTCTTGTTGCGGGCTGTAGCCACGATCAACAGGCGGGAGAATCTTCTCCCATCACTTCGGCGCCACTCCCTCAACGTCTGTCGGGTACTGGCGACACCCAGTTCAACCTGATCGAGTCCAACGACTCCGGAATCGACTTTGTTCATCTGTCGGCTCCGAGCCCTCGGCACCTGCGAACCCTCGACAATGCTTTTGCCGGAGGGGGAGTTTGCGTTGGCGACTATGACGGCGATGACCTTCCCGATATCTACCTTGCTCGTCCTCATGGAAGCGGACAGCTCTATCGGAACCTGGGAGGGCTTCGCTTCGAGAACGCAACAGAGAAGGCCGGCGTTTTCGACCCGGATACCTGGGGAACTGGCGCCACCTTCGTCGACATTGAAAACGATGGAGATCTGGACCTCTATGTAAGCGCCTACATGTGCCCCAACCGATTGTATGTGAATCAGGGTGATGGCACCTTCAAGGAGAAGGCGGAAAGCTATGGCCTTGCCTACGATGGCGCCAGCATCATGATGTCTTTTGCCGACTTTGATCGGGATGGAGATCTCGACGCCTACCTCGTCACCAATCGAAGCGAAAAATATGAGGGCGAGAACATCAACGTGGTCACCACGGGAGACCAGGTCTCGGTCGAGGAAAAATATCGTCAGGTCGCCGATGTCCTGGTCAAGCCCGATGGCACGATCCGGCCCATTCGATCCGGCGAATACGATCATCTCTACAGAAACAACGGAGATCAGACCTTCTCCGATGTCAGCCTTCCCGCCGGAATCACCGGGAATCACATGGGGCTTTCCGCCACCTGGTGGGATTACAACGATGATCGCTGGCCCGACCTCTATGTCGCCAACGACTTCTGGGGGCCCGACCACCTCTATCACAACAATGGCGATGGAACCTTCACCGACGTGATTACCGACCTGATTCCCCACACTCCCTGGTTTTCCATGGGGTCCGCCGCGGCTGATATCAACAATGACGGGTTCCTCGACTTCATCGGAACCGATATGGGGAGCACCAATCACTACAAGGCAAAACTGTCCATGGGCGACATGAACCGAGATGGATGGTTTCTTGAATTCGCCGAACCCCGGCAATACATGCGTAACGCCGTTTATCTCAATACGGGGATGAACCGGTTTCAAGAAGTTGCTTTTATTACTGGTCTCGCCAATACCGACTGGACCTGGTCACCCAAGTTCGCCGATTTTGACAACGATGGCCGAATGGACGTCTACATCTCCAACGGCATGACCCGAGACTGGTTCAACAGCGACCTTCGGGCAAAGTCCTCCAAGTTGGGAGGTCCGGCCACTCTCGAGGGAACCGGCGTGTTTGTCGATACACCGCTCCGAAGAGAACCCAACATGGCGTTTCGCAATCTTGGTGACCTCAAATTCGAGGAGGTCGGCGACAATTGGGGCCTCTCCCACGAGAAGGTTACCTTCGGAGCTGCGGTTGCCGACTTTGATCGGGACGGTGATCTTGACCTCGTCATCAACAACTTCGACGAGGAAGCTGGGCTCTACCGGAACCAAGGGACTTCAGGGCATCGAGCTCTCATTCGCCTTCGTGGGACGGTGAGCAATCGTTACGGTGTGGGAACGCGCATCATAGCCGAGGCTGGTGGGCAACTTCACGTCAGGGAAATGACCCTCGCTGGTGGATTTGAGTCTGCGGACGAACCGATCCTTCATCTTGGACTTGGCAGCCACCCACGCATTGATCGGCTAACCGTCTGCTGGCCAAGTGGCCATGTCCAGGAGTTTACCGATCTTGAAGTCGATCAAGACTACACCATCACGGAGCCAGGTGGTTCCGTGGCGATATCCAGTGCTACCGGATCGCCGAAAAGAGCTCCCGCCGCATTTGTGGAGAGAAAAGCCTCCCAGAGGGTCCGGCACGAGGAGCGACCGTTCAATGATTTTCTCCGACAACCTCTTCTACCGAGCCAGAGCTCACAGCTGGGCCCGGGCCTTGCAGTTGGTGACATCGATGGGGATGGAGACGAAGATGCCTATCTTGGAGGCGCCGCCGGATCATCGGGTGTGCTTCTTCGAATGGAAGCCGGTTCGTTCCAACCTCAAACCCAGGCATCATTCTCCGAGGACCAGGCCCACGAAGACATGGGATCGCTGTTCTTCGACGCAGACGGGGATGGTGACCTTGATCTCTATGTCGTGAGCGGAAGTGTTGAATGTGAACCGGGGGATGACGTTCTTCGGGACAGGATGTATCTGAACGACGGATCGGGGCAGTTCAAGAGGGCGGCTGCGGATTCCCTGCCAAACTCCAAGATGAGCGGGAGTGTTGTCACCGCCTCGGACTTTGACCGGGATGGAGATCTGGATCTCTTTGTCGGAAGCCGGGTGGTTCCCGGTCAGTACCCACTGAGCGGAACAAGCCTCCTTCTTCGTAACGAGGGAGGTCGCTTCATGGATGTCACGGCTGAGGTTGCTCCGGAACTGGGTGACACGGGACTCGTCACCGGTGCGCTCTGGTCCGATGCCACAGGAGACGGTTGGTCTGACCTTCTGGTGACTCACGATTGGGGGCCGGTAAAGCTCTTCAAGAACGAATCGGGTCGATTGGTGGATCGAACCACGGAAGCGAACCTCGGGGGCGACACAGGCTGGTGGAATGGCATCGCCGCGTCGGACTTCGATCGGGACGGGGATATCGACTACGTCGTGACAAACACCGGCCTGAACACCAAGTACCATGCAAGCGCCGACGAGCCGACCGTTCTTTACTACGGAGATTTCGAGGGAACAGGCGAAATGCGTCTCATCGAGGCAAAGCCGGAACACGATGAGTGGTATCCCATCCGCGGGAAGAGCTGTTCTCAGAACGCGATGCCCGGCATCCGTCAGAGATTCCCCAAGTATCATGACTTTGCCGTTGCTTCACTCCAGGACATCTACACCGAGAAATGTCTCGAGGAAGCCCACCGATTCGAAGCGACAACCCTGGAATCGACGGTGTTCCTGAACGATGGAAAAGGTGTTTTTACGGCAAAGCCCCTTCCTCGAATGGCCCAGGTAGCACCGGGTTTTGGGGTGGTGGCTACGGAAATTGACGGAGATGGCTATCCGGACCTTTACCTCGCTCAGAATTTCTTCGGACCCCAGAGGGAGACGGGCCGAATGGACGGGGGAGTGAGCCTTCTCCTGAAAGGAAACGGGGACGGGACATTCACTCCGAGGACGCCGCTTGAGAGTGGGCTTCTCGTTCCAGGAGATGGCCGATCCGTTTCGGTAACGGATCTTGACGAAGACGGGCGTCCCGACCTCATGATCGCGGTGAACGATTCAGATCTCCGCATCTTCGAAAACCGAAGTGCTCCCGCCACCCAGTACGTTACCGTTGAGCTTCGCGGCTTCTCCGGTAATTTGCACTCCATCGGTGCAAGAGTCACGGTCCATAGGAGCGACGGCGCAGCCCAGACAAGCGAAGTGTATTGTGGATCCGGTTACCTCTCCCAGAGTACGCCCAAGCTGGTGTTTGGTCTCGGGAAGAGTGGAACCGCTGTCAAGGCTTCCATCGTTTGGCCGAACGGAGAGACCTCGACTCACCCCTTCAAAAAGGGCGAATCGAAGCTAAAGATCCAGCAGCCAGCCCAGTAGCAGCTCTTCGCGTTGTGAGGGAGCCGTGGCATCTTGATGATGCCTCTCTACTGGATCTCCAGAATGACTGCATTTGTAACGCTGGCCGCCTGGGAAATTCGGGACCCGAGGTCCTGAATCAATCCCTGGAAAGTAACGGTGGCGGCCCGGGACGATCCATTCGACAAGGTCAGGATATTCGTGGGCGCATTCCCGGAAGGGAACGTCGGAGTTCCAAGCTGATTATTCCGCCCCAGTGTGTTCCAGATAACTGCCGGCGGGGGCATCATCCCCGGGTTCAGTGGAGTGGGTAAGACCATGTCTCCAAGACCCAGGGGGAGTGGAGAGCGGGTGGTGCGATTGGGAGCCTGAAACCATGCATAAAGAACGTAGCGAGCGCTGGTGAGTGATGGGGGTGCTGACAGATCAACGGTAATCGGCTCTCCCAGGCCGGCCACGACTTCTCGGCGCTTGTTTCCGGCTCGACCGTTGACGAAGAGCACATCGGTTCTTGGTCCGGAGTTCTCGTTGATGTGACCAAAGCGTGTGGAAAAGAAGGGGTCAATAAACGCGTAGCGTCGATCGAAGATGCGGCAGCCGTTCGAGTTTGTGACCACCACCTGGGCGAATCCATCTCCGCTCGGAGTTTGAAGCAGCATGAGAGTCGGATTGACTTCAATGATTGTGGCGGCAACACCATTAAATGTCACGGTCGTGTCCGCGATGTTCGTGAAGTTTGTGCCGTGGATCTGGACGAGTTCTCCCCCATCCTCCGAGCCCACGTCCGGTTGTACGAGGGTGACCGTGACCGCACTCTGAAAGTTCTGATCGTAGACGAAGATGTCTCCCCGCAGGTTGGCGTCTCCCGGAACGAAGTTGTCCGAGAAGCTATCAAAAGCAATCAAGTCGCCACTTCCTGTGATGGACGGGAACCGACTTCGCTGGTTGCCCGGGGTGCATTGTTGACTGCGGCTAGCCCGGTAAGTGGTTCCCATCATCCGGTCGCGAACGAGAATGTCTCCGAACGGATTCGTGTCACCGGCTACGAGATTGTCCCCGAGGCTTTCAAAAGCGACGTAGCGGCCGTCCTCTGAAATCACCGGAAACCCGCTGAAGTTGTTGCTCTCCACCTCGAGCGAGCCGACGGTGAGGGAGTTTTGGCCCACGCTTGCTCGGGTTGTCTCGCCGGTGAACAAATCGTGGACAAAAACGTCGACCTGGTTGTTGGTGTCGTCGGGAACAAGGTTGGTCGCAGCGCTGGCAAAAGTAACAAACTGACCATTGAGTGAAATATGAGCATCCGCACTCAGCCCATTGGATGCCTCCCCGGAGGTGGTGACGCTCACCCGGAAAGTGATTGCGTTGCCCTCGTCAAGGACGTTGTTCCCGTCCGGGTCTCGATCCCGAACAAAAATGTCTTGCTGATTATTGCGATCGTTGAGAATCAGATTGGAGGCTCGACTTTCAAAGGCAACGTATCGTCCGGATCGGCTGATCGAGGAGTTTCCGCTGCGTTCATTTCCCCCTTGTCCGTCATTGGCTTGCCGCCCACTGATCATCGAAGTGATGCCGGTTTGGATGTCATGGACGAAGACGTCCTGGAAATTGTTCATGTCAAAGGGAGTCAGGCCGGTGGAAGACGAATCAAAAGTCACGTGGCGTCCGTTCCCGGATATCACCACATTGAAATTGTTGCCAAAGACCTCATTCCCCGCGGAATCGACGCTGACCCGGATCGTGACCCCGTTTCCGAAATCATGGACGTAGGCGTCAATCGCTCCGTTCATGTCCATCGGAACCAGGTTGAAGGCGGCGCTCTCAAAAGCCACGCGGCGGCCGTCTGCCGAAATGGATGGCGCCGAACTCAGAAAGACCCCTACTTCTCCTGTGGTGGAAAGGCTCGCCAGCTGAGTTGCTCCGGTCAGGCGATCATGACGAAAGATGTCTCGGAGCCCATTGGTGTCGAGAACGTCCAGGTTGCCGGCGTTCGACGCGAAGGCAACAAATCGTCCGTCTGCC
This sequence comes from Planctomycetota bacterium, assembly GCA_029260825.1. Lineage (GTDB taxonomy): Bacteria > Planctomycetota > JACOTG01 > JACOTG01 > JAJDCM01 > JAJDCM01. The sequence goes on along the minus strand of JAJDCM010000055.1, from coordinate 10,739 downwards.
GAAATGGACGGTAGCTGGCTTTCATCGTCTCCGTAGGTTCCCATTGAGTTCACGCTGACGATGTTCACCGCCTGGGCGGTCGCCTCCCGGGTGAAAGGAGCTCCCCCGAAGAGAAGGAAGATCAGAGCCGAACAAAGGACGGATTGGGTCCTGATTGCTCGTGTACGAAAACGGCTTTGCCATGTGTGCATGTCAGACTCCTGCTTGGTTTGAATGCCTTATTCTACTGCTTTGAGCCTCCAGGGTCATGGGGCAACTGCTCCCGGGGGCGAAGTTGCTCTTGAAGGTCATCTCCTGGCGGTGGGGGACCGGCTTTTTCAGGAGGGGTCGATGACCCTTACGGCACCACCTCTCGATCCGGGTCGATTCGGGCCCTTTACCTCTAATTCATGGGGGAAAAGCGAACTCCAGGCTGTAAAACCCATGTCTCATCATTTAGGATGATCCCAGTTGTGATGGGTCGGTTCGTAATTTCGCTCAGAGGAGATGAGATCCCATGTCCAGGGCATTCGTAGTCGTTTTGGCGTTCGTCTTTTGCATCCCGAGTGTGAGCTTGGCGCAGGATAGTGTATCCAAGCAGCAAGGGTTCCCCGGGGATGCGGTGAGCGTTTATGACGCTACCGAGCAAGTTAACAATTATGTGGTGGATCTCACTCCAATACGAGGCTCCTGGGGCACGGATTTCGGGATCGCCCCTTTGATCAAGTCCGAGCTGGACTCATCAACCACCCAGGCGTTCTACAGCGACCTGATCAGTGCCCAGGCAATGAGCAGCACGACCCTCCGGGGAGTTCCATTTCTGCGGAATCGGTACCGTGTCTGGAAGGGACAGGGTCTTGGGGTCAACGGGAACAGTGCGACGAATGATCCCGGCACTCCCGTTTCTACGGTAAACAGAATCGGAAATCAGTTCGCCGTTGCCTTTGCAACTTTCGGTGGAAACGGGAACCACATCGTTGGCGGTGTTGTGAACTACGACCCTGCGATTCCGAAGCGTCTGTTCGTGAGCCGTGTGGTGGCTGCGGTCAATGGCGTGAACGGAACCTGCAATCTTGCTCAGGTGGGAATGGGGGGAGTCGATGCCTCCGGAAATGTTCATTTTCGCGCGGACGATTTTGGTACGGCCGTTGGCTGTGGTCTCACCCCCGTTTCCGGGAACAATCTCTATCGTGTGAACATGTCCACCCGGAACAGTTCCATTCTCAACGTCCTGGACGGCGCCGGTGCTTTTGACGACCCGGCCGCCCACAAGGTCATTCTCGCGAATTCCCCGACGGTTCATAACCCTCCGAACCAGATTCCCACGGATGTCGCGGGGCGCCCGGTTGTGATCACCGGCAACTTCAACACGAACTACGTCTATGAGAGCACCGCGTGCAACCTTGCAACGGTGAGCACTCACCTGGCCTTTGGTGCTTCCGATCAACGAGGCAATGTCGCGTACACCCGAAACAACTTCAACTTCCTGAACAATTCCGGTGGTACGGCCGCTTTCTTCGCGAAGACGGGTGGCGGTGGTGGCCCGACCGACTCGATCAACGTTTGGGGTCTTGACGTAAACGGCAACATCACCGGCAACCGGCTCTACAGTCTTCCCCCATCCAACGTGATCAAGGACAATCGGACCGGCTTCGATCCCAGTCTCGTGGGAGCGGGACAAAATGAGTTCATGCTCTATGCCAGTCAGGTCGCCTTCCGGGGTGGAAACGGCTCGACCGCGGTAGGCTCCGCACAGAACCGAGTCATGCTGGCGGCAGGTGTGGTGGGCTTCCCGACCGTTGCAAGCACCGACAATCCGCTCAACTACATCGCCGTCATTCGCTCGAACGGTGTTTCGGACGACTGGGGGATTGCCGCCTACTCATTCGACTCGGCGACAGGCCGGGGCAAACCCATTCTCGACGGCAAAGCCGGCAGAACCGTGGGATGGCTCACACTCCTTTCGAACGTGACCGGCGGAACCCCGCTTGGCCCGTCGATTGGACCTCCGATGATCGATTCCGTGGGAAACATCTGGTTTCTCGGGGCGATCGAACTTCTCTCCGGGAGCTTTGCCACCGGCCTCGTCCGGGGAATCTACGATCCGGGTGCTCATGCCTGGGACCTTGAGCTGATCTTCACCGCAGGAAGAGTCTTCCGCGGTCAGAATTCCGATACTGACTATCAGATTCGATTCCTTTCCATTGCTGATAGCAACTCGGTCACGTCCTCGACGGCATTCTCGGGGAACATGAACCAATCCACGGTCACCGGGTACTTCCCGGGTGGGCTCGACCACGCCAGCCCGAAAACTTTCGGTGGTCTGGTCATCAATGCCGAGATCGTGTACGACGTCAATGGGGATGGAAACTTCGTCAAGGTGACCGGAGGCGGGGGAGACCCGAGCAGTCTCGACCAGGAATATCAAGTCATGCTTTATCTGGGTTCTCTTGAACCGGGTCTCCAGACGTTCAAGGAGCCGGCGCCCATCAAGCCCGGGTCGCCGCGGCCGGGGAATTAGTTTCCAGATTTGTTTGCAGTCAATTCTGTGATTCGGATGAAGGCACTGGTTTAGGAATGGTCAAGATGATCAACCGTCGTTCAGGTCTTGCTGTCGCTTTGATCGGGCTGGTAGGTGTTGGGATCGCCGCTTTTCCTTGCTTTGCTCAATATGATCCCGGAAACGGTATCTGGGGCAAGGAATCCGGTGGTGACATCCGGGTGATGACCTGGAATGTCCAGGATGGTCTCTGTTCATCGAATGACAAGACCGACGGCCTGAACAACTGGAATGCGATTACCCGCATCGTCGCTTCCCTCCGTCCGGATGTCCTGCTTCTTCAGGAAACAGCAGATAACTCGGGAAACGGGACCGGGAGCGGAGCGGATTCGGTCGCCAACCTGTTGCTCACCCTGAACCTGTGGCTCCATGGAGGGAACGATCCGTTCAAGGTTGGAACCCCTCCTGTGACTTCCTACGTTCAGCTCTATTCCCCCGGCTATGACCTTCCCTACATCTTCGTCAGCACGGATTCTGATGGATTCAATCGCAACGTCATCCTCAGTCGATTTCCGTTTTCGGACATCAACGGGGACAACCGGGATCAATACAGCGATATTCCGTTCATCATTTCTGATCTCTATTCCCCGGGAGGGGACGGTGGCATCCGCGGTTTTGCGTTTGCCGAGATCGATCTCTATGACGGGATCTATGCCGGTGATCTCGTGGTGGGAAACGCTCATCTGAAGAGTGGGGGGGATTCGAGCTCTCGGGCTCAGCGGATCACGGCTTCCCAGAATGTCGCTTATTTCATTGATCACCTCTTGAACGGGGCCGGCACCGGATCTCCCGATCCTCGAGGACGCATCATTGATACCCCTGCGGTGACCAGCATCTTGCCGACAAACACACCGGTTGTCCTGGGGGGCGACTGGAATGAGGATGAACAGACAAACGGGCGAAAGGGTCCGGCTGATTGGCTGATTCGCGCCGAATTTGCCGGTGGGACGGATGGAACCGATCGGGATCAAACCGACATGGTTTTCGATACGTCGATCAATATTTTCAACGGAAGCCGAGCGACTCAATCGTCCAGCAAGCTCGACTACGTTGCCTGGCAAGACAGCATCGCGACTGCTCGCAACCAGTTCGTTTTTAACTCTTCCTCGATTCCGGCGTCCGCGATGCCGCTGGAGCTGGTGGGGTATCCGGTCAATGCAAACCTTGCTTCTGGCTTTGCTGCCGATCACCGTCCCGTCATCGTGGATCTGATCGTGCCTCTTGTTTCCGATCCTCCTTTGCTGAGCTGGGCTGGTGATAACCAGGTAGGAGGAACCGTGACGTTCACGGTTCAAGGTCCGCCGAACAGCAAGGTCGGTTTCATTGTCGGTCCCCAGGGGATCTTTCCCCGGGTAGGATTTGACTTTTGTTCGATTCCTCCCTTTGACGTGAAGAGACGACCGGCGATCCTTTCCACCAATGGCGCCGGGATCGCCACGGTTGACTGGATGGTGAATACGGCCACGGACATCACGAGAAACTCTCACGCCGCGGTGAAGATCAACGGAGTGTTTGAGCAGACGAACTGCGTCAACGTCCCGATTCGATAGTCTGCCCTCCTCCTGCGAATTGCTCGCGGGATTGCTACCACCTCACCCGATTTCTACGGCTAGCTCAGCTCGTCTCGATTGAACTGGCGGGGCAGCAGGATTTCGAGAGTTGTTTCGATCGGGTCGCCCTCCGGGCACGAGAGCAGTACGGGGAGACTCGGGGCAAACTCGGCCAGAACTTGTAGGCACATTCCACAGGGGGGAGCCGGCTCTTTTCCACCCGTCGCAAGAGCAAGGGCTTCAAAGTTCCTGCAACCTTTCGCCACGGCGGCAAAGACAGCGACCCGCTCGGCACAAATCGTCGCTCCGTAAGAGGAGTTCTCCACGTTGCACCCGGAGTAAATCTCTCCGTCCTCGCCAAGAAGAGCGGCTCCTACGTGGTAGTTCGAGTAGGGAGCATAAGCACGCTCTCTGGCTTTTTGAGCGCTTGAAACAAGAGTTTCGGCCTGGTCTCGGGTCATGACGTGCTCTCCGCAAGATCGCCCAGGATTCCCAGCATGAGATTGCGAATCGTCTCGGTTGCTTTGCGGGTGACCTCGACGACTTCTTCATGGGAAAGGGTTCCTGAGCTCAAGCCTGCAGCTCGATTTGTGATGCAGCTCAGCCCCAGAACCCGCATGCCACAGTGAACCGCCGCGATGGCTTCCGGAACCGTAGACATTCCGACCGCGTCGGCACCGAGCGTCTGAATCATCCGGACCTCCGCGGGAGTCTCGTAGCAGGGTCCCGGCAAGGCAGCATAGATTCCCTCCCGGAGAACCACGCTCTGGTTCTTTGCCTGGTTCCGTGCGATCTCCTGAAGGCGAAGGTCGTAGGCCTGGGTCATATCGGAGAAGCGAGGGCCAAGTTCGTCTACATTTTCGCCGGTGAGGGGGTTTTGGCCGGTGAGATTCAAGTGGTCGGTGAGGAGCATCAGCGTTCCGGGGTTCAGATCCTGGTGGATTCCCCCGGCCGCGTTGGTTACGAGGAGGATTTCGGACCCGAGGAGCCTGGACAGTCGAAGTGGCCTGACACAGACCCTGGCCGGATGCCCTTCATAGAGATGGAATCGGCCGCTTTGGACCGCGCAGTCGACTCCTCCCAGACGTCCCAGCAAGAGACGGCCGTCGTGCCCCTGAACCGTACATCTGGGGAAGTGGGGGATTTCCGCGGATGGAAACTCTGCCTCGGTTTCCATCCCTTCGATGATGGAGCCCAGCCCGGATCCGAGGAAGAGAGTGACTTTCGGAGTGAACGATGTTCTCGATCGAACATGGTCCCTCGCCTCCAGAAGGCAACTCATTTCTGAGGTTGTGGATGTCGAGTCCGTGGGCGCAGCGGTCATGGGTTGCCTCCAACGATTTCAGCTCATCAGTCCATGAGGATTCCGGCGATGGCCGCATTCAGGAGCGATGCGACGAATCCTCCGTAAAGCGCTCGAAAGGATAGCTTTGCCAGGTCGCCTCTTCTGCTCGGAGCCATGGCCCCGATGCCTCCAAGCTGGATTCCGACCGAACCGATGTTGGCGAACCCGCAGAGAGCGAAGGTGACGATCATCGTTGAGCGCGGGCTCAGCGCGTTTTCCCCTTCCAGGGAGAGGAGATTGGCGTAGGCAACAAACTCGGTGAGAACCAGTTTTGTTCCGAGCAAGCTTGCCACCTGGGAGGAATCCACGCTTGAAATCCCGAGAAGGTAGGCAACGGGGGCAAAGATCCAGCTGAAGATCCGGCTCAGGGTGAGGTCCGGGTCGATCAAAGAGAGGAGGCCGTCCATCAAGGCGACCATGGCAAGAAACGCGATGAGCATTGCCGCAATATTGAGACAGAGCTTCATGCCATCGGAAGCCCCTTGAGCAAGGGCGTCCACGAAGTTCACCGAGGTTTTCTCGACATCGATTCGAACCACCCCGCGGGTCAGGGGGTCTTCCGTCTCGGGAACGAGGATCTTGGCGATCACGATGGCTCCGGGGGCTGCCATGACGCTCGCCGTGAGGAGAGCCTGCGCCTCGATCCCCATGCTGATATAGGCGGCCATGATTCCGCCACTGATGGTCGCCATGCCGGAGAGCATGAGGCACGCCAGTTCGGAGCGGGTCATTTTCGCGATGTAGGGCTTGACGATGATCGGCGCCTCCGTCTGCCCCATGAAGACGTTTGCTGCACTGCTCAGGCTCTCGGCTCCGCTGACTCGCATCAAGCGCATCATGGCCCAGGCCATGGCTTTGACGATCGCCTGGAGGATGCCGTAATGGTAGAGAAAGGTGAAAAAGGCGGAAATGAAGATCACCGAGGGAAGCACGTGAAACGCAAAGACGATCCCGAGCTTCTTCTCGACGATGATCTGGCTGCCGAAGATGAGCTCGCTTCCCTCGTTGGTGAATTCGAGGAATTTGTTCACGAGATCCCCGACAAAGCCAAAAAACGACTGGCCGATCTGGGTTTTCAGGACGATCAGAGCGAGTCCTACCTGAATTCCCAGGCCAACGAATACGGTTCGGAAGTCAACGGCGCGTCGATTCGAGGACAAAAGATAGGTCAAACCCAGGAATACCAGCACTCCCAGGACTCCGAGCATGCGTTCCAGCATGAAGTTTCTCGCCTTGGCTAGTTACAGGTGGACTGGTTTCAGCAGGAGCCGGCCGTCGATCACGGTCAGCATGAGCCACATTATTAAGGAAGGAGATCGGAAAAACTACCGAAGAGGTTTGCTTCCCTCCTGGATTCCCGGGTATCTTGTAAGTTTGGACCGACCAAGGGAGGACCGAGAGCGCCATGCAAGTCAACAGTCTAATCGACGAAGAGACCATCCGGGCCAGGATCAGCGAACTCGGTCGGGATGTTCGTAATTCTTGCCCATCGGGTGAGATCACCGTGATTTGTGTTTTGACCGGGAGCCTCCTTTTTACTGCCGATTTGATCAGGAGTCTCGAGCATCTCTCGGTTCATGTCGAATTCGTACGGGCCAAGAGCTACGTGGGGATTTCCTCGGGGGAGCTCCATCTTGACCTGAGCCTGCTCGACCAGACGAAGGTCACGGGCTGTCATGTTCTGATTCTCGATGAGATTCTCGACAGCGGAAAGACCCTGCATCGGGTCGTCCGTGCTCTTTCCGAATGGAATCCTTCACGGCTCGAAACCGCCGTTCTCCTGCGAAAAGAAGGCTGTCAGCTTTCCGACTATCCCCTCGAGCCTGACTATGTCGGGTTTGAGGTCGAGAACAAGTTTCTAGTCGGCTACGGACTCGACTACAACGGCCTTTGGCGGCATCTTCCTTTCATTGGTGAGATGATTCCGGGAGACTCGGAGTCGGTGGGGACAAACTTCGAATCGGAGCGCGATGGCGTGGCGTCCGAGATGAGTCGCAAGAATTCCTCGGTTTCGTGAAATCGGGCGCATACCCCGATAAGTCCGCCGAAGCCCGCAGGGCGAAGGCGGAGGCCTTTCTCTCTCCCGCCTGACTCTCATAACCTGGGGCAACCCCGCATGCGAGCTGCTGCAAAGATTTGTGCTCTGGCTCTCGGGGCCTGGTGCGTTTTTCCTGGTTCTCGGTCTGCCTGGAGTGACGATCTCCCGCTTCCGATTGGCCTGGTCCAGGGAGTCGTCAATGAGAGCCATCGAGGGCCAAGTCACTCATCTCCCTACCAGGGAAAAGTCGTTCTCCTCCGGGGAGTCGTTCACCAACTCATCAAAACCGGAAGCCCGGGCAACGTGAGGTATGGGCTCTTCCTCCAGGAAACGGTCGAGAATTCGGACAACAATCCTCTCACTTCGGATGGAATCTTCCTCGACCTTGGGAGAGAAAACGAACTTGCGGATGGGAGTCATGGTTATCGACCTCTGATCGGAGACGAACTTCTTGTCCGTGGTTCCGTCTCGGAGCGATACAATCTTACCCGTCTTGAAAAGCCATCTTTGGTCCGTCGTGTCCGATCTGGAGTGAGTCTGGACCAGAGCGTGCCGGTAACCGTTCTTTCATTCAGTGAGAGCCTTGTCGAGACGGAGCGCAATCTGGAGCGTCTCGAGGGAATGAGGGTTCAGGTGCCGGCCAAAGCCATTGCGTTGTCCGGGAGATCATCTCACGGCGAAGTGTACGTCACTCCCGGCGCTGGCAGCTTTGGACGGAGGAAGGCGCCTTATGAACGAAGGGTTTTTCGGGATCCCCATCCGCTCGACAACGATCCCGAGCGGAGTTTTGACGACGGCAACGGGGAGCGGATCTGCCTTGCTGGGAACGACCTGACTCTTCAGTCTCAACGAGAGACGCCGGTTCTTCCGGCAGTTCGCACGTTTGATGTACTTTCCACCGCCGTTTCTGGAGCCCTCGACTTTGCCTATGGGAAGTACAGGGTCCAGGTGGATTCGGTTCCTCGGTTTGAACCCGGACCGGATCCATCGCGTTTGGGGAACGCCAAGGGGCCGGTAAGATCTCGGGAGTTCTCCATCGCCACGTTCAACATCGAGAATCTTTACGATCATCGAGATGATCCGGGCGACAAGAATGATGCTCCTTCGGATCCGGGAGAGAGAGGGATCCGGCCACCCTTCAATTATCTTCCCCGGAGTGAGCTTCATTATCGCCAGAGGTTGGGCGACCTTGCCCGGCAGATTGCCGTCGATCTCCATTCTCCTGACGTTCTTCTGCTTCAGGAACTTGAGGATCAGGACATTTGCAGTGAGCTCGAAGGGAGGGTCGTTTCGGAGGGAGGGGACGGTCGTCCCGATGTGCTCCAAGATCTGACGCGGGAGCTTTGGCGAGGATGGGGGATCTCCTACGACTCGACTCTGGACCGAGACGGCGCCGACGCGCGCGGGATCGTCTGTGGCTATCTTTTTCGATCGGATCGAGTGACTCTCTCGACGGCCGGGCGCGAGGGTCTTTTCGGCGATCATCCGGAGCTCTCTTACCCGGGATCCGCTCATGAGATGAATCGCCACGTGGAGAACCCGAAGGCCTTCAACGCCTCGCTCCCTTCCGAGATGAAGGGTGATCGAGAGGGTTTTGCAGGACAGGTTTTTTCCCGCCCCCCCCAGGTGATCCAGTTCTCGATCTCTCGGGAAAAACCAGGCGTCCTCGAGCCGGTCACTCTCCTTCTGATCAACAACCACTTCAGCAGCGGGCCCGATCGTCGAGTCGGGGTGCGCCGTGAGCAGGCAAAGTTCGTCGCTTCGTTGGCTCAGGCAGCATTGTCCGCTGAACCCGATGGCTGGGTCATTGTTGGAGGAGACTTGAATGTCTATCCGCGCCCGGATGATCCATTTCCTTCGGGTCACCCCCAGCATCCAAGCGATCAATTGGCTCCTCTGTATGAAGCGGGCCTGGCGAACGTTTACGATTTCTTGTGTTCGAACGATTCCAGAAGTGCTTACTCCTATGTGTATCAGGGACAGGCCCAAACTCTCGATCATCTCTTCTTGTCACCATCTCTCCGGGAGCAGCTGGTGGGAGCTGACGCGGTCCACATCAATTGCGATTGGCCGGCGGACTATCCGCAAGATGGGTCTCGTGGGGTGAGCGACCATGATCCGATCATGATTCGAATTCGGTTCTAGTGGTGGCTATGAGGATGTGTTGATGGCGAAGCTATACTATTACTACTCGGCGATGAATGCGGGCAAATCGACGGTCCTGCTCCAGGCAAGCTACAACTACCGGGAACGAGGGATGCAGACGATTGTTCTTCTGCCGTCCATCGACACCCGATTTGGCGCGGGGAAAGTTACTTCCAGAATAGGTTTGTCCTCGGAAGCCACTGAGTTCAGTCATCTGGAAGATCTGTTCCAGCTAGTAGACACCGTTCATCAGGAAAACAGGGTGGGGTGTATTTTTGTCGATGAGGCACAGTTTCTCACCCGGGATCAGGTCTATCAACTGGGAGAGGTCGCTGACCAGCTTTCGATTCCAGTTCTTGCCTACGGACTTCGGACGGATTTTCAAGGGAACCTGTTCGAAGGAAGCCAGCACCTACTTGCCTGGGCGGACAGCATCACCGAGATCAAAACCATCTGTCATTGCGGCAAAAAGGCAACGATGGTGATGCGGCTCGATAGTGATGGCAATCCGGTTCGATCCGGCGATCAGGTGAAGATCGGGGGAAATGAGTCCTATGTGTCCGTCTGCAGGCGCCACTTCAAGGAAGGGTTAGCAGGCCGAGAATCCGGACAACTTACCCTGGGAGAGCTGTAAGCGGCGGACGATTGAGTTCCGAAGGTCTCGATGACGTTGTGAACCACTCCAAGGTTGATGACTCCGGCAAGGAGAGCCACGAGCCAGGTGCATACCCGGACAGCATTGTTTCTGCGGGCATGCCTGTTCAAGCTGATGAAGATCATGACGAACGCAAAATGAGGTGTGTAGAGGAATAGCTCGCGGGTGCCGTAATAAGAATGAAGGGCCATATTGGCCAGAATGCAAAGACCCGCCGCCACGGCGAAAGGCCGGGCTCTTCGACTCATGAAACTCAGAGTCGTTCCCCGTAGCCACAGGCTGATCCACAGCACGACCCCCAGAATCCCGATCCCCTGATATCGGATGGGAGCTTCGTAGTAGACCAGCTTGACTCGTTTTTCGGGTCTGAAGTGGCTGACGTTCGGAGGCTGTCCAAAGAAACTGTACAGGATGAAGGTCTTTCCCGTTTCAGCGACATCTGTACCTGGATCTTCGACCAGAAGGGG
>JAJDCM010000054.1 GCA_029260825.1 Planctomycetota bacterium | reverse complement strand
AATCCCACGACGAACAAGGTCTACGTCGCCAACATCTTCGGTGACAGCGTGACGGTGATCGACGGGGCCACCAAAACGACCCAGACCATCAACGGTCTGGCCGGTGCGGTGGCGGTGGCGGTGAACACGGTGACCAACAAGATCTACGTCGCGAATAACGTCAGCGACAACGTGACGGTGATCGATGGAAGCGACAACTCGACCGAGACCGTGCCTGTTGGCGACTCTCCCCTGAGTGTGGCGGTGAACACGGTAACGAACAAGATTTACGTCGTGTGCAGGGGAAGCGCCAACGAGGTCTGGGTGATCGATGGGAACGACAACAACTCCACCGTTTCCGTCGACGTGGGGGATGCTCCGGGCGATGTCGCGGTCAACGTGGTCACGAACAAGATTTACGTCACGAATTTCTTTGATAGCACCGTGACGGTGATCTTTGGTCCCGACAACTCGGCGACGACCGTGAATGTCGGTGGCTTTCCCGTTGCGCTTGGGGTGAACACGGTGACGAACAGAATCTACGTTGCGAACCTGGGCGGAGACAATGTCACGGTGATCGACGGGACCAGCGACAACGTAATCACCACGATCCCGGCAGGGGATGGTCCATCTTCAGTTGGGGTGAACGCGGCAACGAACAGAATCTACGTTGCGAACGAAGTCAGCGGCAATGTGACGGTGATCGACGGTGCGACCAACTTGACCGAGACCGAGAGTGTGGGGAGTGAGCCCTGTGCGGTGGGTGTGAATCCCGTGACGAACAGAATTTATGTTGCAAACCAAGAGTCCGACACTGTGACGGTGATCGACGGGGCAGAGTACGGGACGGAGACGGTCCAGGTTGGCGGCATACTCCGGGGAGCGGCAGTGAACCCAGTCACAAACAAAGCCTATGTCGAGAACCAAACCAATACCGTGACGGTGATCGACGGGGACGAAAACGCCACGCAGATCAACGTTGGGGCAGTCGCTGCCAGTGTCCCGGCAGTGAACCCGGTCACAAACAGAATCTATGTCACGCACTTCGATGACGACATCGTGACGGTCATAAACGGCGACAACGACACCGTGGACGGGACGGTGCCTGTTGGCAATCAGCCCACTTGCGTTGCTGTGAACCCGGTCACGAACAAAATCTATGTCACCCACGCCTTCGACGACATCGTGACGGTGATCGACGGAAGTGACAGTTCGACTCGGACCGTTGACGTAGGGGATCATCCGGAGGCATTGGCGGTGAACCCGGTAACGAATAGGATCTACGTCGTAAACCAAAGCAGCGCCAACGTGACGGTGATCGACGGGACGGACAACTCGACCCAGACCGTTACCGTGGGGTCACTTCCTGGAGCCGTGGCGGTGAACCCGGTCACAAACAAAATTTACGTGGTCAATCGGAATCACGACAACGCGACAGTGATTGACGGGGCGAACAACACAACGGTGAACATTTCCGTCGGCGATAACCCGAGTAAGTTGTTCGTGAACCCGCTCACAAACAAAACGTATGTTGGGAGCTCTAACTCGCTAACGGTAATCGACGGAAACGACAATAACTCCGTTCAGACAATTGTTGGGGAACATGTATTTTCCCTGGTGGGGAACCCGACCACAAACAAGATCTATGTCACGATTCAATCCGGCGAGACCCTGGTGGTTGACGGGACCGACGACTCCACACAGACCGTGGCCGTGGGCAGTTTTTCCCTGGCCATAGCGGTGAACCCGGTGACGAGCAAGATCTACGTTACGGATCTTAATGGTGAGTTGACGGTCATCGACGAACAAGACGAACAGGATATTCCACTCGACGTCACGATCTCGCCACTTCCCAACAACGTGTCGGTGTCACGTCGTCCGGAGTTTACTCTCGAGGGCACGAGCACTTACTCTCCCAATACTCCCGCCATTTCCCAGATCTACTATCAGATCGACACCTGGACCGGCGAGTGGATCAAAGCAACCCCCGCGGGTTCGATGGCCACGGTCCAGACCGACGTGCTCAAAGACGGCTGCCACGTCATGTACGCGATCGCCTCTGACGGGCAGGAAACCTCGTCAAGTCCGAGCTTCTCGCCGGTTCTCGGCGAGATTGCGGCTTATCCTTTCACGGTGATCGATTGCGTGCGAGGGAACGTGAACGTAGGAGGCATAGGCCTTCCCCAGGGAGTGCTGAAGATCAATGGCGGGACGGGAGGAAGCGACCGCACCGTCAACGTCAACACCAACGAGGCATTCTCGATCTCCCTCGATGCGAGCGCCAGCGGACCCGCATCAAATGCCCGATACGTCTTCTGGACCTGGGCCGGTGATTTCTCGAATGCGTCGGGTGCACCACTTTCGTTCAACGGAGGTTTGATCGGTTGTCTCGTCAACCCGACACCGCTCAACATGGGCCAATCGCCTCAGCCTCTCTACTGCATCCGGTCGGACAACATGCCGAACGCGGTCTGCCGGATGACGCAAGAGAGACCGGGTCCGTCGTTTGCTCCCTTCTCGATCACGAGAAACGGGGGGCTCGGGAATCCCATCAAGCTCACCTTCCAGGGATTGCTTCAGGACAACGGGAGCGCCGGGCCCGTGAACTTCAGCGTGACCAATGCGCTGGTTCTGTGCGTGGAATAGTTTGACCTCAATCGGTGCTCGCCTCGCGGCGAGCCAGTCGGACAATCGCTTGCCCGCCGTAGCCCGACAGGGCGAAGGCGGGTGCATTCCTGGTTCCGGATCTTTCTCTCTCAAGAGGAAGAACCGTGGACGATTCTTCTGTGGTGCGTAAAGGTAGTGTTTACTATCTACTAGTCATTTCGCCTCTACTGCGACTCATCGCCTCTTTCCCGCATCGCTTCGATCCTTGGCGAAGGTCCAGGTCGCAGTTCATAGGAAATGAAGCGCATCACCTTGAACACACCTTGCGCGGAATCCGCGTATTGGTGTGACTGCCCTATTCCCGATCTTCTCCTAACAGCGCACTACGCCGTCCCGGTCCACGACATGGTAGACACCCGGCTGGCGAGCGGGATCCGTCGGATTGAGCACGATGTCCGTAAAATCAATGGTTGCCGTCGTGGCGGGTGGACCAGTCGGAATGCCATCGGCATTGCCGGGATCACCAAGGGTTCCCACGCTTCGGAAGAGACCTTGAGGCGAAAAGGCCGGGCTTCCCTGGACAACAGGATCCTCGCGACGAACCTGGAAAGCATCAAGACCGGCAAGGCCGGAGGAACCAAATTCACCGGCGACAACCTGGCAACCTTGATCTCAAGATTGAAGGAGCTTCGGCCGTAATTGGATTCATGATCGGAGGCCCACCGCCAATGGGTCGAAAAAACTCGGTGATATCGCTCGGTGTCAGCTTGGGGTTGAGGGCCGAGCGATCGGCGCAAATCAGCAGGTTCAGGGTCCGGGGATTCCGTGTGTTGTTGTCGAGGGTGATCCGCGATGTGATGAAGTCGTCGGTCGTCGTCACCGAACCCGAGTCAAAGGGGTCGGCGACACAGTCGGCATCGGAGGCAGGACAAGTTCGCCAGGAGAACATGATTGGGAGGCCTCGATCACCTGGGAAGCGGGACGAACCCGTCATCCGGACGTTCAGATCGAAGTCCTGAGGCTCAAACACGATCTTCCGCTTGACCACACCACCGGACGCCCACACCGGCTGCCCAGACAACCAAAAAGAACCCAAGAGGAGAAGCCACAGAAGACCTTTGTGAAACATGTCTCTCATTTCTCGACTTCCTTCCATCGCGCAAGGGCGTGAGCTCGCGTTCGTCCTCGGTGAGACTTTCTTGGCCACTGAGCCGGGAAAGAAAGAACTCTTTGTGCCTCCCTTGGTCCTCGGTCGTGGATTGGATATCATCGAGTTTGTGCGAAAAGCGGCTTTGGAATACCTATACGCTTTCGGGAGTGCCCACAAGCCGAGGAGCTGGAGCATGCAGGAGCAGCACAGTCTCAGGTCAGGAACCGAACTGTTGTCCTGCCCCTCATGGGCAACCCGCTGTGACGAGGACTACCAGATGCCCCCGAAGAATCTGACCACAAAGAAAGCAGTCGGCCGGCGAGCCGCTGCGAAGCCGGCCAAACCGCGAAGAACGACATCGAAGTCGCAGTCCAGCAATCTTCGCGTACTTGTTTGCGATCGATCTTCAGGCTCCCGATCACCCGGTCTACCTGGTTGCCCGTTGCGAGTAGCGACTGGATTCGCCGATTTCCTTTGGAAGGTACTCGATCAATCCTATGCGCTATTTGATGGCAAGTGAGTACAGCTAGAACCGATGGAGAGATGATGAAAACGAAACTTTCAATTCTGTTGCTTGGACTTGCTCTTGGTGCAACCGGCAATTTCGTACCGGACGAGCGTGCGGAGAAGCCGATTCAAAGCCGCATCCTCAAGACCGTGGCGGATGAGTTGGTGCTCGTGCAAGAAGTCCTGGTGGAAGCGCCCGTCGCGGAAGTCTGGGCGGCCTACGCAACCGCCGAAGGCTGGATGGCCTGGGCCGCACCGGTTGTCGAAGTCGACCTGCGCGCCGGGGGCACGATCAAGACCAACTACGATGCCGCGGCGAAGATCGGTGACGCGGGCACCAATGTGCTGCATATCGTGAACTACGTTCCCGAGCGCTTGATGACTTTGCAGGCCGAGCTGTCCGACCGCTGGCCGGAGGTCATGAAACAGGACGCTGGCCGCTTGATGAACGTGATCGTGTTCGAGCCCCAGGGCGCGGAACGCACCAAGATCTTGTCCTACGGTGTCGGCTACCGCGACTCGCCCGCCTATGACGAGTTGATGAAGTTCTTCATTCCGGCCAACGAAGGCTTGTTCGCGAAGTTGAAGGCTAGCTTGGAGCGCTGATTCGCGTCGAATTCGAGAGCTGCAGCTGCCTGAGCTCCTGGTTTAGGAGTAAGTTGAACTCCAGACGGATCGGAGCGCAGCCATGCAGAACAATCGACGACTTGGGTTTATTGGGTTTTTGGGTTTCCTCGGATTTCTGGGCATGCGGCCCGGAGAGGAGAAGTTATTGCTGGAGTGCTCCGAGGAGAAGTGGTTCATGCCGATCCAGAACAGCGCCAAAACTGGCGATTTGTCGGTGATGGCCAGGGTATCCACTGGCCGGACTTGGACGAGGATCTGAGCGTCAACGGGCTGCTTCGAGGTGCAGCGGCCCCTGATGCGTCCAAACGCGCGGGTTAACAAAGTCGCCCACTTCAAAGTCACTGACTGGCAATTATCCTATCTTCACATCGCCTCGGCGGTCGCGTGAGATATGTAAACTTTTGCCCAGAGACGCACCGGTCGGCTTGACCGGCTAACGCTTTTACTTCACCGGCCCGGTCATTCGCTCAAATAGCCTGCTACATCGAAAGCAGAAATAAGCGTTCTCCTCGCACCGAAGCGATGGTTTCTCGTGGAGCGCGCTATCAGGCCAACCTCTGTTTCCGTGATGTCGCGTGCGCGTTCGACTATTCCCGCTACAACTTCACACGACGAGAAGGCCTGCTTCGGCGGGTCCTCGGACCACTTCGCGTCGAGAACTCGAACGCGGTTCCATGGGCCCTGAATGAGGAAATCGGCTTCGCGTTGCTGCTGATCGCGATAGAACCAGAGCGTCCACTCGGGTCGGAAGTAATTGAGCCACGTCGTGAGCTCCAAGAACAC
This sequence comes from Planctomycetota bacterium, assembly GCA_029260825.1. GTDB lineage: Bacteria > Planctomycetota > JACOTG01 > JACOTG01 > JAJDCM01 > JAJDCM01. The sequence goes on along the minus strand of JAJDCM010000054.1, from coordinate 21,014 downwards.
AAGATTCTCCCAGAGCGCTCCCGTCAATGGGGACGTTCCAAGGGCTTCGGAAGTCAAACCGAGGAGAAAGGACAAGAGCCCGGTATCACAGAAGTACAGCTTGGGGGATTTGACGAGCCGCTTGCCCACATTCGCAAAGAACGGCTCGAGTAGAATGATCTGGTTGCTAGCTTCAAGCGCAGAGAGCCACTCTCCTGCGGTGGTCTGGGAAATCCCGACATCCCGAGCAAGCTCGGACTTGTTCAAGGTTTGACTCGCACGCGCAGCGCAGACTCGCAAGAAGCGTTCGAAGTCACGAAGATTTCCGACTCGGAGAAGCTGGCGCAGGTCCCGCTCGAGATATGTGGCGACATACGACTGGTAAAACTCTCGCGAAGGGATGGATCGATCGGCCCAGAGCTCTGGAAAGGCACCGCGTACAACCAATTCTGCTTGGGCGTGAAGATCGGTTGGCGCCCAGCCGCTGGATCGGATCTCCCGCACGGTGAGGCCAGGTAGAGTCACGATCGCGCAGCGCCCCGCAAGGCTGTCGCTGACCTCCTTCATCAATGTGAATCTCTGCGAACCAGTGAGAATGAATTGGCCTCGCGCTTCACGGTTGGCGTCGATCGCGACCTTGAGGTGCCGGAATAGCCCTGGCGCGTATTGCACCTCGTCGATCAAGACCGGCGGCGGATGCGCGGCGAGGAAACTTGTCGGGGATTCCTCGGCTTCCTCAGCGGATGCGCGGAGGTCTAGGCTCACATAGTTGTGGTCCGGGAAGAGCCGGCGGAGCAGCGAGGTCTTCCCTGTCTGACGAGCCCCCGTCAGGATAAGCGCCGGGAAGGCACGACTCAGCTCCAGGACCCGATCTGAGATTTCTCGTTCAAGCCACATATTGACAAATTGTCGCTCTAAACGGATATTTGTCAATTATTAAAACCATATATTCCTAAAATCCAAGAGGGAGTATATTGTCTTTAGGTGAATCATCCCCCCGGAATAAGATTTACAACTTATCCCTATCCCGTAACCTCATTGCCACTTACATCACCATCGGCCGGAGTCCACATTCCCCAATTCGGCCTTATCTTCACTTCGCCTCGGCGAAAGAGACGGAAACGTAAACTTCGGCCTCCGAAGGAGGCCTCCGTAGCGCGAGTCAGAAAAGAACCAGTCCAACGGCCCTGAGCGGATGTAGAATAGACCCCCATGACCATCGAAGAAATCGAGGCCGAAGCCCTAAAACTCGATCCCAAGTCCCGAGCACGTTTGGCAAACAAGCTTCTCGGCAGCCTGGAGAATCTCTCGCCTGAGGAGAATGACAAGTTGTGGGCGATCGAAGCCGCGCGTCGGGATGCTGAAATGCAGGACGATCCCAAATCACGACGGTCTGCAGGAGATGTGTTCCGCGACGCCCGGTCGGAACTCGAGTGAGTGGATCGGGTCAGTTTCCACTATCTCGCGAGCAAGAACTCAACGAAGCTACCCGCTTCTACGAATCGGGGATTTCCGGCCTGGGTATCGCATTCCTTGACGAGATCGAGCGAAGCGTCGCGGCCATTTTGGAATTCCCGGGAGCGTCTCCCATTCTGCGCGGATCCGTTCGGAGGCGCTTGACTCGAGGTTTTCCGTATGGAGTTCTCTATCGAACTACAGATGTCGGGATCCGCATTCTCGCGATCATGAACCTCAATCGACGCCCGATGTACTGGCGTGGACGTCAGTAAGCTCTCCTGAACCCTAATCGAGCCCAAGCCCCAATCCCCATTCGGCCTTATCTTTGGCTCGGATCCCCGAGTGCGTAGAGACAACTACTCGGATATTCGGTCAACATCTTTGGGCGGCATGACTTGCGTCGATCTTGGCTGCGGCCAACAACGAGGCCAAAAAGTTGTCCTTAAGAAGCGACCGGCGGTCGTCTCAGAAACGTAAACCGTCCCGAGCAATCAGGCTACGCAATCGAGGCACTTCAGGATCTCCCCAAAAGCACGCAGACATCTCCCGATCGTCACGCTCACTCGCGTGGCATTGAAGTCACGTCGGCGCTGAGGACTCAGGCTGACCTGCTCCCCACAAGTCACGTAGTTCATCACAGATCGCGCCGCCGTGTCGATTCTCTCTCCAACTCCTCCCCAGGAGGGTCCCCGAGAAAAGTTTCACCTTTTTCCGTTTCCTCTTGCCCAAGACGTCGTCCTGGTGGACGATCCGTGGCTGCTCTGCGGGCCTGCGCCGAATTCGGCCCCCGGAAGAGCGACTACGGGAGACAACGCAAAGGGGCCAGCCATTCTTGGGGGGTCCGCCGGGAAATGCACAACAGGGAGATTCCTCATGCGACGGAGCCAGGGCCAGAAAACGAGCCGGAAAAGTAGACTCTCGAGCGGGCGCTCATCGGTGAGAGGCGCGGTCTTGCTGCTCCTGTTCATACTGGGGTTCACCATGCCTCCCGTCCTGGCCGAAACGACCATACCCGTGGGCGCCACTCCTGTCGCGGTGGCCATGGCGGTGCGGGCCAACAAGATCTTCGTGGCGAACTCGAACGACGACACCGTCACCGTGATCGACGGTCGGGACAGCTCGACCCAGACCGTCACGGTGGGCGATCGCCCCGTGGCGATAGCCGTCAACGGCGTGACAAACGCCGTCTACGTGGCGAACAAAGACAGCAACAACGTGACCGTCATCAACGGTAACGACAACTCGACGACAACCGTCGCCACGGGGAACGATCCCATCGCGGTGGCCGTGAACCCAGCCACAGCCAGGGCCTATGTGGTGAATTTCGGGAGCGACAGCATCACGGTCATCAACCCGGGCGGATCGACCTCGACCATCAACCTCGGCGTCCGCCCGATTGCGATCGCCGTGAACGCCGTGACGAACAAGATCTACGTCGCCAACCAGCTCGCCGGAACCGTGGCCGTGATCGACGGATCCGACAACTCCTTCGTTACCGTGAACACGGGCGGACTCCCGACCGGCATCGCGGTCAACCCCGTCACGAACAAGATCTACGTCGCGGCTCAGGCCGACGTGAAGGTCATCGACGGGACAGACAACTCTACGGCCACGGTGAGCGGGGTCGGATTTGCCCTCAACCTGGGGGTGAATTCGGCCACGAACAAGATCTACGTCGTCAACGGCAGCACGAACGACATGTTCGTGATCGACGGCAGCGACAACTCCTCGATGGGCATCGACGCCTTCGCGACCCCTCGCACCGTTGCGGTGAATCCGCTCACCAACAAGATCTACGTCGTGACCGAGGACGGCGTGACGCTGATCGACGGAGCCAGTGATCTCGCCGAAGACACGCTCGACACAGGAACCGATCCCCGTGCCCTCGCGATCAACCCCATCACAAACAAGGTCTTCGTGGCAAACGGGATGAGCAACGACGTGACCGTGCTCGATGCCAACATATTCCAGAGGACGACCATTCCCGATGGTCAGCAATCACTCTCCGTTGCCGTCAATCCCGTGACCAACAAGATCTACACCGCCAACTTTGGAAGCAGTAGCGTCACCGTGATCGACGGGAGCGACAACACAACGGTCACCGTCCCCGCCGGAACGTTTCCGTTCTTCGTGGCGGTGAATCCCATCACGAACAAGATCTACGCAGCCAACAGCGGAAGCGCGAACGTGACCGTGATCGACGGAAACGACAACTCAACGACGACCATTCTTGTGGGTCAAGGCCCGGTCGCCCTGGCCATCAACACGATCACGAACAGAATCTACACTGCGAACCGAGACAGCGACACCGCCACGGTCATCGACGGCAACAGAAACAACTCCTCGAGAACGGTGAACGTCGGGGACAATCCCCAGGCCATCGCGGTCAACCAGATCACAAACAAGATCTATGTGGTCAATAGGGACAGCAACACCGTCACGGTCATTGACGGCGGCGACAACTCGACAAGCACGGTGAACGTCGGAGATGTCCCCGTAGCCGTCGCGATCAACCAAGCCACCAACAAGATCTACGTGGCCAACCAAGGCAACACCCCTGGCAACGACACCGTCACGGTCATCGACGGCGACGACAACTCGACGAGCACGGTGACCGTCGGGGAAAGCCCTAGGGCCGTTGCGGTCAACCAGATCACGAACAAGATCTACGTGGCCAATTTCAACACCAGCGACTATACCGTCATCGACGGAGAGGACAACACGACGGAGACCTTCACCGACGCCCCCTTTTCAAGCGGCCCTAGTGGCGTTTCCGTGAACCCCGTGACCAACAAGATCTATTTTACGAACCGGGCCGGGAACAGCATGACGGTGATGGACGCCAGCGAGAGCAACCGTCTTCAGACCTTCTTCAACGTCGGGGCTGGCCCTCAGGCCCTGGCGGTCAACCCGATCACCAACAAGACCTACGTTGCAACCGCCACTGGTGCTGACGATGCATTCGTCTTCGAGGAACGTCTCGTTCAGGAGATTCCCATCGACGTGACCGTCACCCCGCTCCCGAACAACGTCTCGATCGAGCTCTGTCCCGAGTTCACGATCGACGCTCTCTGTGAGTTTCTTCCCGCGACAGCGTGCGAGAACCAGAGTCGCTCTTCCGTCTTCTACCAGGTCGACACCTGGACGGGAGACTGGGAAGGTCCGGAGTTTCTCGCCTCCACCAAGCAGGCCCCTTTCCGCGTCTTCGGCACGATCCGTACGGATGAGCTCATTCCCGGGGAGCACGTCCTCTACGCCTTCGCCACCGATGGGCAAGAGGGCACGAACTCTCCCCTGATCAGCAACATCGCGGCCTATCCGTTCACGGTCGTTGAATGCGGCGCAGGAAACGTCAACCTCGGAGTCGCCGCGACTCCCCAGAACGTCCTCAGCGCCAACGGAGACTTCGGTGGGCCCGACCGCACCGTGGAGCTCGGGCTCGATGAGCCTCTGACGCTGTCCCTGGCCGCAAGCGCCAGCGGCCCCGCGACGGGCGCGAGGTACGTTCTCTGGGCCTGGCTGGGTGATTTGACGGATGCGGCCCCGACCTCGGTGTTCAGCAGCGCCGGAGTGCTCGGTTGCTTCATCATGCCCACCGCTCTGACCCCCGGACTCCAGCCTCAGCCACGCTTTTGCATCCGCTCGAATAACCTGCCGCCCCTGGTCTGCGGGAACGTGCTCGAGCTCGGCTCCCCCCCCACGGCACCGTTTTCCGCAACGAGGGCACGGGGCTTTTCCAGCCCGACCAGCTTCACTTTTCAAGCACTCCTGGAGGACTCGGGAAGTCTCTCGCCCCTCAACTTGAGCGCGACGAATGTGGTCGTGGTCCGGGCGGAGTAGTGTAGAGGTCTTGGTGTCCAAAAACTCATACGCTCAGAAGTCGCTCACCTGAAAGGAGTTCTATCTCGCTCTTTTCATCCGTTCCTGCCGGTTTGAATACGAACGCCCCCCACGTCGACGGCAACCCCTCGCCGTACTCGGTGGTCGCCCCGCACTCGGCAATATCCGGCCCTATCGCGCACCCGCCATGAGAGTTCGATAGCCCCTGAGGCTCACCTCGAAACGCAATCGAGGTATCGATCGCGGAAAAAGGGCATCTCTCCCGATGCCCTGCCAAACGTCCCATTTCCCCCATCCCCCAACCCCACCGCCACTTACCCCCGACCACTCTGGGCCTCCCCGTGCCCCGACCCCCATTCTCGGGTTTACCTACGAAAACGACCGGGTACCCTTAACCGGAGAATATCCCAACCTACGTTGCCCCATTTAGAGCAATAGAGTGGCAAGGTCATGTTCGATTCTTCGGAGTCGCTCGACGAGTCGACCTAGCTTCTTCCTTGTTGTTGGTTCGGGATGTTCGAAACGGTAACGTTGAACGTTGGCCACGATTTGGTCCAGCGAGGATGCGATCTTGTCCGGGCCGTCCTCGTGCCTCGAGTTCGCGGGAGCGCCGAGGGTCTTGAGGCCGGAGTACCTCTTGTGTGCTTTGTCCGCAGCGTCCATGTAAGCTTTGCCGAGATCCTCGTTCGTGACGAGCACGTATTGCAGCGTCATCTTCAAGGTGCGGTGACCGAGAAGTCTCATTACACCTGGAAGACTTACACCCTGACGAAGCAACTCCGTTGCGTAGGTGTGCCTTAGCCGATGAAGATGAACGTTCTCGGAAATGCCCGCAGAGACCGCCACGCGCTTGAGAGCCCGGTTCAACCGTTCTCGATTTACAAGGCGGCCCGAATTGTCGCACAGAAGAAATCGCACCGATTGTTTCGTCGTTGGATCGTAAGCCCGCAGGTCGGTTTCCCCGGAAGCGGCGCAGCCTCTCGACGATTCGAGCGGCTTCCGCATCAACCGGGATCACTCTCTCGCTATGGAGCTTCCCCAACGGAACATGCAGAGAGTATCTATTATTATTCTTCGACAAGCAGGCCACAGATAATCGGACAAGCTCACCCCCTCTCAGTCCGGTCAACCGAGCAAGTAGAATGGCCAGCCGGTCAGGATCTGTTTGTTTCCTGAGGGCTATCAAGAGACGACTGTCATCATCCTTCTGAAGCGGTCGGGGAAGATAGAAATCCTTGGTTGGAAAGTCATCTGCGAAGATGAGCTCCGATCCCGGCCTTGGGAAACGGCCCCAATTGTAAAGATCCCAGAAAAAGCGTCGCGCATGGCGGATGTATTTGCGCCGAGAATTGTTCTTGATGGGTGGGTCTCGTTGAGCGAGGAACTGGAGCCAACTCTCAACATGAGGGGAACGTTGGATCTTATCGAGGCTCTCGACTTCTGGATACTCGCGTTCGACAAACTCGAGAAGGGATCGAATATGCCTCTCACGGTGCTCGGCCGTAGCTGGCCGTTCTCTTGTCCTTGCAAGATCGATATAGTTTTCTAGGATCGTCTGGAATGGTGCACGCAGACACCCCTTCGTCACCGCAGACTTCTTTTTCGATTCGAGAACAGCCCCGGGAACATCTTCCGGTAAGAAGAGTCCCCATACCGGAACAGAACGCCACTCCCATTCACGAAGGGTCTCCAGAAACCGACGAACGGTGAAGATCGAAGCCCAACGCGTCTGCTCGGTGAGTTGTCGATCCTCCGCAAGATACCGAAGCCACGCTTCGATGTGCGGTCTTCGGCGAAGCCTCTCGAAAGACTCGACTTTGGGGTAGTGTTTCTCGAGGAATGACAAGAAGATCTTGATCTGACTATGGCGAGTCCGGAACGTGCTGGGAGCCCAGCTTCGTTTCTTCAGCTCAAGATAGTGTGTCAGGGTGGTCTGGAAGATTTTCTTCATTTGAATCCCGGTTAAGCCGTCGGCGGATGGCGCGATCGAACTCCTCTCTCACATCCTCGGCGGAAAAATTGACGTAACGCATGGTCATCTCAAGCTGGCTATGGCCAAGCAAACGTTTGAGGACGGGGAGGGATACACCCTCTCGGATCATGTCCGTAGCAAACGTGTGCCTGAACCGATGAGGATTGGCGTTCCGAATACCGGATCGTTTGCGATGATGCCGAAAGAGGCCGCGGAGCCCTTCCACATTCATTGGATTGCCTTGTCCTTCCCTTGAGATTGACGAAGACAAAATCGTGCTCCGTCTCCGGCCTTTCGAGACGATGATATTGCATCAAAGCCAAACGCGAATACGCCGCCAAGGGAACAACGCGATCCTTATCTCCCTTTCCTCGAGTACGGACTTCTCCTCGTATAAGACTTAGGTCCTCTACTTTCATTTCGACAACCTCGCAAGAGCGCAGGCCAGAGAGAAGCATGAGGGAAACCAACGATAGGTCACGCCAGGTCCGAAGCCCATCAAAGAAGCGAGCCACATCTCTACGTGAGAGAGGAATGATGACCCGGGATGGTACCTTGACCTTGAGTTTCGAGTAAGTGGTACGTCTTCTCTTCACGTACCCATAACCGAGTGGTTTCATGGCAGAGCTACTCTCGTGCTCTGGGAACATGCTCGATCGACTCGACGGAAGAGATCGTCCGTTACAAAATCCGAAGAGCAAGCGGATTACAAGAAGACGAAGATTAATCGAGCGAGCTGCGGGTGGTCTCTCCGCTTCCTTGCATTCCCGGACGTGACGTATGTACTCTAGAAGATGAGTCTCGGTCAGTTGCTCAACGCAAAGAGATTCCGCTGTCATCCATCTCCAAATACTCAGAAGAGCGTAGGCGTATGTCCGAAGAGTCCTCGGAGAAAGCCCTCGAAGCACTTGGACATCGAGAAACTCGTTGGCTGTGGCGATCTCTCTATCGTCACCGTCAAGCAATCGATATGGCGATCGCCCAAGAAGTGTGGGATCGGTAAGAATGCGGAAGTTTCCGCAATGCGGAATCTTCTCGTCTGGATGGCTCTTTGCTGTTCATCGGTACGCTCTCGACTTTCCTTCATGACGAGGAAGCGAGAGGACCTGGTAAAGTGGCGCCTCGTAGGCAATCAAGTCGTGATATTCAAGTGATCCCCGGGCCGAGACAACTCGACCTTCGCCAATACGAATGCGAGTAGAGATGCTCCGGTCGGAATAGTAGGAGAGCCCGACCTTGTCACTTACCGCCGCCAGGAAGAAGTAGAGCAATATATCGTCTCCCCCCAATCGCTCAGCATGCTCACCTAGAAAGCGACGATCAATCCAGGACCAACCCACTGGTGGCAGGCTCCGAATGCGATCGACGACCAATGGGCGTTTTTGAATCGTCACGGCTTGGTAACTCCTCTTGGCAGCAATGTCCTTGTCTCCTCAGTCCGTTTCCGAGAGTCCGGAATCGTAGATCGACGGTCGAACGCGATAAGGCAACCGCAGAAATCGCACCGGATCTCAAGAAGACTCCGGTTGCAGCGATCACTGGAAGTACCGGCGTCCATGCGAATGCTTTTCAACTCGTGCTTGAGCTCCGTCGCCACCGACTCGGATTGATTAAAGCGATTCTTCAAACCGGCTGAACCGTGATCCGTTAGGTTTTCTTCTTTTTGTTCGACACTCCTTTCACACACACGTCGATAGTGGTCCCTCTGTCGACGCGCATTTCCCATACGACCGGCTTCGGTCTGTTGATGGCGTCGGCGGTATTCGCGAAGCAAGAGACGCCGCGCTTGCTGGGAGCAAGCCTTGGAGCAATACTTGCGACCATGGTCACACCGTGAGCAGACGGTGACGATCTCACCGCATAGCCCACAATTGAATTCCCGGCAGGACTCCCGGATCGCGTCCCTCCCCGCCGACGAGCAAGGGTCTGGACAAAGCCGCAATCCAGGAGAGAATGGAAGGAACGACCAAAATCTTCCGGATCTTGGTTGTGTGAAAGCCCAGGTGCGTTGCCAAACGATATGCCTGGGCTTTCCTTTTTTCGCCGACGCCAGAGCCCCAGTCTACGTCTTCGGGCTATTCCGAGCCGCCCAGCCGGAAGGAGTGAAGGAGACGGTCCTTCTCACGAAGGCTTTTTTGGAGAGAAGAAGGGCTTCGAGGGATTGAGGTGGGCCGAGATCCGACCACGAAAACCAGTCCGGATAGGCACTTCCGGAAAGAGGGACCCCCAGATTCTCCGGTTAACTACCCCGATTGCGTTGAGGACAACTTTTCACTCACGAGTCACCTCCAATCGCCATCCAAAACAAACGCCCCCCACGTCGACGGCAGCCCCACTCCATCCTCTTCCCGATTCCGCTCCAGCATCCACAGCTGCGCTGCTCGCAACGCCTCGAGCTTCCCCATCTTCTCCAGCCAGAGGTTCTCGTAGAACCGCTCCATCAACTCCAGCGTGCTGTCGTCTCGCACTTGCCAGAGAGAGCTGATCACCGTCCGGGCGCCGGCCTGCCGGAAGCTGCGACGCAACCCGATCATCCCTTCCCCGCCATCCGGTCTTCCCAGACCCGTTTCGCATGCAGACAGCACGACCAGCTCGCATTGCGAAAGATCGAGGTACGTCATCTCCTCGGCCGTGAGTAATCCGTTGTCCCTTCCTTCCTCCGGCTTCGCGTTGGCACCGGCAAGAACGAGCCCCGACAGAAGCCCCGGCATCAGGCCCGTGATCGCCCGCTCGGTTTCCTCGAGCAACGCCCCACCACCCCGTTTCTTCCCGGCCTCCTCTTGTGCATTCTTCCAGGCCGAGGGGAGTCCTTCCGGCTGGAAGTAACCGTGGGTCGCCAGGTGAATGTGGGTGTGACGCTCGAGGTGATGCTTGACGGCCTCTTCGGTAGCGTTGCGGCGCATGAGGAGGGTGAAGTATTCCTCTGCCTCTGCCTCGCCCTCGTCTTCGTCGTTGTCTTCGCTTCCGATCTCCTCGAACAGACCGACGATCGCATCGGCCTCCTGCCCTGTTGCCGAGAGACGACTCCACCGGGGCGGGAGGCCGCCGCGGGTCTCGGCTCGCGCCACGAGCTGCGTTTCTAGTAGCTCTTGATCTAGCTTCCCTCTACGGCCGTAGTCGATCCCACCAACGGCGAACAGACTCGGCACAGCATCACCAGTCGGCTCTCTCTCCACGAGGCTCATCAGATCCTGGATGTAGACGAAAGATCGTTTCTCGACGAGGTAACTTCCGTCCTTCTCCTGCAACGTCTCGAACGGGAGCGTTCCCAGAAATGTGTCCGGGGAAATGATCACGAGCTCAGACTCTCCGACGAGTTCGCGGAGCGGATCCCAAAGAAGCTCGCGGAGCCGGTCCGTCGCGGCCGTGGTTGTGGCGGACGTCCCGTTCTCATTGGTGCTCGCCACGAGCCCCCGACGGCCGATCAGCTCCTCGAGAAACCTCCGGGTCGCGCCCTCGAGGACCGTCGCCTCCCCGAGATCCAGCCAGAACGGCCCCTTCTCCCCGGGGTGCAACACGAAGGCCGACACCCGCTGGCCTTCCCAAGCGCCCTTGCGCATGAGCCTCTTCCCCTTCCACTCGGCCGGGCGAAAAAAGTCATGCACCAGAATGTTCACCGCCACCGTCCCCTGCGGCAGGGAACGCCGCACCGCCTTGGCCTCATCTCCCCTTTCCCACTTTTTCTCCCCCTTCCTCTCCCTCTCCCCCCGGATCCTCACGAGCGAGAGCTCGAGCTCCTTCCTCCGGTCACGGAGCCCCTCGAGACGTCGGCCATGAGCCTCCCGGTCCGGCACCTCGCGCTCGTACAGCAAATCGGAGAGCCCCTTTTGCACGAATCGCAGATTCTCAACGATCGACCGCTCCTCGGAGGAAAGCGAAGCGAGGCGCCTACTCCCATCCTTCAGGAGACTCCGTCCCACTCTCCCCTTCCACGAGAGAACGACAGAAGCCACCTCGTTAAGGTTCGCATCAGGACCCGCCACTCCTCGAGCCAAACTCAGATAGACCTCTAGGCTCCGCCGCAGTGTCGCAGCGTAACTCAGCCTCTCGCTCTCGGTCTGGGACCAGAGCGTCGATTCGAGCTGAGATTGGCGGAAGACCAGCACGCGACGAGCCAGCTCGAATCCACGCTGGTTCGCACCGACATCGGCCTCGAGAAGTGCCAGGTTGTGGAGGGAGGTCGCCACATCCGGGTGGTCCGGACCAAGCGCCTTTTCCCGAATCTCCAGTGACCGCTCGGAGAGCGGACGTGATTCTGCGTAACGCCCCTAAGAGGAGAGGAGAACGGCCAGGCTGTTGAGGGTGCTCGCCACATCCGGGTGGTCCGGACCGAGTGCCCTCTTCCGGATCTTCAGCGACCGCTCGTACAGAGGACGCGCTTCTCCGATGAGACCCTGGGATCTGAGGAGTTCTGCCAGGTTGTTGAGGGAGGTCGCCACATCCGGGTGGTCCGGACCGAACGCCGTCTCCCAAATCTTCAGCGACCGCTCGTAGAGAGGACGGGCTTCTGCATAAAGACCCTGAGATTTGAGGAGAACTTCCAGGCTGTTGAGGCAGCTCGCCACGTCCGGATGATCCGGCCCAAGCGCCTTCTCCCGGATCTTCAGCGACCGCTCGTACAGAGGACGCGCTTCTCCGTAAAGACTCTGGGATCTGAGGAGCTCTGCCAGGTTGCTGAGGGAGGTCGCCACGTCCGGATGATCCGGCCCAAGCGCCTTCTCCCGGATCTTCAGCAACCGCTCATAGAGAGGACGGGCCTCCGCGTAGAGCCTCTGGGATTTGACGAGAAACGCCAGGTTGTTGAGGGTAAGAGCCACATGTGGGTGGTCCGGCCCGAGTGCCTTCTCCAAGATTTTCAGCGACCGCTCGTACAGAGGACGCGCTTCTCCGTAAAGACTCTGGGATCTGAGGAGCTCTGCCAGGTTGTTGAGGGTGTTCGCCACATCCAGGTGATCCGGCCCAAGCACCTTTTTCCCGATCTTCAGCGACCGCTCCAAGAGAGGACGGGCTTCTGAGTAAAGCCCCTGGGATACGAGGAGAGCTGCCAGACTGTTGAGGGGGATCACCACATCTGGGTGATCCGGCCCGAGTGCCTTCTCCCGGATCTTCAGCGATCGCTCGTAGAGAGGACGAGCTTCTCCGTAGAGCCCCTGGAAGTAGAAGAGACCTGCCAGGTTGCTGAGGGCGGTCGCCACATCTGGGTGGTCCGGACCGAGCGCCTTCTCCCGGATCTTCAGCGATCTCTCGTACAGAGAACGGGCTTCTCCGTAGAGCCCCTGGGACTCGAGGAGACCTGCCAGGTTGTTGAGGGTAGGAGCCACACGCAGGTGGTCCGGCCCGAATGCCTTCTCAAGGATCTCCAGCGATCGCTCCAAGAGAGGACGGGCTTCAGCGTCGAGACCCTGGGATCCGAGGAGAGACCCAAGGTTAGTGAGGGACACCGCCACATCCGGGTGGTCCGGACCGCGCGCCTTCTCGGAGATCCTCAGACATCGCTCGTACAGTGGACGTGCTTCTGCATAAGAACCCCGGGAATGGAAGAGATGAGCCAGGCGATTAAGGGACACCGCCACATCCGGGTGGTCCGGCCCGAGGGCCTTCTCCCGGATCTTTAGCGATCGCTCGTACAGTGGACGTACTTCTGCGTAGAGACCCTGGAATTCGACAAGAATTGCCAGGCTGTCGAGGGCGCTCGCCACATCCGGGTGGTCTCGCCCCCGCACCGCCTCGACACGACGAACCGCCTCACGCCCCTCCTCGATCCCGAGCCGATTTCTCTCGACCGGCGAGAGCACCCCGGGCAGGCCCTCCCGCAGCACGAGTTCGAACGGCCCCGACTTGCCGTGGAGAGCACACACTTCGACGCGGTAACGCCCCCCGACTTCCAACTCCGCAACGATCCGCGAATGGGTCGAGATCAGCCCGTCATCGTCCTCGGTAACCACCCTCCCGATAGCATCTCTGACGACGAGATAGGCGTCGAAGAAATAGGACTTGAGATCGATGTGGTACGGCCCCGACTCCGGCACCTGGATCGAGAAGGTCTTTCCGCGGACAGGAGAGTTCGAGTATCCGGCTCTGAGCGTCTCTGTCTCGATCACCGGATCGTCCTCGGTGATCTCACCCTCGTGGGGAACGCCGACCGTAAGGACCGGGGGATCGGCCTCGGTGGATTCCTGCGCCTCAGCGACGGTGGACAGCAAAACCAAGATGATCAGAGGGACGAATCGTTGCAAGGGGCTCTCCTTCCTCTATTGGGTGCTCCCATTGTGCCCGGCAAAGGAGATAAAAAGAAGCGGGAAACGGGGACACGTCGAACGGGCACGCGAACGGTGCCACGGGGCGCGGATACTGATCTGCCACCCGCCCCGCACTTACACCAACCCACCACGGGCCTCCCCACGCTTCGATCCCCATTTCCGAATTTACCTATCTCCCCCCTTCGCCTCGGCGGTCGCGTCAGTTAGGTGGAATTCGGCGCAATGACGAAGACCGGGCCGGTTGCGTTGGGACAACTACTCGGAGGTCCGCTCAAGGTATTTGCAGTCATGCACTTGCATCAAGACCAGTCAAGGCATCGAGCCTCGCCAAAAAGTTGGCCTTGAGAAGCGACCGGGGGGCGATTGCGTTGGGGACAACTTTCATTCACGAGTCATCTCCAATCCCCATCCAGCACGAACGCCCCCCACGTCGATGGCAACCCCTCGCCGTACTCGGCACGGTTGCGCTTGAGCATCTCAAGCTGCGCCGTTCGCAACGCTTCAAGCTTCCCCATCTTGTTCAGCCACAAATTCTCATAGAACATGGTCATGAGATCGGAGGTCGCCTCGTCCTTGACCGACCAGAGAGAAGATATGACGGTGCTGGCGCCCGCGATGCGGAAGGAACGTCTGAGCCCGATCATGCCTTCGCCTGATTCGGGGCGACCGAGGCCGGTCTCACAGGCAGACAAAACGACCAGGTCGCAGTTGGAGAGATCGAGATAGGTCACCTCCTCGGCGGTAAGCAACCCGTTGTCCCTCCCCGGCTCAGAATCCATATTCGCTCCGGCGAACACAAGACCCGAGAGAAGTCCCGGATGGAGCCCGGTGAGAACCCGCTCGGTTTCGCGCATCTCGATAACGCCCGGCCCCCTTCCAGCAACAACAGCATTCTTCCACATGGACGGAAGGCCCTCGGGCTGAAAATATCCGTGCGTTGCGAGATGAACATAGCGCACTGCCGGGACCTCCTTCTTGATTCTCTCCTCCGTCGCAGCCTTCTTAGAAAGAAGCAGCCTCTTCGGCTTTTCCCCAAACGTCTCATCGTGCACATCGGCTATGGCCTCAGCTTCATCGCGAGTCGCGGAGAGAGGTCGCCAGATTGATCGGTAGCTTCCTCGAGTAGCATCACCATCCGTGCTTGCGGCAGCAGACGCGGACGCCACGAGATCCCTGGGAGAATCGTCTCGACGACGGTAGTCGACCCCTCCCGCGACGAGAAGGCTCCGGTCATCCTTCCCTGGTACCCCATGGTTTTTTGACAACTTGAAAAGCCCGAGGAGATCGTGCAAGTACACAAAGGAGTGCTTCTCTACAAGATATCTGCCGTCCTCGAGTTGAAGTGTCTCGAAGGGAAGGGTCCCGACAAACGAATCCGGCGAGACAATCACAATTGCTGTATCCCCAATTCGATCCTTCAGCGGTTCCCACAGAAGCTTTCTCAGCGTGTCGTTTGCTGTCGTCTTCCTGCCCTTTTCCTCTTGAACCGGCGCAAGTCCCCGAGTCATTACCAACTCATCGAGGAAAACACTGACAGCTTCTTCCATCCTCGCGGCATCGCCAAGATCAACTCGGATGGTCCCCGCTCCGCCCTTCCTAGAATCAACCACCCAGGCGGTGAGCTGGAGTGACGACCATTCGCCCTCCTTCTTGACCTTGCTTCCCTGGAGTTGCGCGGGTTGATAGACCCTATGAACGAAAAAGTCGACCGCCACTGCTTCTGAATCCAAAAGCGAAAGTGCCTCGCGAAAATCCCCTCCGCCTTCGCTTTTTGAGTGATGGATCCGCTGCGCCCGCATCCTCGAAAGCTCGAGCTCGAGATCGTTGCGCAGCGCTTGAAGGTGGACGAGCTTTTCTTGTCGCACGCCTTGCACATTCTCTTCGACCGCGGGCGCGTAAAAAACATCTGAAAGCCGTTGTTGTGTGCCTCTGAGCCGATCGAGAAGCCTCTTCTCGTCCACTGCCACAGTCCGTCCCGCGCAGCCCCGTGTGAGAAGGCTCCTAAAAACTCTTCCTTTCCACCGAAGAAGGGCGGAGTGAACTTCGCCTTCGGGAAGGCTTTCCACCGCTATGCGGGAGAGGCTCAAAAACACTTCGAGCTTCACGAAAATCCCTCGTAGGAATCGAATCCTCTCGGATTCCGTGAGCGCCCCGAGGATTCGCTCAATGTGACCTTCGCTGGACGCAAGTGCTCTCCTTGCGTAGCTCAGCGCCAGGTTGGAATTCCCAAGATCGACCTCGAGACGTGCGAGGCTGTTTAAGCTCATTGCTGTTGAAGGATGATCGAAGCCAAGCACATTTTCTCGAATGGAAAGTGCTCGCTCTTGGATTGGACGTGCCTCCTCGAAAACGCCCTGGCTCACAAGGAGGTTCGCAAAGTTACAGAGACTTGTCGCCGTTGCGGGATGATCGGGGCCAAACACCTTTTGATCGATTGCGAGCACGCGCTTGTAGAGCGGACGCGCCTCCTCAAGAAGACCCTGGCTCGCAAGCAGAGCTGCCAGGTTGTGGAGACTTGATGCCGTCTCGGGGTGATCGGGACCAAGCGCTTCTTCGCAAATCGCAATTGCCCGCTCGTGGAGGGGACGCGCCTCCTCGAAGAGTCCCTGCTTTTCAAGGAGAACCGCCAGGTTCCCGACACTAATTGCGGTTGAGGGGTGACCAGGCCCAAACGACTTCTCTATCCTCTCAAGCGCCTGCTCGTAGAGCGAGCGAGCCTGCTCAAAGAGCCCCTGACCCATCAGGAGTCCTGCCAGGCCGTCGACGTCTAATGCCGTATCGGGATGATCCGGACCAAACACCTTTGTGTGAATTTCAATCGCGCCCTCGTAGAGGGGACGTGCTTCTTCAAAATAGCCCTGACGCTCAAGAAGATGTGCCAGATTACTCAAGCTTCTAGCCGTTATCGGATGATTGGGGCCAAACACCTCCTCACAAATCGATCGTGCCCGCTCAAAGAGAGGGCGCGCCTCCGTGAGAAGGCCCTGTTCCAACAGAAGCGTGGCCAGATTGTTAAGACTTGTTGCCGTGCTGTGATGATCGGGACCGTACACTTTTTCCCGAATCGCTAACGCCCGCTCAATGAGGGGGCGGGCTTCATCCAGAAAACCCTGGCTCTTGCGTAGGATGCCCAGCCTATCGAGGCTCATCGCCGTATCGGGATGATCGGGGCCAAGAACCTTCTCACGGATTGAGAGCGCACGACTGTAGAGGGGCCGCGCCTCCTCAAAAAGCCCCTGACTCTTGAGGAAATCAGCCATATTGTTAAGAGTTATCGCCGTATCGGGATGATCGGGGCCAAGAACCTTCTCACGGATTGCAAGTGCTCGCTCAAAAAGGGGACGTGCCTCATCAAAGGAGCCCAAGGCAATGAGGAGAACGGCCAGGTTGTTGAGACTTGTAGCCGTCGAGTGATGATCGGGCCCAAGCACTTTTTCATCGATTGCAAGTGCCCGCTCATAAAGGGGGCGCGCTTCGTCAAGAAACCCTTGAGCCTTGAGGAGAACGGCCAAGTTGTTGAGACTTGCACCCGTCAAGTGGTGGTCGGGCCCAAGCGCTTTCTCATTGATTGCAAGTGCCCGCTCAAAGTGAGAACGCGCCTCGAAGAAACGGCCCTGAGATTGGAGAAGAAGCGCCAGGTTGCCAAGAGACGTCGCCACATCTGGGTGGTCAGGGCCAAGAGCCTTCTCTAGAATTCCAACCGATCTCTCATGAAGCGGTCGCGCCTCGGAGTCGAATCCCTGGGAGTGCAGAATGGCTCCCAGGTTGTCGAGAGACATCGCCACATCCGGGTGGTCGGAGCCAAGAGCCTTCTCTCGGATCCTAAGCGATCTCTCCGAAAGGGGCCGCGCTTCTGACTGGAGCCCTTGGGAATACAGAAGCACTACCGGTTGGCTGAGGGAATCCGCTACATCCGGGTGGTCGGGACCACGTAACGCCTCTACCCACCGTATTGCTTCTCGTGCATCCTCGATCCCGAGCCGGGCCTTCTCAACCGGAGAAGGCTCTTCGCAGTGCCCTTCCAGAAATACGATCTCGAACCGTCCTGTCTGTCCATGGAGAGCACTCGCCTCGACCTGATAGCTCCCCCCTGCCTCGAGCTCGGCGACGATCCGCGCATGCGTGGAGAGCAGCCCGTCGTCGTCCTCGGCGATCACGGCGCCGCTCTGGTCTCGCAGTACGAGATAAGCATCGAAGAAATAGGACCTCAGATCGATGTGGTACGGGCCGGTCTCTTCGACCCGGATCCCGAACGTCTTTCCTCTGGTCCGCGCTTGGGTGTAGCCTTTCTTCAGAATCTCGGTCTCGACGGCCGGGTCATCCTGAGTGATCTCCCCCTCGAGCACCTCGCCGACCTTGAGGAGAGGATATTCCGGGAGCTCAACGGCGATAGGAGATTCTACGGGTGGATCCTCCTGAGCAGCGGCTATCCCGGCAAACGGGATCAGAGAGATCAGCAAAGAGAGGCTGGTCTTGACGCAGG
Source organism: Planctomycetota bacterium (assembly GCA_029260825.1). Taxonomy (GTDB): domain Bacteria; phylum Planctomycetota; class JACOTG01; order JACOTG01; family JAJDCM01; genus JAJDCM01. The sequence goes on along the minus strand of JAJDCM010000054.1, from coordinate 3,022 downwards.
TTGGCCTTTGAGTATTCATACGCCCATTGTTCACGGGAGCATGTTCCTGGCAAGCCCGGTTGCCCGGCTCTCCCGATGATTCCGGACTCCCCCAAGCCCCGATCCCCATTTCGAATATCTTTGCTTCGCCTCGGCGATCGAGGCGCTAAGGCCGAAAGTGAATTGGACGAAACCAGAACCGAACCGAGCCCTGCCATCAGTTGCAGCATGTCGGTGCTGGCTGGGAACTCTGGTTGGCCCGTCCCAGGGCAGCGCGGCCCGTGTTGTTCCAGATGATTTTTAGCTTTTGTGTCGTCTCGGTGAGAGGCATGGGCATACACGACTGTCCGATGCTGTCCGGGAGAACTCGAAAATCGGCGGCGGTGGGAGTGCCTCGCCATGCGTAAAGTGCGAAAGGTACGGTTTGACCGGACGCAACGGTGGGAGGTTCTTCCACCCGAAGTTGAAATGGTGAAGTCAAGTCAAGAGTAACGGTACGTTCTATTCCGGTTCCTGCAGAATCGTTTACAAACACCACGTCTGAGACTGCGCCCACTGCCAGGTTTACACTTCCCCGAGGACAATGTCGTCGGTTTGGCTGAAATGTGTTGTTCAGAAAGACGTAGTATTTGTCGCTATCTCTCCCCACCATGCCCACGTCGGGGTGACCGTCTAGGTTCAGATCGGCCACATCAAACAGCATGGGTTGTTTTCCCGACGCGATTCTCGTGGCTAGCATGAAGACACCCGATCCATCGCCCCGGAAGATACTCACTTCCACTTGATTAGAAATGAGTACATCAAGATGGCCATCTTCGTCTAGATCTCCTAGTGCTAGGTCACGAGGTTGGAAGCCTAGAGGAAACGTGACTGGTCTCGCAAAGCTCCCCAAACCGTCTCCAAGAAGTACATTGATGCAATGCTGCGTAAAGTCCCTGACCAGGACATCGGGGCTCCCATCTTCATTGATGTCTCCTACGGCAAAATTTTGCCGAGGAATGATATCTGGATCGCTTGCCTGGGTTTCAAAGAATCTGGGATCGTTAAGGGTTCCTGTGCCCGTGCCTTGGATCACTGCTAGTCGGGGAGGGTCATTGATGGTGATGAGTAGATCCTGGTTTCCATCGACATCAACATCCTCGATGGCGAGTCCGGATATCGGTGCCCCCAAGGAAACGACGAGTGGTGATGAGAAGCCTCGCCTTCCTTCCCCGAAAAAGACTGACACGTCGCCGCTGTTGCTGCCCACGACTACGTCCGAGCGTTGATCACCATCAAAATCACCAGAATCGAGAAATCGGCTTCCTTGCCCACCGGTCTCGAATCGTTCAAAGGGGGATGTGAAGCCACACAGGCCGTCTCCGAAACCTACTGCGATAGTCTGCCCGCCGGTAGTGCAAACGAGATCCGGCGTGAAATCGCTATCGATATCTGTAATCAGCACGCCACTTGGGAGGCCTCCGAATTTAATGTCATCTATCCTGATCAGAACCCCGTTCCCGATGTTCTTCAGCACCGACACTCCCACCGTGCTTGAGAATCTCCGTCCAGTGTCACCTGTAACGACGTCAGGGAGGCTGTCTCCGTCGAGGTCTTGGATCGCCGTGCTCATTGTAAAGCCGCCTATATCTGTTGCGTGGGCTCCACGAGACGGATTGAGCAGGACGCAAAGTGATCCGCCGCTGACAGTGACAATATCGATTCTGTTGTCAGCGTCCACGTCGGCCAAAAGTAGCCCGCGGGGCCGCCCCGGAAGCTCAACTTCGGCCAGATCCGAAAAGTTGCCATCTCCGTCGCCGACAAGAATTTTTAGACTGTCGTCGAATGTCGGGCGCAGTCTTGGCTGCTTCGTGGCAACTAGATCATCGATGCCGTCTCTGTTCATGTCAGCGCAACGAATCGAACCATCATCAGAAGTTGTGCCAATCTCGTGCTCAATCTGGTGCTGAACACCTCCCTGATCGAACACGAATAAAATGATGCTCCTGGCGCCCCCTCTTTTTCTTACCAATGCGGCAACATCAAGGTCTGTGTCCAGATCTGCGTTCAGGACGCAGATGTCCAGAAAGTTTGTAATGTCCGAAACCGGAACCATCAAAGGATCCTGAAACTGGCCCTCGCCAGCACCCAGCATGAGGACGAGTTCCTGAGAACCGCCGGCCACCAGGTCGATCAGCCCATCTCCGTTCAGGTCTGCAGCGCTTAGCCCCCGAGCCCCCACAGCCATTTGTTGAGTGGAGGAAAAACTCCCGCGGCCGTCTCCAAGAAAGACTTCGATGCCATCGTTACTGGAAACAACTACACGGGAGGCGACAGCGAAATCCAAACTGCCGTCGTTGTTGAAGTCTGCGGAGATCATCTGGAGTGACTAGAGTCGGTATTGCCTGGAGAAACGAGAGTTGTCCTGATGAATCGGCCAAGTGGACAGCTACGTCTGAGAATTGGCTTCGTATTACAAGCGTGTCCGTTGCGCCGTCTGCGTTCCAGTCTCCCGAATTGCCCCTTGTGGGCGCGCCAGCTAGTGGAATCGACAGGCCAAGCTTGAAGCCACCGACTCCGTCGCCGTGGAAGACTCGGAGTTCGTTAGTCGTTGTGCACGGGACGAGTATGTCTAGATAACTGTCGGGTCCGAGGTGCATGAGAAAAGGATGCTCGACCGAACCGCCGAACGGGTAATTCTCTAGACCGTCCAGCCGAACTTGAGCTAAAGATGGACGGCCTATCAATACGAGGAGACAAGACGCGACAAGTAGGGTGCGCTGGAGCGAAAGAACTGGCAATTCGTGCATGAGCGTTCACCGAATTTTTCTACGTCTAGCGGAACTCCACACAAGGGCTCGCACCCTATCGATCAATTTAGGCTAGAGTTTCGCCTTTTTTTACACGAATAGAGTAATAGACATTACTCTTTTCGCCAAAGAAATCAGCCCCGCCAACCGATGATAATAGTAGATATCAAGTACATCATCCATCGGAAGGCGGGACATGAACAACTACATCCCTACCTCAATCTTCACCCTATTTTCCTCTTTCTCCATCGCAT
>JAJDCM010000053.1 GCA_029260825.1 Planctomycetota bacterium | reverse complement strand
CCAACAGGCTCCGTCAACCTCGCGCATTCCTCGATGCGGAGTAGAGGACGGAGTGCGATGGTTTCGGAAGGGAAGCAGGAAGAAACAATTGAGCGGCCATGGGGGAAGGAGGAAGGTGAACTCTTCGACGATTCTTGGACTCTCACAAACCCAACATCGTGGCCTGACCTTGTAAATCCATGGCAGGAGGAGGAGAGTTTACCTTTCTCCTTCACCCTCCCGGAACGCCCCAACCGTCCTCTCCCCGGATGACCTCTCACTTCGCCTTCCTCATTCCCCACCCAGGGATGTTCGGATTGGACGGTGCATCTTGGCTTTGTTTGGAGGAAAGACCAGCTGAGCCGCCATGGGGGAAGGGGGAAGGTGAACTCTTCGACGATTTTTGGATTCTCTACAAACCCTACACCGTGGCCTGACTTTGTTAATCCATGGCCGGAGGAGGAGAATTTACTTTTCTCCTTCGCCCTCCCGAAACGCCCCCCCTTCCCCCAAAAATCCATTCACGAAACTCTCGGTGTCCAGGCACATACAAGAACTCGGATTGATCTTGGGGATGCCTCGATGAGGGCTCGCTCTGCTTCAAGGAGCGTTGCTCCGGTTGTCATCACGTCGTCGATCAGGAGAACTCTTCGTTGACGGACCTTTGCCGGTTGGCGACAACGGAAGGCCCCCTTCATGTTCCAGTATCGGTCTTGAAAAGAGAGCATTTTTTGAGGTGTTGTCCGCCTGGCAAAACCAAGGATTCTCGGGGCAATCGGGACCTGCACTTCCCGAGCAAGAGACGCGGCAAGGGAGAAAGCTGTCTTACTCCGACCCAAAAGCCCCCTTCTCCTCGAAGGAACCGGAACGATGAGATCAAAGCTGTCCTCGAAGTTACTCGCCTTCAACGCAAGCCGCAGACGATGGACCAATGGCCGGACCACCGTCTCATCCTCGCCAAGCTTCAGCCGGAGCACCAGACGCTTCAGCGCCCCTTCGTAACGCCCTGCACTCGCAACTCGCCCGGCAAGCGGATTTCCATCCACCAGAAGAGAATCAGAATTCACGCAAAGAACATCAAGGTCATCGGAACACCCCCGGCAAAAATACTCCCCCTCCACAGGACGCCTCTCGAGACAAACCGAACATTGCGGAGGAAAAAGGAGTGCGTCGAATCCCAGGATCAAGTCACAAATGAAACGGTTGAGGAACATCGATTCCTCCTGGACGGTTTCAGGTTTTCAGATGGCACACCTGAACTAGTCGAAAAATTGGCGAATCGGTTACGCCTTTTTCTCAACATCGTCGTGAACGGTGACCGGATTCTTCCACGGGAACCATTGCAAATAGGACCCGCATCTCCACAGCCACTCGAGTGGACCCATGCCATGGGAGCGGAACCACCATCGACTGATCAGCACCTGAAACCCAAAGATGACAACCGATAGAAGAAGCGCCACGGGAAAGCTGAGCCAGAGGTTCAAGGCCCACCAGCCAAAAAGAAGATTGAGGATGAGTGATTGCAGAACATAGTTACTGAGCGCTGATCTACCCACCAGGGAAAGCCGCGTCATCAGGGCAGCAAACCGATTTGCGTGCACGAGATCGATCAAGATCGACGCGTACGCGAGAGCCAGAAGGGCACTCGAGGTGAAGTGGATCCCGAGAAGAAGACTCTGGACAGACTCCGATCCCAACCGAAATGACAGGGCATAGGCGACCTCCAATGGAAGCCCAAGCAAGATCCCGGCAACTCGAAGCCTTCTCCGCAGATTCACCCCCTCACGAGCAAAAAAACCGAGCCGGTAAAGGGCGGCCCCGAGGAAGAACATGGCAAACGCTCTCCATCCCAGGAAAAAGACGCAGATGAGAAGCCACACGATGTACGAGGCGCCCCGCACCCGGAACGTGACCCCAAGACTACCGAGCTCCCGCTCCGCAAGAGCAAGGACATGACTGTCTTCCTTGGCTCCCTCAGCAAGAACGTCGATGATCTCCAGGAGAGATAAGCCGGCGACTTCCTCCGTCGTCAAGGAAACCGATTCACCGCCAGCCTCCTCGTCGTCACCCGAATCGAAACCAGTGAGCACCTCGCCCCAAACCGCAAGCCCGACCAAGAACACCCCACAGAGAATGACGTGCGTCCGAGCCCTCATTCGACGAAACGGTAGAAAAAGAAACCCGGCTCCGGCGTAGACCAGCAAGACCTCGTAAGGGAACAGGACCAATCCGTGCAGGATGCCGAAGAAACCAAGAAGCAAAAGCCGACGGGTAAAGAACCCGAGAAAAGGCCTGGACTTTGCCTCCGCGGCATCCGATTGGAGTACGATCCCCACCCCGAACAGCAGGGCAAAAAGAGCCCAGAACTTGAGCTCGAAAAAGGCCACCATGACGAACCAAGCCGTGTAGGAAAATACACCCACGTCATCGGCAAAATTTGGAGCCTGGAAATCGAGGGGCGTCAATCCAAGGGTGGAAACATGAACCACGAAGATACCGAGGATGGCAAAACCGCGGACCACATCGAGGGTCATCAAGCGATCAGACGACCCGGAGGAGGGATTGGCAATCATGAGAGCAATTGTAGACGATCAGGAAGCTCTTGCGAAACCAGGTAAAATCCTGCGTCAACGCATCAAGCGGCCATGAAAAGAGGCGCACGAGAAGCCTAGCATCGGAGCTGCAAGCTCAGAGAGCGAAAGCGGACCTGGATAGACCGGCTCTCAGGAATTCGCCACCAGCTTGAGGCTCTCTTTGAGATCGGCGACGTACTCTTCGATGGAGGAGTCGTTCTTCTTCGGTACCCCGACAAGCTCGCCAATTTCCTTGGTGAGCTGAATGTTTTCCTCGAAAGAGAAATCATGCTCTTTCAAGAAGTCGGAGATGAGCCGGCGGAAAGACATCTTGGTCCACAAGAAGACGACGATGTTCAGAATCAGAGAGAGAGCCAGGACCGCCCCGAGGACGGCTCCAAACACGGTGAGAAATGTCCAGGTATCTCCGGGCTCCGCCGACCCCATCGGGAGATGAATCGGAGCCGCAGCCTGGGATGCCGCTCCGGTGGTTCCCGGGGCCAGGCCGAAAATCTGAAGGGTGTAGCCAACAAGTAGAAAGAAGATGCCGAGCAGGAGCTGGTTCTTCTTGTAGACCGTATGGCGCATGGCGCGCACGCGACCGATGGAGACGAGGCCAAAAACCTCCTCCACGATCTTTCGAGGCTTCTTGATGAGAATGCTGATGGCGATGAAGAGAATGCCTAGAAGCTGCACCGTTAGCCCGATGACCTGAATGTCAACCGTCGCCATTTAGACCGATCTCCCTTTATTCAATTGAGAATCATCCGGTGCACACGCCCTGGCGCCGGACACAAGCTCGGAGTGTACAACCGGAATCGGACCCGCGCAAGGGACGGGAAATCCTCCTTTCTTTTGCCCTACCTTCAATTTAGCTACGCAACCTTTGGGCCGGTTTGATATTCTTCCCCCACTTTTCAGGGTCTTTTTTTGGCTGGCATCGGGCACAGGCGAGCCCCGTGCTGCCGGGCATCCTCTAGCCCGGAATCGGCCGGTGAGTCACCATAGCCATAACCCCATCGAAGGAGGCAACATGAAACGCGAAGACGTGGAGCATGTGGCCCATCTGGCCCGCATTCAGCTTTCCGAGGAGGAGCTCCAGACCTTCGGAGCCCAGCTCGAGTCCATTCTGGGCTATATGGAAAAACTGGGGGAACTCAATACAGACGACGTTGAGCCGATGCCCTATGCCGTGGACGTCAAGAACGCATACAGGGACAACCCGGACCATTCCCCCCTTCCCCGCGACGCTGCCCTCAAGAATGCCCCCCAGCTGGATCCGGAAGGAAAGTTCTTCGCGGTCCCCAAAGTCATCGGTGAAATTTCGCCGAACCAGGGCAAAAGCGGGGAGGCAGGATCGTGAGCGAACTCTGGAAACTGACTTCGGGCGACCTTCACGAGCGATTCACCTCCGGCGCAGCCAGCGCAGTCGAAATCGTGGAGTCCCATCTGGACCGGGCCGACCAGGTGGAAGCAAAGATCGACGCCATCCTGACCCTCGACAGGGATCATGTCCTCGCCCAGGCAAAAGCCCTGGACGCCAAACGGGAAAAAGGGGAGCCCCTCGGAATGCTCGCCGGGATCCCGATCGGCATCAAAGACAACATCTGCACGGAGGGCATCAAGACCACGGCCGGTTCTCGCATTCTTGAATCCTTCGTTCCCCCGTACAATGCCCATGTCATCGACAAGATCCTGGCCGCCGACGGCATCATCTTTGCCAAGACCAACCTCGATGAATTCGCGATGGGATCCTCCTGCGAAAACTCGGCCTTCAAGGTGACCAAGAATCCCTGGGACCTCACCCGGGTCCCGGGAGGCTCAAGCGGTGGATCCGCTGCCGCCGTCGCCGCCGGAATCGTTCCGCTTGCTCTTGGCACCGACACCGGAGGATCGATTCGACAGCCCGCCTCTTTCTGCGGACTGGTCGGAATGAAACCCACCTACGGCCGTGTTTCCAGGTACGGTGCCTTGGCATTTGCGTCCTCGCTGGATCAGATCGGGCCGATCAGCAAAGACGTGGCCGGAAGCGCTCGCTTGCTCTCGGTGATTGCCGGGAAGGATCCGAACGACGGGACCTCGATCGATCAAGAAGTTCCCGACTACCGGGAAGCCCTCGAAGAAGAGATGTTTGGCTTGACTCTCGGTCTGCCAAAAGAATACATGTCCGATAGCCTGCCCTCTTCGATCCGGGAAGCCGTGGACGATGTGGTGTTGACCCTGGAAGCCCTCGGCACAAGCGTGAGGGCCATCGACCTTCCCCATACCGAGTATGCGGTCGCGACCTACTACGTGGTGGCAAACTCGGAGGCGAGTTCGAACCTCGCACGATACGACGGGATGCACTACGGGCACCGAACCAAAGCTCCCATCAAAAACCTTGCCGAGAGTTTTTCCAGGACACGAAGCGAAGGCTTTGGGGACGAGGTCAAACGACGCATCATGACCGGCACCCATGCTCTCTCTTCCGGCTACTATGATGCCTACTATCTGAAGGCGCTCAAGGTCCGTCGCAAGATCCGGGAAGACTTTGAAACGGCCTTCGAAGATGTCGATGCAGTCATCGCCCCCACTTCCCCGGTGACAGCTTTCAAGATCGGGGAGAAGATCGACGATCCACTTTCGATGTATCTGACCGACATCCTGACCGTGGCCGTCAACCTTGCCGGACTTCCCGCCCTTTCTCTACCCGTGGGCTTTTCCGGCGAAGGATTGCCGATTGGCCTGCAAATCATCGGACAACCGTTCGAGGAGGAGCTACTCCTCACCCTGGCTCAGGGCTACCAGGTTGAAACGGATCATCACAAGAAATGGCCCCAAATCCCGTAGTCCGGGTTCTTCGATAAGGATCAACCGCCCATGAGCCAGCAGTATGAGCCCGTCATCGGGCTGGAAGTTCATCTTGAACTGCACCTGCCTCAAAAGATGTTTTGCTCCTGTCCCGCAGAATTCGGGGGCGAACCCAATACCCAGGTTTGCCCCGTATGTCTTGGCCTTCCGGGAAGCCTTCCGGTCGTCAACCGGGAAGGAGTACTCGCCACCATCCGGGCGGGCCTCTCTCTCGGCTGCGAGATCGCGACCTTTACCAAGTTTGATCGCAAGAACTACTATTACCCCGATATCCCCAAGGGATACCAGATCTCCCAGTACGACTTGCCTCTCTGTCGTAAAGGTAGCCTTACCATCGACGTGAACGGCAAATCGAAGGTCGTGGGGATTACTCGTGTCCACCTTGAGGAAGATACGGGAAAGCTCGCTCATGTCGACGACAGGAACGAGAGCTGGGTGGATCTGAACCGAGCCGGCATCGCTCTTGTAGAAATCGTTACCGAGCCCGACATGCACTCGGCTGAGGAGGCGGTCGCCTACCTGAAGGAGCTGAAGGCAATCCTGAGCTATCTCAACATCTCGGACTGCAACATGGAGGAAGGAAGTCTGCGTTGCGAGCCAAACATTTCGGTTCGTCCCGTGGGAACATCGACCCTGGGCACCAAGACGGAAATCAAAAACCTGAATTCGTTCAAGGTTGTCCTCCAATCCGTCCAGCATGAGATTCATCGTCAAAGCGCGGCACTTTCTCGCGGAGAAGAAGTAGCTCAAGAAACACGCCTCTGGGATGAAGCGGGCCAGAAGACGGTAGCCATGCGAGGAAAAGAGACCGCGCAGGATTATCGCTACTTCCCGGAGCCCGACATCCCGCCACTGGAGATCTCAAAAGAAGAAATCGAAACCGCAAGGGCCTCCTTACCGACCCCACCCAAGGAACGACGAAAAGCCCTCGTGGAAAAAGGAATTCCCGACTACAACGCCGAGATCATCGTTCGCAGCCAGGGGTACGCAGATTACTTCGAAGCTTGTCTTTCCACGTACAACGAACCTCACAAGGTATCGAACCTTTTGATTGGCGGGTTTCTACAAGAGCTGAATCAAAGAGGGATCAGCGAAGAGGACATCCCGATCCCTCCCGAGCATACGGCAACCTACTGTCGACTCTCGGAGGAAGGCGGGATCGGGAAGGCGGCAAGAAAGCAGGTCCTTGCGGCCCTCTTCGATACAGGGAAAGATCCGGAGAGTCTCGTCAAAGAGCTCGGCGTGTCTCAGGTTGAAGATCAGGACGAGATCGGAAAGATGGTGGATCAGGTCATCGCCGAAAACGAAGCCATTGCCAGTCAGGTTCGAGGCGGGAAAACTTCCGCCATCATGGCGCTCGTAGGGCAGACCATGAAGCTCTCGAAAGGACGGGCAAATCCCCAGATCGTGCAGGAGATCCTGAAAAAGAAGCTGGAAGGCTAACGCTGCCAGCCCGCAGGATCAACCCTCCCGCAGTCCAACCGCCGGTGTCACTCTCAGGGCAAACCGCGCAGGAAGCACTCCGGCGATCAGGCACGCCGTCATGACGAAGGCCAAAGAGGTGAAAATCCCTGCCCAGGGAGGGAGGAATCGGAGAGTCCAGCCAAAGGACTGAAGGTTCACCACCGTCACCAGAACCCAGCCGACAAGCAGCCCAAAAACAAGACCCAAGATGGCGCTCGCAACTCCCAGAAGAGCCGACTCCCCCATCACCACGGTGAGAACCTGTCGCGGAGATGCTCCCAGGACCCGCAAGACACCGAGCTCTCGTCGCCTTTCAGACACGAGGGCGGAGAGAACGGTAAGGACAGCAATCACGGCGACCAGAGACGAGACCATCTGCAGAGCACTGGTAATGGCAAAAGTGCGATCGAATACTCGAAGAACATCGTCCTTTAACACCTGATTGGGGAGAATCTCCACGGCATAATGACCGGCCAATATTCCGGAGAGCTTCTCCCTCGACGCCAGAGGATCTGCACCGGGAGGCAAGAAGAGAGAAATGTCTTTCGGACCAGAATCCGGAAATACCTCCAGATAATCTTCATAATCAATGACGATCAGACCTTGATCGTTTGAATAGTCGTGAAAGACATCCACGACCTTCCGCTCAAGAACACCTCCCGGAACTTCGAGGGAGAGCATGTCGCCCGCTTTGATACCGAAACGATTGGAAAACGGCTCGTTCACGATCGCGCCGTGAGAGAGGAACGCCTCCTCCAGGACTTCCTTGGAATCTCGTCCACTGAGGTAGGGGACTCCCCCCCTCCTGGCCACCACCGACAGGGCCCCTGCCCCCAGCCAGACCGGGCGACCTTGATAGTTGATCTGAGACTCATAGAAAGGGTCGACGCAGGACGAACCAAACGTCTCCCGCGCGATGTCAACGACCTCAGGCGAGATCCTCCCCACCGCAACCCCGGTAGCTGCCGTCAACGGTCGTATCCAAAGATCCGACTTGAGGGATTGCTCCGTCCAGTCCACCACCGTTGTTCGAAAAGACCCGACCATCGTCGTGATGGAGACGGCAAGGGCAACAGCAACTCCTACTGCACCCGTAGCCCAGGCTGCCCGCCTCCTCCCGGCCACCAGGGCGGCGCAGGCCAGTCGGACTGCGGGAAATCGAGTCGCGGACAACAAGGTAGAAACCACCCAGGCCAAACCCTCAAGAACGGTAGAGGAAAGGACCAACAAAGCAACGAGAAGGCACAAGGCACCAAGAAGCGCGGAAAGAGGCAAGTCGTTCCAAGAAGGTAGCTTTGAAAGCCCCCAGGCTAGCCCGCAAAAGATCGCGGCGACCATCAACAAACGCACGTGCCGGCGCCTGACTCCCTCCTGGCTTTCCACGGCCCGAAAGACCTGAACAAGAGGGGTCCCCACTGCTTCAAGAGCAGGTAGTACTGAAGCCATCAGGGAAACAAGAACACCGGAGAGCACACCAAAACCGGCAAGAGCCGGTGAGATTTGAATGCTACTCGCCGGCGCTCCGGCAATGACGACAGCAACGGTTGAGCGAACGCTTGATAGGGCAAGGGTGGCAAAGACACCGCCCAACACGACTCCCAGGATTCCTCCAAGAAGCCCAACAGACAGAGCTTCGACGACAACCATCAGACAAATCTGGAAACGGGACGCCCCGAGCGACAGGATCTCGGCAATTGTTTTTCGTCGCTGAACCACTGCAGTCGCCAGCGTAGTCGCCACCAGAACAGCGCCGACCAGAAGAGAGATTCCGGAGAGCGCGGTGAGGTTGAACTCGAGAGCTCGCACCATCCCTCGGGTCTTTTGCCCCCGCTGAGAGGGCCGCTCCACGTCATAATCGGACGGAACCGCATCGACCAGGCGCCGGGCAAGAACGTCCAGAGCGACACCGCTTCGGGGAACGTACTCGATCCGGTCGACTCTCCCGACCCTTCCAAAAACTTCCTGAGCAAGACCGATGTCCATGACAACCACCCGGCTCCATGCCTCGCCAAGAATCCGGGGGGCGATGATGCCAACAACGGGTGTTTGAATCGTCTCGGATCGAACGAGGATGGAAAGATCATCCCCGACCTTGAGTGATAGAGTCCTGGCCAGCGCAACCGGAAGAAGAACCCCGCGTCCACGGAGAACTTCGCCCAGAAGCTCGAAAGAAAGCTCGGACGCTGCCTCGCCATCAACAAGGTCAAAGTCGCGAGCTTCCTGATCGACAAGAGTGTCCACCCCAAGAACCCTCACCGAATCCCCGAGCTGAGGAAGAAGAGCGATTTCCTCGAGAACGGGCATGATCTTCGCGTCACGGGAGAAGGATCGAAGAGCTCCGAGAAGATCCTCATCCACCCCACCGGCGCGGGTGATTTCAAGCCGACTCTCCCCGGCGATTTCGATCACCCCCTCCTCGAAAGCGGCGATGGCCGCCCGGGATGATGCAACGGTCGCCACCACCGAGGCAACCCCGCAAGCAACGCCCAAGACGGTCACGGCAAATCGAGCCGGGTTCCGAACAAGAGGGCGCAGGAAATAGGCGAGGAGGATCAATCTCATGAGATCTCATCGGCTACCACGAGAGTCGGGCGGTGAACCAGGGCCCGCGCTACCGCCGTTCGCTGCTGTTCCCCTCCAGACAGCTCGGAAGGGAAGTGATTCGCCCGATGAGAGAGACCAACGCGAGCGAGAAGGTCACCGACTCGCTGAGGATCCCTCCGACCATCCAGGGCAAGAGGAAGCGATACGTTCTCCCTCACCGTGAGGTGCTCGATCAGGTGAAAAGCCTGAAAAATGACCCCCACTTTCCGCCGACGCAGCTGGACCACATCCCGCTCATCCACCCGGGTCAGGTTCGTATTCCCGACCCAGACTTCCCCCCGATCCGGCCGATCGACGCCGGCTAGAAGCCCAAGAGCCGTCGACTTGCCGCACCCGGAGGGCCCGACCACCGCCAAAATCTCCCCCGGATTGATGGAGAAGCTAAGTTCCCGGACAGCGACAACGACCTCATCTCCCCTCTGATACTGCTTGGTCACATTGATGAGACGGGCAACCGGTCCATTTTTTCCCTCTTCTGGGTGTATTGAGGGGTGCATCAAAGTCTCCAAGGGAAGCTCGCGTTCGAGTCAGAAGAAGGTCAAGAAGCCTCACAGAGAATCATCTTTCTCACGCAACTCCAGTCAAGTCCTTGCGTAAGGTTGCTTCAGTCCAGTAGAATCACGAATAATTCTGAACAACGTAGAGGGCGGTTGAGTGAAGCTCGGGTCCGAGTACTTTGGCTTTCTTCAACCTGGTCTTGGCTGCAGGACCGGTGAACGGATCATAACGGATCATATTGTAGAGTTGTTTTTCCGTGCCGGTCGGGGACGGAGTCCAGACCGACGAGGAGGGAACCCGAGATGCGAACCACCACCTTAGACGATTTTCTGCAAGGACTTCAGGACAAAGACCTGAGACGAGAGCTTCTCTTTCGCGAGAGTCGCCCGTTCTTCGTATTGATTAGCCAGCAGTTCAGTCGCCAGGAGCTTGAGAACCTCTGCGACACCGCCACCGCGATTCGTCGGATGGATCGACGACCCGACGGACCTCAGTTCCTTCGAGGTGTTCTCCGGGACTACCGGGTGATGAATCTCTTTGCCCAGCCCTCCACTCGAACGGCCGAATCGTTCATTGCCGCCGCCGAAAAGCTAGGAGCAACATCCCGTCTCGTTACGGACCTCCAGACGTCTTCCTTCGCCAAGGGAGAATCGCTTGAAGACAGCGTGCGAACCCTGTCATCTTTCTTTGACATCATCGTCACCCGCCACCAGGATGAAGGGTTTGCCCGGCGGGCTAGCTATGCTCTCAGCAAGTCGGGCCGGCCGATCCCGGTCATCTCGGCCGGAAGTGGGAAGAGCCAGCACGTCACCCAATCCCTCCTCGATATCTATACCCTTCGCTACTCCTTTGCTGAACGAGGGGGTATCGATGGAAAAAAAGTGCTCATCGTCGGCGACATCGCTCGAAATCGCGCCGCCCGCTCTCTTGCCTACTTGCTCACAAAATTCAAGGTTGCCGGGATTCATTTCGTTTCTCCGAAGGACTTTTCTCCGGACGACGACCTCATGGACTACCTCGTCAAACGGCACGGGATCCACGTGGAATCATCTACCGATCTTGGCGAAGCACTCACCAAACAAGGCACATCGATCGATGCCATCTATATGACTCGAGCTCAGCAGGAGTGGGACAGCGACCAGGGGAAGGGAATCACCGGAAGTAGTCCCTCTTACGTGCTCAAAGAGGAGTACCGGGATCTCATCCGCACCGACTGCGTCATCATGCATCCACTTCCTCGGGTCAACGAACTACCGGACAGCTGGGAAAATCACGAAGGCTTCGTCGTTTGGCGGCAAGTCCGAAACGGCATGTGGATCCGAGCATCCTTGTTCGCAACCATTTTCGGTGCCGATGTAGAAATCCGGGCACGGGCCAAGAGAGAAGGACTCATAGGACGAAGAGGCCAACCCGTTGGCGATACCGGTCAGGCCCATTTATTCTAGTGCATGATCCCATGACGACCGCCTATAGCTGCGCAAACTGACCGGTATTCAAGAGCACAAGAGTGCAAGCGTGCTCCCATTTGATTCCTGCTCGATCAAGAGCGTCTTCCAGTTCCTGAGACTCTGCGCCCGGGTTGAGAATCACCCTTCGCGGCTTGAGATCGACGATCGCTTCCATATGTTGACCGATCCGTCTCTCCCCCAGATACACGGTAAGAACGTCCACCGGATCGGTAATTGAGCCAAGGTCCGGTACCACGTCAAGACCGTAGAGCTCCTTCAAACCGGGGTTCACCGGGATCACCTGGTGACCGGCGGACAGAAGCCGAACGACGGCCTGATTCGAGTATCGATCAAGATTGGCGCTTGCGCCGAGTACGGCGACGACGAGACTCTCCTCATTCATGCTGATCCTCCTCCGGTCAGGCGACCGAGATTCCGCCGTTGATGGTCAGATTCTGACCGGTAAGAAACGAAGCAGCGTCTCCCGCCAGGAAGACAACTGCCCCGGCTATGTCGAGAGGAACTCCCCAGCGCTGCATGGGAATCCCACTCAAATACTCGTCCTTCATCTCCTGGGGATCCTTCTCGTGACGCTCCACCGGAATCCAACCCGGAGAGATGATGTTAACAGTTATGCCAAAAGGAGCCAGCTCGGATGCCAGACTGCGGGTGAATCCGGCCTGCCCCCCCTTGGCGGCAACATAGGCCGTGAACTGAGGAGTCCCTCGAACAAAGCACTCGGTGCCGATGTTGATGATCCGTCCCCAGCGCTGCTTCTTCATGTGAGACACGCAGGCCTGGGTGAGGAGGAACGGGCTCTTGATGAAGAAGTCGATCATGGTTTGATATTCGGCCCAGTCGTATTCCTCGATCGTTTTTTGCGGCTGATCGCAGGTAGCATTCGGAACCAGGATATCAACCGGCCCCAGCGCATTCTCGATCCGGGAGATCATGTCGCCCACCTGGTCCGGTTCCGTCACATCGGCCCGAACGACATGTACTTTCTGCCCTTCTTTCTCGACGAGAGCCGCGGCGCGCGAGGCGGCGTCGCTATCATTGAAGTAGTTGATCGCAACTCGCGCCCCTGCCCTTGCCAGGCTGACTGCCATGGAAAGCCCAAGGCCCTTCGTGCTCCCCGTAACCAACGCTACCCGCCCCGTCAGAGAAAAATCCGCCATTTGAGTTGTTCCTTCACTTACACGATCTGTTTGATGATGCCGCTGCCTTCCACTCCAACAATTTTGCGATCGAGGCCGCCATAGAAGTAGGTGAGATGGTTGGGATTCAATCCCATCTGGTGGAGGATGGTGGCATGGAGGTGTTTCACCTGAAACTTGTCTTCGCCGAGGGTTCCCTGGGCTCTCAGGCCGATTTCATCGGTCTCACCAACACTCACGCCCCCCTTGATTCCGCCTCCGGCAAGCCACATGGAAAACCCCTTGGCATTGTGATCCCGGCCGCTTCCCGCCTCATATTCCGCCGTCGGCTGCCGGCCGAATTCGCCTCCCCAGGCAACGATCGTCTCATCCAGAAGCCCTCGTCGCTTGAGGTCTTTCAAGAGCCCGGCGATCGGCTTATCCGTTGCCCCACAGTGCTTGGTATGATTCGCTACCATATCAACGTGTGCATCCCAGGTATCGTCGTCGTGACCTCCACCGGAATAGAGTTGAATGAAGCGCACGCCCCGCTCCACCAGGCGTCGAGCCATGAGACACCGCCGACCGAACTCCTCCGTGCGAGGATCGGTGAGCCCGTACATTGCCTTTGTCTCATCACTCTCCCGGGATAGATCAAGAGCCTCGGGAGCATGGCTCTGCATGCGGTACGCAAGCTCATAGCTCGAGATTCGAGCCGCAAGGTCCGTATCTCCCCGGTGACCGGAAAGATGATTTGAGTTGTACTGCTTCAGCGTATCCAGCATCTTGCGTTGCTGGGCTTGAGTTTGCTTGCCAAACCGCCCGAGGTTCAGGATCGGATCTCCCTTGGGCCTCATGGTCGTTGCCTGGTAGACCCCTGGCATGTAGCCGCTACTCCAGTTCTTTGCTCCGCTGATCGGCCCTCCTCGCGGATCGAGCATGACCACAAATCCAGGAAGGTTCTGATTGACGCTACCGAGACCATAGTTCACCCAGCTACCAAGAGAGGGACTACCACTGATGATCTCTCCGCTATTCATCTGGAGCAAGGCAGAGCCATGAATCGGCGATACCGCGGTCATGGACTTGATGATTGCCAGGTCATCCGCGCACGTGGCGACATGGGGGAACAAATCCGAAACCCACTGGCCCGACTGTCCGCATTGCTTGAACTTCCATTTGGGGCCAACGATCCTGCCCCCATCTCGATGACCTCCCCGTCCATGGGTTTTGAAGCCTCGAATCGTCTTGCCGTCGAGGCCATAGAGTTTGGGCTTGTAGTCAAAAGTCTCCATTTGACTGGGTCCGCCATACATGAACAGAAAGATGCAGCTCTTGGCTTTCCCGGGAAAATGCGGAGGTTTGGGCGCAAGCGGATCAACCGAGCCTCCCCCGGGACTGGCGTTGGCAGCCGGAAAGAATCCGTCCGCTGACAGGAGTCCGGTCAGGGCAAGAGACGTAAATCCCGCACCGATCTGATTGATGAACTCTCGCCGCGATGGGGAAATCGCGGGATGGGCCGAATCCTCGGTCGTCTTCTTCTTCATGCCAACCTCAATCGTTTTCTTGGCCGCCAGCACGGAGCCAGCTAATCGATAAACAGGAACTCGTTCAAGTTCAAGATCATGAGGGCGTACTGGCGAAACGCTTCATCCTGGGTCACGGAGTATGGAAAGGTTCTCAGAAACTCGAGGCCCTGGCTCACCTCTTCTTCACTCGGAAGCCGACCCGTCGTCAGACGAAAGGCAAGCTTGATTTGATCCGTGGCATCCTTTCCAGCTTCGTGCCGCAGACGAGCCAAGAAATTCACTGCCGCCTTGTTGATGAACTCACTGTTGAGCAAAGTTAGAGCCTGGGTCGGCTGGGTGGTCAGAAAGCGTACGGGGCAGCTCGTGTCCGTTGTTGCCCCATCAAAACTCTCGACCATCGGGTCAATCAAAGAGCGTTTGACAAAAGTGTAGATGCTTCGCCGGCTGTTGTTTGCTCTTCCACCATCTCCGGGCCAGTTATTTCTTGACTGGCCAGCGAGGACCTCCGCAGGAATATCGGGATACACGCTCGGCCCTCCCACCTTCAGGTCCAGAGTTCCGCTCACCGCCCGAACAGAATCCCAGAGCTCTTCCGCTGAAAGCCTCCTCATGTTGAAGCGCCAGAATAGATTGTTTCTGGGATCCGCCTGGAGCGCCTTCGATTCCGGAAGAGACGACATGCGATAGGCCGCGGAGGTCATGATGCGGCGGTGAAGTTTCTTGAGACTCCATCCATCCTCAACAAGTCTTCTCGCGAGCCAATCCAGTAGTTCAGGATGAGTCGGCGAATCACCCATCTTTCCAAAATCACTGGAGCTGCGAACGATGCCACGCCCGAAATGATGCTGCCAGACCCGATTCACGATGACTCTCGCGGTCAATGGATTTCGTTCATCAGCCAGCCATCTGGCGAAAGCAAGGCGCCGTCCGGAACTTGATTTCGTCGGACGAATCTGCGGAAGCTCCTGGCCAAGAACCTGAAGAAACGCGGGCTCCACCTGGGCCCCGCGCACATGGGCGCTACCCCGAATCAGGACGAAAGTCTCGGCAGGGGAAGGTGACGGCTCCTTGACACTCAAGACGAAACGCTCGGACCTAACATCCTTGAGATCGGAAAGTGCCGACTCAAGAATCATGTCGTTCTTCCTGCCGACCTCGGATTTTTCATCGAGAGTCGAAACGTCGGACAGGATGGATTCGTGACTCGTGGAGTAAGGTGTCACGTTGCGAAAGAACGACAGCATGCTGTAGTAATCCCTCTGAGGAATCGGATCGATCTTGTGATCATGACACCGGGCGCAGCCCACGGTGAGCCCCAGAAACACCTCACCGGTCGTGCGCACGATGTCATCGAGGTCATCATAGAGAGCCTGTTCACGATCGGACGGCTCATCGTCAAAGAGACCGAGCCGATAGTAGCCGGTTGCGGTCAAACTCTCCTGTGTCCGGTCCTCAAGTTCATCTCCCGCGAGTTGCTCCAGAACAAATCGATCGTAGGGCTTATCCTCATTCAAGGAATCAATGACGTACTGGCGATACTTCCAGGATTCCGGTTTCGGGGCGTCTCGCTCGTAGCCGTTCGTCTGTGCGTAGCGCACAAGATCCAACCAATGACGGCCCCACTGCTCTCCATAGTGAGGGGAGGCGAGCAATCGGTTGATGACGCGAAGAAAGGAGTCGCCTGATTGATCAGCAAGAAACCGGTCGATTTCTTCGAGGGTCGGTGGAAGGCCCGTGAGGTTGTAGGTAGCTCTGCGCAGAAGAGATACCTTGCCGGCCTGTGCATTCGGGGAAAGATTCGCGGCTTGTAGTTTTTCCAGGAGGAAAGCATCGATTTCATTCTCTGGCCAGTCGCTCGAGAACGAAGGAACCGTCGGATCAACGACCGGTTGAAACGACCAGAGACTTCTGGCTTCATCGGTGAGTACGCCAGGCCGTTCATAGGTCCATTCGTCTTCGACAACATCCATCGGAGCGCCACGATGGACCCAATCCGTGAGAACACCTATGTCTTTCCCGGAAAGCTTCCGTGTGGGCGGCATTTGATG
>JAJDCM010000052.1 GCA_029260825.1 Planctomycetota bacterium | reverse complement strand
CTGGAGGGAGAGGGAGCAGATCGCCTTATGACCTGCCTCTCTTTGGGCTTTCGCCTGGACGCTCCCACACGAAACTCCATGGACACCAAGAAAGTGAAAAGGCTCGACCAGGAATAACCCTGGCCGAGCCCCTGACATTCAAGAGATTCAGACCCAAGCAACATGCCGCCTACACAACCCGACCCCGGCGCACAACAAGTCCTACTCCCAGAAGAGCGCCCATCAGGATGAGGCCCCACTCGGAAAGGGTCGGAATTCTCCGCGGCCCGCCTTCAATTGTCGCCGTGCACTGAGACATCTTCGGCGTTCCCGGATTCGAAACTGTACCGGGCACCCCGGTAACCACCGCGACATTATCGATGTCATCGTCAAGGCTCGCGATCCGTGCACTGTAGAGAACAACTCGCTCCTCCCCGGCAGCCAGCGCACCCAGGTCACAGGTGATGGTATTGTCCACCACGTCGCAATCCGGATCAGAAGTTTCCACCTCGGTCAACGCCAGGGGAAGCTGGTCAACAAGGCTCGTATCGAAGAAGTCCGCCGAGCCCGTATTTCTCACCGTTACCCGGTAGAAGACAAAGACCCCGACCTGACCTTCGACAGAGCTCGAGTAGGTGACTCCATCCCGGGAGACTTCCTTGATGCAGGTGATCGCCGGATCCTCCACATCTACAAGTGCCGAGCATTCGCTCTCTGCGTCATCCCCTGGATTGCCGGCGGGGCCCGGGCTCGCCGTGACCATGGCCACGTTCTCGATGGTTCCCGTTGCATTCTCGGAAAGCGTCGCCATGTAATTCACAGTGGCCTGCTCGCCGACAAGAAGGCTCCCCAGGTCACAGGTGAGAGTCTGGCCGACAAAGGCACAACCCCCTGTGGTTACCGCTGGGTTCAAATACGCGTTTGGAAGAACATCGACCAGCGTCACCGACTCGAAATCAACCGGGCCGGGATTGGTCACAACCACCTGGAAGAAGAGAAGCTGACCCGGGACTCCCGTCAATCGATCGAAGTAGGAAACATCATCAAGAGAAACTTGCTTGACGCATTGAATATTGGGCGTAACGACGATTACCGTCGCAGAACAAGTATCCGTAACCCGAAGGCTCATGTTCTCCGGGCTTCCTCCCCGGCCACCAACAGTCACCCTGTTCACCAGGTTCCCCGTGACGCCACTTCCGACTCTCGCCGAATAGAGCACGGTGACAAAATCTCCGGCGGCAATCGGGCCAAGGTCACACGAAAGCGTGTTGCCCGTGAAGGAGCACCCTGACGTTGATGTCTGTGGGTCAACAAAGCCTACCGGCAGGACATCCTGAAGATCGGAGGTAAAGAGATCCGCGTCCCCGTTGTTCGTGACCACGACCCGGAAGAAGACTCGTTGTCCTGGGTTAGCCGTCACGTCTGTTGAATAGGAAACTCCATCCAGAGAAGCTTGCTTGTCGCAATCGATCGAAACGTCGGCAACAAGGGTCTCCGCCTGGCATTGATCCCCCACCGGGTTCCCCGGGTTATTCAAAGATCCCGGGATGGCCACGAATGACGCTACGTTGGTGAGGGTCGTCCCCCCGGGAACGTCTCGGTTCACCTGGGCACGATACTCGACCACGATTTCCGAGCCGACAGGAAGAGGCCCAAGATCAGAGCAGCTGATCGAGTTTCCCGTCACCGTACAACCGGCGGTTTCGCTGATCACATCTTCATAGCCAGCGGGGAGCGTATCCGAGAAGGAAACGGTGAAGAAATCCAACGTTCCCGTATTGGTGATCCGCACCCGGAAGAAGACTCTCTGACGAGGCGCGGCTACGATGCTGGAGGAGAAATTCACTCCATCAAGGGAGGCTTCCTTCACACATTCAGCACTTGCTGGCTGGGCGGTGACGGTTGCCGAACAACTCGAATCCAGAGTTACTCCCAGAACCGAGGTGGAAACCATGGCCGTGTTCACGACCACCGCCCCCTCCGAAACATCATCGCGCAGCTTCGCCCGGTAGACGATCATCTCCGACCCAGAAGGAGCAATCGGACCGATGCTGCAGCTGAGTGAATTCCCGACCACGGAACAAGATCCGCTCACCACCTCGACGTTTTCGTACTCGGCGGGAAGCTCATCGGTGACGGCCACAGGGTCAAACGTCAGGTCACTTGAAGAATCGTTAAAAACGGTGACCTTGAACGTGACGGTTTGTCCCGGAGCGGCTCCGATCGCCGGAAAGAAGTCGACTCCGTTGGCAGACACCATCTTTTCGCACCGCAAGAGAGCGTCGAGAATCTCTACCGTTGCCTGACAGGACTCGCCGACCGGATCACCCGGGTTGTCCGGAGTCCCCGGAGTTCCCGAGATGGTCGCCGTGTTCGTCAAGAGATCCGTTGGCGGGTTGGTGGCAATCACCCGTGCCCGGTAATCAACCGAGGTCGATTCAGCCGGCCCAAGAGGACCAAGACCAGTGCACGAGAAAGTATTTCCAGAGACGGTACAGCGAGGATCAAGGCTCACCACATTGTCAAAGCCAACCGGCAAGACATCCGTCAAAGAGGCCTCGAATAGCGGCACATTCCCGTTATTCGTCAAGGTCACCCGGAAAGTGACTTCCTGATCTTGCCCCGATAGGACCTGCACGCTCGAAGCAAACGATACCCCATCAAGGGAAGCCTGCTTGACACAGATCAGCCCCGGAGTCCCGAGGGTAACCGTGGCGGAACAACTCGTACTATCCTCGGCACCAGGGTTCTGGGACGTCCCGGAAACTCCCGTAACATTGGCAGTATTGACCAGGGTCGCCGGCGGTGTGGCCGTAACCCTTGCCTGATACAAGACGGTTACCGAGGCTCCCGGTTCAATAGGCCCAAGTCCGGTACAGCTGAGACTGTTTCCGCTTGCCGAACAACGGGCATCGAGAGCCGTAAGATCCGAAAAGCCTGCAGGCAGGATATCGGACAAGGTCACGTTGTCTGAGAAGCGAACCTCTCCTGGATTGCTGATGGTGACCCGGAAGGTCACCAGCTGACCTGTCGCGACAGACGGGAGTGAGTTCGAGAAGTTGGTTCCGTCGAGGGAAGCCTCCTTCACGCATTCGATGCGTACATCGAGGATGTCCACCGTCGCCTCACAAACATCTCCCACCAGCACACCCGGGTTATCGGGAGTGCCTGAAGTAGCCGATACCGTGGCTGCATTCACCAGCGGATCGTTGGGAGGAGAGGCGGTGATCCGCGCCTGAAAGACGACCGAGATTGTCTGTCCTGGAGCGAGGGTTCCAAGATCCGCACACGTCACCGTGTTGCCGGCTGCCGTACAGTTTCCGGAAATGACCTGGACGCTATCAAACCCATCCGGCAGGACATCGTTCAGGGAAACGGCAAAGAGTGGGGCCGTCCCCGTGTTCGTGAGATCAACCCGAAACTGCACCATCTGCAAGGGAGCTGCACTCACCGAAGGAAGAAACTGAACTCCGTTGAGCGAAACGAGCTTCACGCAATCAAGACCAGGGACGAGCACGGTCACGTCGGCAGAACATTCCGAAGTTACCGGAGTTCCCGGGTTGTCCATCGTTCCCGGTGTTCCGGTAACGCTTGCCGTATTCCGGAGCATGCCACTTGCATCACTTCGAAGGTTGGCAATGTAAAGGACCGTTGTGGATTGCCCCGCCGCCAGGGGTCCAAGATCGCAGTTGAGTTGATTCCCGGTGAACTGACACCGATTGTCAAGACTCAGAGGGTTCTCGTATCCGGCGGGAAGCGTGTCCTGCAGGGTGACCGAAAAGAGATCGGCCATCCCGGTGTTCGTCACGTCAACCCGGAAGATCATGATCTGTCCGGGAGAAGCACTCACGGTTTGACTGAAGTTGACACCGTCCGCCGAGACAACCTTGCTACACGAGATATCCGCCTGAGGAATCCCGACCGTTGCCGTGCAGGTATCGGTGTCGACCGTGGTCCCACCGATCACGGCCTCCACGACCGCGATGTTCGTCAAGGTGTCGGTCGGCGGGTTGGTCGCGCTGACGATGGCTGAATAAACGACCACCACCTGCCCACCCTGGGGAAGAGCCCCGAGATCATCGCAGGTGATCACATTGCCGGTGACATCGCAGGAACCAAACAGGAGCTCTACATCACTGAAGCCCGGGGGCAAGACATCGGTCAAGCGCACAGAATCAAAGGTGAGTGCGCTATCCGAATCGTTGCTCACCGTGACCCGGAAGAACACCTTTTGTCCGGTGACCGCATTCGTTGACGGACCGAACGGGCCGAGAAAGCTCAAGGAAACCTCCTTGAGACAACTGATGTCGGGATCCAGAAGATCCACCGTGGCCGAACAGCTTGTCTCCGCCGAGTTCCCCGGATTGCTCTCCAGACCCGGGGTCGCGACGATCATCGCCGTGTTCACAAGAGGCGGCACCGCCGTTTGAGAAACGTCTGCTTGATACGTGACCCGAGTCGAACTTCCGATGGGAAGCTGGCCAAGATTGCAGCTCAGCTGATTCCCCACGAACGAACATTGAGAATCGCTCGTGCTGGGATTGACGTAGCCATCGGGGAGAAGATCATTGAGAAGAACCTGGAAGAAATTCGCCTGCCCCGTATTCGTCACGATCACTTCGAAGAAGACCGTGTCGCCGGGCAAGGCAAAGATTGAATCCGAATAGGTGATTCCATCAAGGGAAGCGTTCTTGTCGCAGGTTACGTTCACTCCCTGAAGAGGGAGAGTCGCCGGACACGTACTCGAAACCAGATTTGCCGGATTCTGCGGCGTACCTGCAGTCCCCCGCGCAATTCCCGTGTTCACGAGCTCCGCCGTGGGAGGATTTGCAGCGGATACCACCGCCTGGAACGTGCAGTTTGCCGCTCCTCCTGCCGGCAATGCGCCGACCGAGCACGTCACCTGATTCCCGACAATCGTGACCGATCCATCGGTTGAGACCAGGTTTGAAAAACCTGCGGGGACATCGTCCACGATCGACGAGCTGAAGAAGTCGACCGTTCCCTCATTCACGATGCGAAGAAGGAAGAAGACCGACTGCCCCGTGACCACCGGCATGGTGTTGGAGAAGTTCATCCCGTCAATAGAAATGAGTTTCTCGCAACGGATTGCCGGGTTTCGAACCTGAGTCACCGCAATACAATTACCGCTCGCAGAGACTCCGGGATTCCCGGGATCACCGACCACGCCGGTGACGGTCACAGTATTCGTCAGATCCTGGTCGACCTGAGCCGCCACCCGAGCGCTGTAGGTCACCCGGATGGACCCTCCCGGAAGAAGCGGACCAAGATCGCAAGAAAGAGAGCTCCCCTGGAAGGAGCATCCAGCAATGTCACTGATAGGATCAACAAAGCCCGCTGGCAACACATCCTGAATGTTCACATTGAAGAAGCTCGCGCTTCCCGTGTTCGTGATCAAGACCTCGAATCCAACACGCTGCCCTGGCGACGCGATGACTCGATCTGAATAGGTGACCCCATCCACCGTAGCGTTCTTATCGCACTCGATTCCAATCGTGTTCAGATCGACGGTCGAAGTACACGTGCTGGTCGCGAGGAAGTTCCCCGCAAGAGCCGTGATGGTGGCCACATTGGTCAGCGATGAAGTTGGCGGATTCGTTGCTTCTATTCTTGCCCGATAGAGAACGGTAGTCGACGCACCTGGACTCAAATCCTCCAGAAAGCCAAAGACAAGATTGCCCGCAATCGAAAGGCGAGGATCATCCGATGCCACATCAACAAATCCCACCGGAAGATCGTCCAGCACGGTGACGCTGGTGAGAGTCAACGCGGAATCGTTGGTGACGACAACTCGAAAGAAGACGGTTTGGCCCGTATCTCCCGTTACTGTGTCCTGAAAATTGACCCCATCCAGAGAAGCCTGCTTGTCACAGAGAACGCCCACGACCCGGGTCGTTACCTGATCCGAGTCCTCGACGGTTCGGTCCCGGCACTCCTCGGGAGGAGTCGATGCGGTTACCTGGGCATCATTGATGAGATCGACCCCGGGTGACGCTACAACCACGGCCTCATACAGGATCTGTCGACTCTCTCCGATCGAGAGGCCACCGAAGATGCAGTTGATCGAATTTCCACTGATGACGCACTTGGGATCCCCGCTCTGCAAGCCGGAAAAACCGGGCGGAAGCAAATCGGAAATCATGATGTCTCGGAGAGGAATCTCCCCGTTATTGGTCACAGTGATCCGAAATCGGACCGTATCCCCCGGGCCGGCAAAGACCGTATCAGGATCAAAATCCCCGACCTGAGTTACGTTGCGGGCTTCCTTCATCAGAGAAATGTCAGCCGTAAACGGATCAAAGATCAGAGGAGTCGTCAGCCGGTCTTCCGGAAGAAGATCCCGAAGGGAGCCGGCAAACACCTGCAGCCGGAAACATTGAGGAATGGTGTCCAGCTTGCTGAAGTTGTGGATGACGAGCTCGATGTCCTCGGTCAGAGGATTCTCGTATGCCGTCGGATTCTCACCTTCATTGGGAATCGGGGTGTCAATCCCTCCCGTTCCCGCGGTTCCAAGAACCATGAGAACCCAAGCCGCGTTCGGATCATTGGGATCGTTTGGAAGCGGAGAACCATCCCCCGTTGCGAGCCTGAGCAGATTTCCCCGAAATTCAACTCGAACATCGTTGCTCGACTCAAAATTCTGGTCCTGGTTCGTGTCGATGCTGACGACGTAGGTTTCGTCCGGACCCACCCCTGGCTGATCAACCTTCACGAGGCACGCCGGGTTGGT
Source organism: Planctomycetota bacterium (assembly GCA_029260825.1). Lineage (GTDB taxonomy): Bacteria > Planctomycetota > JACOTG01 > JACOTG01 > JAJDCM01 > JAJDCM01. The sequence continues at coordinate 14,222 of JAJDCM010000052.1, read as the reverse complement.
CATGGTGCTCGGGTCGTTATCCCCATCGGCGTCCCCGGGCACACCGGGACCTGGAAGCCCCGTTCCCGGAGGAACGTCAAAGAGATCCAGACCAACGAACAGCCGATCCGTCAACGAGTCGTAATAGACAAGAACCCGCTCGAAATCGAACCCGCTCTTTCCCGCCGGGCAGACATCATTCAAAAGATCCGTAGCCTGAGCCTGCTGAAGGGCCTCAAGATCACTCAGATCCCCGTCCACCACCTGGGACCGGGCCGGAAAGGCAAGGGCCAGAGGAAGGACCAGGAGGGTCAGGAGAGAGACAAGGAATCGTCCCTTCAAGGCAGCAAGAGATACGGCAGCACGGTGGCCTCCGGCCGAGAACAAGGATTCTCGTGCGGTTGCATACGACATTGAGGCAAACCTCCGACTCATTCGAAACATCTAGGCCGGACTATTCATGAGTTTGGCGAGAATCGCCCCAGGTCGCCACTGGCAGCGTCGTTACGGCAATTTCGATCCTCGACGTGTCTCTAAACACGCCTGCGGTCGAAATCACCTGGACTCCTTGCCAGAAACACCCTGGAACAATTCTCGCTCAAACTCATGAATAATCCGGCCTAGCTCTTGGAGGTCGAACCGGGGTGGGAACATCTTTCCCGGTATGTGGAGTGAATCCGGATCGGATCGGGCCCTCCAAGAACCCAAGGCAGTCCCCTCCCACCTTCAGTTGAAGGTAGTTAGCTTCAAATCCAGTGCCGTCCTGAGCTTTTCGCCGGTGGAAAAAGCCGGGGAGCCTCTTGATCTCCGACCCATCGCGACCTAACCTCTGTCCTCTCCCCACCCCGGCAGTAGTCAATGTTGGGGGAATGTTTGGAATCAAGAACGCGATGAGGAATGAGTGATGATCACGACGGACGACATGCAAAAGACCATCGGAAAGGTCAAAACCCAGCTAGCCGCCGCCACGAAGAAGGCGACGGAGCCCCGGACCGATGAGAAACTCCGTGCCCTGCGAAAAGACCTCAAGCGCAAGCAGCGCAAGCTCAAGCTGCGACTCGCGAGGGGAATTCCCCACGTGAAAAAGGCAAAAGATTAGTCGAAGATTTCAAGATTCGACGGATCGAGGGGGCTCATCCTGGCCCCCTAATGGGCGGTTGATCGGGTTCATTCTCAACTTGAGAGTTCAATCTGATCGGATCCCCCATTCCGGAGGATAGTGCAAGACACTCCTCGCGTCGGTTATCATCTCAAGGATGAAGAAAAGATCGGATCGGGTGCGCCTCGGCACCCTGGTGGTCCTGAGCATTGCCTTGATCATCGCCGTCATGACCGGGATTGCCGAGCGCCAGGCCAGAAACAAAGCGGAAACCGCTCGCGACGAAGCCCTGGATCGAGCCCGCCGCACCGAGGCACTCCGCCTCGTCGCCGAATCCAGGATGGCCCGAACAAGCAATCCGGGACTTTCCCTCCTGCTCGCCCTGGAGAGCGCCAAGCTGCACTACGAAGCCGGTGCCGCCACCGAATTCCGGGTCCTTGAAGCCCTTCATCATTGCCGGGAGCTTCGGACCCTCATCGGTCATCGTGGCTCGGTATACACCGCTACCTTCAGCCCCGACGGCCAGGAGATCGTCACCGCTTCAGCAGATCGCACGGCTCGAATCTGGGACCCTCAAACCGGCAAGACGCTTCAGGTGCTGGAAGGTCACGACGGACCCGTACGAGAAGCCAGCTACAGCCGAGATGGAGGCCAGATCCTGACCTATTCGCTGGATGGGACCGCGCGTCTTTTCGACTCCACCTCGGGAGCTCCTCTCTTCATTTTCAAACACGAAAAGGCCGTCACCGCGGCTCGCTTTAGCCCGCGCTCGGATCGGGTCATCACATGCTCCGCCGACGGTAAGCTTTCCGTCTGGAACTCATACGACGGCACCCTTGTGCAACATCTTCGAAGCGGCGGCTCCCCCCTCGTTGACGCCTGGTTCTCGCCAGACGGAGAGACCGTTGCGGTCCTGACCATCGATCACAGCCTCCTCCTGATCGATGCCACGGAAGGGACCAACCTCAAGAAACTTCGTTGCAAACCGGCTCCCGGGCGCAAGCTCCTCTTCAGTGCGAACGGACGCTATGTTGCTGCCCCCGGCATTCTCTACGACATCGAGCGAGACGTGATTCTCACGCCTCAAATGGGCACATTCATTCCCGCCGCCTTCTCCCCGTCGGGAAAATCGGTCGTCACTTTGAACTCCGCTCCCCACCCCAAAACGGGAGAAGACCTCCTCTCCATTCTTCCTCCGTCACCCGTCCAGGGGGCATCTTGTCAGCTGATTGATCTCCCCTCTCTTCACACTTCAACGAAGGTTCACAAAGAGGGAAGCTCGGTGCGGGCCGTGTCCTTCAACGCTCAGGGAGACTTCTTTGCCTCCTGCAATGCGGAGTCCGCATCCGTGCATGACGCGATCACCGGAAAGAAGCTCCTCACCTTGCGAGGCCATGATCTCCCCCTCCACTCGGTCAGCTTCAACCCGGGCGGGTCTCTCATCGTCACGACCTCCGAAGACCTCACCGTTCGCATCTGGTCAGCCTCTCCTCATCCGGGTCTTCCGGCCAGCCTCGATGCGCAAAAACTTCAGTCCATCTCCTTGAGCCAGAGCAAGAACTATGTACTAGCTGTCACACTCGACGGAAGCGCAGACGTTTATGCTCGAAAAAAGGGCGAGCTCGCTCCCAACTTTCCCCGGCCGACCTTTGCCGTTCGAAAAGCAGAGTTTCTGGGAAAGACCGATACGGTGGCCGTCCTTGGCGAAAGTATTCTTCAGCTGATTGATCCTCAAACCGGGCATTTGCGAACGATTGAAACTCCGGACGCACCGCTGGCCTTTGCCGCAAACCATCGAGGCGATCAGGTCCTCGTCTCATGCGGAGATGGCAAGATTTCCCTGCACGATGCGACCGACGGGAGCATGATCCATTCCCTCGTGCTCGAGTCTCCTCCCGACGAAGAGGAGTCAAAGATCTACTCTCTTGCTCTAAGCCCGGATGCATCACGATTCACGACCGCCGGTTCTCGAGGGGCTCTTTGTTTTGACACGCTCACCGGAAATGAACTCATCACCCTGATCGATCTTGTCACGTTCGACGCGGAGTTCGACCCTTCGGGAAACCGGATTCTCCTTGCTGGAAAGGGATGGGCAGTGCTCGCCGACGCAAGAACCGGGGAAGTCCTCACCGACCTGAACGGTGGAATTTGTTCGGCCCGGCTCGCTCCCGACGGCAAGAAGGTCCTGACTCTACCTCTTCGTCGCATTCACGAGGAGATCGTCGAGCTTCGAGGAAACCCTTCGGTCTTTGACGCAACCACCGGCCAGCTTTTGTCCCGTTGCCAGGGCCATGCGGTCACTGCTGAATACGGAACGTTCGACCCGACGGGAGAGATGGCTCTTACCCTCAGTCGAGATCCACTGGACCCTTTTCATTCATCCGAGCTTCGGGTCTGGCCCGTCCACCCCCTCCCGTTCGCCAGGAGGCAAAAGCCAAGAACCCTGACCCCGCGGGAGCTTGAACGGTTTCAAATCGGCACGGCGGATGAGCGGGAAACGCGACGAAAGGAATGGCTCGGCAATCACTTCACCAAGAAGTAGAGCTCGCCTATCTCTTTTCGGCCTGGGATTCCGCCAGCTTCAAGATCCCCTGGAACACTTCATGGTTGCGCAGAGTGTCAAGCTCTTCGGCTGTCCTCAGGACATCGACTTCCCAGAAACCGGAACGTACGGCCTGCTCGAGGGCTTCCAGCGCTTTTCGCGTATCTCCCCGGCGCGCATGAATACAGGCCAATCGGTAGAGCGCAATGGGTCTCACGTCCTCGAACGTGGCAGCTTTTTCGTAGAGAAGAATCGCCTGATCAAACCCCTCTTGGAGTGCTACGGAGTAGGCAAGGAAATACCAGGCCCGTCCATTTCGAAGATCCCGGCGAAGAACGTCTCTCAGGATCATCTCGGCTTCGCCATACCGCTCTTCTTCAAAGGCGCGCCTCGCCCGGTTCATCGCTGCATCGATGGAGGCTTGTTCCGGATCCTCTTCTTCTTCCTCGTCGCCGGAGCCCATTCCTCCAGCAGGAGGTGAACTCGACTCGTCGGGAGAGCCCGGCTCTTCAGAAGAGCTCGGTGGTTCGGTTGAAGACGGCATGCCTTCACCCTCGGTCGTAGAGGGCGAATTGGATTCTTTATCAGCTCCTGGCCGATTCACTTCGACCGGACCTGACCCTTCCTCCGTCGTCATCACGCCGGAAGATTCAGTCGAAGCCCCGGATTCCATTTCCATTTCGGTCGGCACTTCTCGCTCATCCGCCTGGATTGAGGGCGGCTCCGCAAAAGGATGAATGAAGACTAGCAGAACGATGGCAGTCGCCAGAACCGAAATCGTGGAAAGGAGGGATTCTCGTCTTCTTCGCCGTTTGCGTCGTCGAAGAATCGAGCGGATACGAATCTCAAGCTTCGATGTCGATGTCATCGAGAGGGTCGAAAACGGAAGAACGGATCGGGATGAGAGGAGCCGCGCAACATCGAGAAGGTGCTTTGCATAAACCGACGGCTTGGCACCCAGAGCAATCACATCCTCATCACAGGAATGCTCTCTTTCCAGGGACATGCGTTTTGCGGCATACCAGGCCAAGGGATGAAACCAGTAGACAGCACAACTCAGCTGCCCCAGAACCAAGAACAGCCAATCCCGGCGCTTGACGTGGATCAGCTCATGCAACAGAACAATGCGTCTTTGCTCTTCCGGCCAGGTCTTGGCCTGAACTGGCATGAGGACGACCGGCCGGAAAAGACCCCAGGTCATGGGGGTTGGCACTTTCGAGTTCTTGAACAGCCGGATCCGTCCCCGCAACGCGATCTTCTTCTGGGAGTGAGTCACGAGCCTTCGCCATTCGCTCCCATTGAGAGGTGTCGACTTTCGAAGGGTTTGACTGATCGCAACAAGTCCGACGGCGATCCGTCCGAGAACAACCAGGATTCCCAGAAGCCAAGCTCCCACAATCACTGCGTGGATCGGGCTGACTTTTTCTTTCAGGGCCTCCGACGAAGTAGATAGCACCGGAAGCTGAGCGGTTGCACGGATTGGTGTGCCCTCAGGGATGACCATCGGAGTGGCCACTTTTTCCGTTGCCGCCGGAATGGATGCTCCAAGATGAGGCAAGATCGGGATGCGCAACGATGGAACAAGGCCGCTCAGAAGAGTCAGGAGGAGGGCACCGGTCAAGGATGCGGCCCAGACCGAATATCGAACGCGAGCCTCGGCCTTTGCAAAGCAATAACTCAACAAAGCCCCCAAGCCGAGAACAAGACTCGACTTGATGGCCAGCTCCAAGAAAAATGCTGTTCCCGAAGAATCGAAGACCGAAAACACTACCGACCTTCCTTTCGAGCCTCATCGATCATGCTTCCGAGACGATCAAGGTCTTCCTTGGACATCTTCGTTGCTTGAAGATCAAGGAGAGCCGCGACCGTGCTGTGGACGGAACCGTCGAAAAAGGTCTTCATCAAATGGCGCAAAGCCGACTGGCGGGCCCGGATAGCCGGAACCGTAGGGACATATACGTAGCGCCGCCCTTCTTGCTTGTGTTTGAGGTGACCTTTTTCCTCGAGCACTCGCAAGGTGGCACGGACCGCCGAATAACTGGGGGGAGAGGCCATCGCCTCCAAAACTTCAGCCGCGGTGGCGCTGCCAGCTTTGTAGATGATGTCCATCATCTCTCGCTCTCGACGGCTCAAATTGCTCTCTAGACGCTTCGCCATTCGTTCCTACCCGCTCCTTTCGATAGACTGCACTGAGGTTATGTTAGAAATTTAGCACGTAACGCTGGAGCCGTCAAGATCCTGCCGGGAAGCATCAAGTTGATTCTGAGAGGGATCTCAAGGACAATGGAGCCACCGTGAGAGGGCCAATACAATGACGAACCGCGCGCAAAAAACCAGAATCAAGGAGTCTTGAGAAGTGGACGCAATGTGGAAAGAATCCCTGTGGGGACAATTCGGGGCTGCGATCGACATGGTGGAAAACGCCATGGCCGCCTGCCCGGAAGAGCTCTTTTCCGATCGGACGAAGAGACCCGAGTTCTGGTATATGGCGTACCACACTCTTTTTTGGATGGATCTCTACCTGGCGGACTCGGTGGAAGACTTCACTCCGGCGGCCTTTGACACCTTTGGCAAGGCCGAGCTTCTCCCGGAAGACGAAGCACCCGATTTCGAACGTCCCTACACAAGAGCCGAGCTTCAAGCCTATCTCGAATCCGGAAGGGAAAAGGTACGAACCGCGATCGAAAACCTCACCCGGGAAAGAGCCCAGGAGAAATGCGGGTTCGAGTGGGTCGACACAAACGTCCTTGAGCTGTTCCTCTACAACATGCGGCACGTCCAGCACCACGCAGCCCAGATGAACTTCGTCCTGCGTCAAATGACAAACTCGGCACCGGCGTGGGTCAAGAAAACCAGGGCTCGGGTCAGCGAATCATAAGACCCATCGGTGGGACTTTCCGGCGGCGTTTCCCCCCGCCGGAAAATCATCGAGTCCACCGATCGTCAAAGATCCTCAATCCTTCTTGTTGGGATAGGGAGGAATCTCGGGATACTTGACCGGGTTCTTCTCCAGCTCAGCAAGCGCAACTTCGATTCCCTTATCAAGCTGTTGGTCCACCCCGCCAAATTCCTTCGCCGGTTCATTGTCGACCACGATGTCGGGATCCACTCCGTACCCCTCGATCACCCATTCTTTTCCGTCGACGCTGAACTTGGCAAACTCGGGCTTTTGCAGGGTTCCACCATCAACCAGCGGCAAAGATCCGCGAATTCCCACAACTCCTCCCCAGCTTCGTTTTCCAATCAACGTACCAAGGTTGTGGGCCTTGAAGCGGAAGGGAAAGATGTCACCGTCGGAAGCGGAGAACTCGTTCACGAGGCAAACCTTGGGGCCCACGTGCAATCCCCCCGGATCGGGTCCTACCGAGGTGTTTCGAGCCATCCCGTACATCAGGGGAACCCGAAGCAATCTCTCCATCAACATGGGAGAAACATTGCCGCCGCCGTTCCCTCGAACGTCGATGATGAGAGCTTCTTTGCGAAGCTGCGGATAGTAATGCTTGACGAACTCGTTGAGACCGTTGACGCCCATGTCGGGAACGTGGATGTATCCCACTCGCCCGTCGGTTGCCTCACTCACCTTGGCAATGTTCTCTTGCACCCAGTTGTAATAGTAGAGCCTCAGTTCATCCCGGATGGGAATGACGGTCACTTCTCTCGACCCTTCGGTCAGCGCCTCTCCATTCACCGTCAAGGTGACTTGCTTCCCGACGGTGCCGACAAGCGACTCATAGATATCACTCATGTCTTTCGTTGACTGACCATCTACGGCAAGAACGTACTCTCCCACCTTGATATCCACCCCGTGACGGGTAAGGGGAGAACGGGAACCACCAGGCCAGTTCTGTCCCTTGAGGATCTTCGTCACCCGGAAATAGCCACTCTCTTGGTCCCGAGCAACCTGCCCGCCGAGCATCCCCACGGTGAGATTTTTCGCGACAGCAGGAACATCTCCTCCCCCCACGTAAGCGTGGCCGACATTGAGCTCTCCGATCATCTCGCCGATCACGTAGGTGAGATCGTTTCGATGTTGCACCGTTTCCGCAAGCGGTTTGTAGCGAAGACGCATGGCCTCCCAATCCACTCCGTGCATGTTCGGCGCATAGAAGAAGTCTTCCATCTGACGCCAGCACTCGTTGAAGATCTGCTGCCACTCCTGCCGTCGGTTCAGCCTCATGGTCATTCCGGAAAGATCCAGCTTGTTCGAAATGCTGACCGGCCCTTTAGGAAGATCGATGATTCCGTAGGAACCGCTCTGGCTGACGAGCATCTTCTTCCCGTTGGCAGAAATCTCGTAGCCACCGATATTCCCAAGACTCGTCTCTTTCTTTGCTTCAAGGTCATACAGCTTGAAGCCACCCCCCGAAGATCCTGATCGGAAGTAGCTGTAGTAGATCACATCTCCCGCCGACCCCAATCCAAAGTAGTTGCCGGGTGGAACCGGGATGCCGACGACACGCCCCTCGATTCCATCGAGGTCAACGCGCATTCCCTCGTCTTTTGTTTCTTTTGCCTTCGCGTCTTCTTTCCCCTCCTCTTTTTCCTCCTCGATCGCCACTTCATCATTCTCAGGCTCAAAGGGCGATTTGGTCGAAGCGGCCAGGGTCACGAAGTAGATCCGGTCCATGTTGGAATAGGAGTGATTCCACTCGGTGTTGCTGTAGGTGGGATTGAAATCACGGCTGGAAACAAAGAAGAGATACTTGCCGTCCGCGCTGAAAACAGGAGAGGTGGCGTCATACCAGCCATCCGTTGCCGGGTGACTCTCCCGGGATTCGACCGAGTAGAGGTAGACCTTGGACATGGAGTCTTCTTCCGATTGAGCGTAAGTAATCCACTTACTATCGGAAGACCAACCATACTGCCTGATCTCCCAGGCAGATGCCTGAGCAACCCCGACGACCTCCTTGCTCTCAAGATCCAGGTAGCGAAGGCGAAGCTTCTTGTCAGCCCAGAGGATCTTGCTCGAATCCGGCGACCAGTAGATCTGATACATGTAGGTATCACCGGTATTCGTGAGCTGCTCCGACTCTCCGGATCCGTCCTGGGCAATCCGATGAATCTCGTCATTTCCAGAGACATCGGAAATGTAAGCGATGTACTTTCCATCCGGTGACCATTTCGAGCCTCTCTCGTGAACTCCGGAGGTACCGGTGAGGTTTCGGGTCCGCCCATTCTTTTGGGGCACGGTGAAGACTTCACCGCGAGCGCCAAAAAGAGCACGCTTTCCATCCGGAGAGATCTCATAATTCGAAACCGACCCGGCAAGGGAAATCATCTCGTCCCGATCATAGAGACGATCATCGGCAATCGAGATCTTCACCCGTCTGGATTGCTCCGTCTGGAGATCAAACCGGTGGATGTAGCCGCCATTTTCAAACACGATGGCATCTTTTCCCAGGGACGGGAACTTGATGTCATATTCTTCGAATCGAGTGAGCTGCCGGGTTCTCTTCGAGCCCTGCTCATAAACAAAGAGGTTCATGCGCTTCTTGTCATCCCGGTCGGAGAGAAAATAGATCTTGTCCCCGCTCCACATGGGAATGATGTCTTGGGCTGGATTGTCGGTGATGTTCTCGGTCGTCTTCCCTTCGAAGTCGTGAATCCAGATGTCATCCGCCATGCCTCCTCGGTATCTCTTCCAGGTTCTGAATTCCCTGAAGACCCGGTTGTAGGCAAGCTTCGTTCGATCCCCGGAGAAGGAACAAAAGCCTCCCCGAGGAAGCGGAATCTGAATCGGTGTTCCGCCGTCAACAAACGCGAGGTAGAGCTGACCAAGAAAGCTATTGGGCTCCCGCATTCTTGACCGGAAGACCACTTGATGATTTCCCTTCCATCCCATCACCAGGTTGTTGGGTCCCATTCGATCGGAGATCGAGTCCCGTCCCAGAGTCGGAGTAAAGGTGATTCTCTTCGGGGATCCACCCGACGCGGGCATGACATACACTTCCCGGTTGTTGTCATATTCGGCGGTGAAGGCCAGATGTTTTCCGTCCGGGGAGAACCGGGGAAAGACCTCGTATCCAACATCGCTCGTGAGACGACGAGCCGTCCCCCCATCACTTGAAACCGAATACAGATCCCCGGCAAAGGAAAAGACAATCGTATTCTCATGAATGGTCGGGAATCGAAGAACGCGAGCCTCTTCCGAAGCCAAAGACGCGTTTCCGAGAAGAGAATAGACGATCACAAGAAGAATCCACCTGGCACTCATACTCACTCACTCCTTACCCGTAAACCCACTTTTCGGTGAAGTCAAAGCCGTTTGTCAGAACAACAATGCGGTCAACCCAAGCTCCAGACCTTGGTTACCTCGATGTCACAAACCTGTCTGGATATACTAACGGCTTTTCATACGGGTTGGGTTTAGAGTCGAGAGCAGGGAAGGGGGACTCTTTTCTCCTGAATGATCTGGAATCCGACAGGTCGCCAGGAAGATCACGGCTCTAACCGACTGATGAACAATAAGTTCCGATGGATTCAACTTTGATACCCCCCGCTCATTGATTGGCTATCCGAACGATCGAGGATTTGCATGACAGACATCGAGCTCTCAACACCATCGTCCCGAAGCTTCTCGACCGCGGGTCCATTTCATCGCATCCATCCGGGGATAGGCTTCTACGAGATCGAAGAGGACGAAGCCGAGCAGTTCGTCTGGGCCAGGCGAGAGTCTCGGATCGAGGCAAATGACGCTCCTTGGGGACGCAAGATACTCCGGATGGACATCGAGAACATTCGCGGAGAGGAGACGGAGCTTGTCGTCACCAATCAATCAGGAGATGAAATCGACCGGCTCCTCATTGCGCCGGGGCGTGGCATCCATCACGCTGTATCGCTGCCCGAAACATCTCGAATCTCCCTCGGATTTCGGTGCTCGCACGAAATCCACGACTCGATCAAGAACGGAGATCCCCGGGAACTGGCGATGAAGTTCTACGGAATCACCATCTATCCGGCTCGCACACCCCAAGAAGTTGTCGAATCGGACTGCTGGGTGGTTCCCGATCAACGACTCGACGGCGTCTTCATCGAGCTGACAACTCGCTGCAATCTAAAATGCGTCATTTGCCCCCAGGCAGTCGGCAGGCCCTTCCGGCCAAAGGACATGCCGTCAACAACCATCGGACGACTTCTTCCTCTCGCCTCTCACGCGGCTACGATTGATCTTCATGGTCTGGGCGAGCCGCTCCTTGCCCCCGAGTTCCATTCCGTGATGAGGGCGCTTCCCGAGCCCTCGGGAAATCCAAAGGCGTTCTTCCATACAAATGGCACCATCCTGACCGACGAGCACCTGGAGCTCCTTCTTTGTGGCAAGCTTCGAGGCATTAACTTCTCCCTGGATGCCGCGACCGAGCCAACGTTTCGATTCATCAGGGGACACGAACTTGCTCCTGTCCTGAGGAATATCGAAAAGGTCGTTCAAGAGAGAAACCGTCGAGGCCTCGATCATCCCAAGGTCTACCTCAACATGACCCTTCTTCGGGAAAACCTCGATGAGTTAAAAGAGTTCGTGAAGCTCACGAAATCCCTCGGAGCCGATGCCGCTTACCTGTGGCACCTCAATCACAACACGAGCCTCCACGACTGGGTGTTTGAGCGCGACGGACGGGAGTTCAACTACAAGGACCATCTCGGGCTGCCTGATTCGAAGAAGGCCATTGCCGCGATTCAAGAAGCTCATGAACTTGCCCAGCGTCTCGGAGTGACGATGATCCCGGATCAATCTCGCCGCTATCTCCCCGACAACCAAGGCTCTCCGGAAAATTCCTCATCCAGGGATCAGCACCGTCTTCGTGACTTCCGAGACCCGTTCAAAGACCTCTTCGTGACGACCTCCGGTCATGTGCGACTCGGGTGCTTCCAGAACGACTACTTCACCCGCACCAAGATCGACCAATTCACAGCTCAGGACTCTCTCCAGAATAGTGAAGAACATCGGGCGGCCCGGTACCTCCTCGCCCACGGTCGCCCCCCCGCTTCCTTTCGGGGAGGAGGAACAAAGTATCTCGAAGGAACGCAGCTGACTCATCCGGACCAGGAAGGCATCTATCTCGCCGAGCCACTGGGTCAACCAGACAACGGACTCCTTGCGACCAAACTCCTGGAGGATCCACCCGTCAATCTTCGGTCATGCTGGACCACCAAGAGGGTTCAAGTCATGGTTTCGTGGAGATCCGGCCTGACTCCACTGGCAGCTCAGATTTTCCTCCACACCCCCGACCTCGGCCAGGGATCGAGGCAAGGTCGCCTTCTGCTTGAGGGCCGTCCCGTTTTTGAAGGCCTACTCCCGACAGGGACCTGGTCGCGAGATATTCTTCTGGATGCGAAGGAGGGGAAGAAACTGCGGAACCTTGACGAGATCCGGATCGAGCTTGAAGTGCGGACGTTTCGCGCAAAAGACAGCAACGAAGGAAAGGAAGAAGATCGAGGTGTAGGGCTCATCGCCCTGGCTATCGTCTAGTTGAGTCACATCAGGGGGGCCTACCTATTTCCCCCAGATCAAGGCGGCATCGCCCGCATCAAAGAAGAGATCCAGATCGAAATCGAAATCCAGGGTGTCCGAGAGATTGACCGTTGATAGCTGACGACTTTCCTCGAACTTGGTCAGGCTCAGCTCAACCTCTTCTCCGATGCCAATCCTCCCGAAGGGAACACTCGCGCCATCAAGGATAACCCAGTGCACTACACGAATTTTTTTCGGGAAGTACAGGCCCTTGTGAACCTCAAGAACTTCGTACTCGAAAACAGCCAGGGATTCCCGATAAGGAGCAATATCTTCAGGGCTGGACACTTCCGACTTCGTGATCAGCTTGGCTCTCAGACGGACCACCTCCGGGTTCGGGCGTGATTCGATTCGATTCCGATAGGCTTCATGCCCCTTCGCGATATCGCCTGCGGAAAGGGATTCTTGATGAAATGCAAACCCCTCAAGAAGCCCTGCCCAACCCACCTTTTCAACCGTCCCGCTGCCAAAAACAAGATCACCCGAAGCCAGGTCATGGGGCGAACCCGGAGCCGGACTTCTGGCCTTTCGCTCCCCATTCACATAAAGAATGAGCGAGACTCCATCCCAGGTGACGGCGATTTGCTGAAACTTTCGCTCATCGTACTGGCTCGAGACCTTCCTCTCTTTTCCATCGATGCGCACAAGAAAGGTGACCTTGCGCCCGTGCTGAGAAAGAGAAAAACTACACGGGCCATCCGACGACGCAAAAGAAACGATGTCGCTGGATTCCTCACAGGGCTTCCTCGGCGGGGCAAGAAACACCTGTAAACTCAGCCCCTTTGATTCTCTCACCCGGGAAAGAATGGTCGGCCCTTGTCCAGGCGCCACCATCGTTCCGTGACCCAGAACCAGCGCGCCCGCAGCATTGGGATAGGCAAGTCCCCTGGACTCAAGTCGATAGTTGAAGAGCTCCTCACCACTCTCTTCATCCAGGGCGTAAATTGACTCAAGAACCGTCGATAAGGAAAAGACCATCGAATCCGGAGAAACCGGCCAGATCATCAATTTCCGATCAGCTCGCTCCTCTTCGACGGCACGGACAACATTCATCCCACCGGCAACCAAAACAAGCATCAGAAAAAAAGTACGTGTCATGAGATTCAAAAAAAACGCCTCATTCTTTGATCTTGACCCCTTCAAACCGCTGCTCTTCCTTGGTCAGTATGACCTTGGTGGCAGAGCCCGAAGCGTCTCGATCAAACTCAATAATAAATCCTACCGGCGTTGTAAAGACTCGATCCGAGATCGGGGTCATCACTGCCTTTCCTTTTCCGACAAAATCAAAAACCAGCTCCCCCTCCTTGCGGGTCACGAACCCCTTGAAACCGGAAAGGTCGTAGGCTCCGATCAGTCCGTCTTGCGACTCTTGAGAAAGCTGGATTTTCTCGACATCTGGAAGATTCGCTTGAAGAGTCGCGAGCATGTCTCTCGCGTTCTTCTCCAGGCTCTCGGAGGGGTTCAAAGTCAGGACCTTTTGGAAACACTCGACCGCCCGTTCCTTCTTCCCCATCTTAAAGCAACACTCCCCTAAACTGTCAAATGCATTGGCGGAATAGGGGAAAGCGAGGGAAACGACCTCAAAAAGCCCGTAGGCATCCTCAAATTCCTCCTCTCTTAGCAAGGCATAGGCTACTTTGTTGATATCGCTTTCTTTGAACCCGGGCGGATTCCCATCCTTTGACTCTTCACCGAAACGCTTGATGGCTTCTTTGATCTTCCCCGCGGCAATCAAACCGACGAAGTTTGCCTTTTCCGGCAATGTGGTCTTGCGCCAGGGGAGCCTCTCCAGATGGGTGCTGGTAATGACCCAGATCACGACCTTTCTCTGCTTCAACATGGAAAGGCCCTGGCTGGCAAGTCGGATATGGGCAGAGGAAGCCCCGCTTGATGTGGAAAGATCACTCACCGGCAAACCAACCGCTCGCGCTATATGGCTCGCCCAGCTAGATGACTTGTACGCAAAGGCATTACTGTCCCCGATGATCACCACTTCGGAATCATCGATGTGCTTGTATTCCTTACCGTTGTAACGAACCTGCCAGGCCTGCATCCGCACGCTCGGCGTGATTCGCTCTCCCGCCCGGCGCTGACGA
>JAJDCM010000051.1 GCA_029260825.1 Planctomycetota bacterium | reverse complement strand
AGGAGATTTCTTCTTCTTGCTCGGAATAAGTCGCACGAGAAAGGCGCATCATTTTCCAGGCCGACGCACCGACCGCCGGTTTGAGAACAACCTCGTCACACTCAAGCTCATCGAAAAGTGAAGCGTCCGGCTCGTTTTCTCCCGCGCGAAAAAGCAACGTGGGCGCGATTCGAATCCCGGCCTCCTGACATTTGAGGAGGTAGGACTTGTGAGCATTCCAGCGCACGATCTCGATTCGGTTCAGAACCGGCGCTGATTGTTCTTGAAGGGAATCCAACCAGGCGGCGAACTCATGAGGCCTCTTATGATAGTCCCAGCACGACCGGAGTAGAATGAGATCATAGGCACCCCAATTCGCGCCCGGGTCATCCCAGGGGACTGCATGACACATCGCGTCCCGATCGGAGAGCGCCGAAAAAAGAAGAGCATCGTCCTCGGTTACTTTCGGGCGTTCCAAACAAGTAACGAACGCTACGTGTCCTGGCGGTTTCGGCGAAGTCATTGATTCTGAGTCTCGTGCTGAGGATTGGATCATGTCAACTCTGATTGATTGGTCCGCTTAATATGCCATTCAAATGGTATGATGTCCTCACCGTATTCTTAGTTGTTCGACCATACCAATGCGGAACCCGTCACCATGACCTTGCTTGTAAGGCTTCGGGGTCAAGGACCCAAATATCATCAAATCTACTGCTCTCTTCGAAGAGATATCCTCGAGGGCAGGCTTCGACCAGGAACTCGCCTCCCGGCGACGCGGATTCTGGCTGCGGATCTGTCCGTGTCCCGAACCACCGTAGTCCTGGCCTACCGCCAGCTCTTCGTTGAAGGATACATCACGGGCCGGGTTGGATCTGGAAGTTTCGTCGCCCCAACTCTTCCAGAAACCATGTTATCTCCACCGGATCGTCGCCCAGTTGGTGAGCTCACCGCCAGTGAAACATCTTCGGCAAAAGACAAGAAGAGACCTTCGCCTCTTTCCGCGTACGGCAAACAAATCGTGGACGTTTCACCCCTTCCAGTTCCAGGTCAAAAGAAGAGCCACACAGCCCTACGTTACGACTTCAAGATCGGGCAACCCGCAATCGAGGAGTTCCCTCACGAAACCTGGCGGCGCCTGGTTCAACGGAGAGTTCGATCCCTCAGCGTTCTTTCCCTGAACTACGGGGATCCTCGCGGATATAGTCCGCTTCGGGGAGCGATCGCCGAGTATCTGGATCGCGCGCGTGCCGTCAAATGTCGGCCGGAACAGGTGGTGGTTGTTACCGGATCTCAACAGGCCCTCGACCTGGTCACCCGGATCCTCGTTGACCGAGGAGACAAGGTCGCCCTTGAAGATCCCCACTATCAGGGCGCAAGACAAATCTTCCTCTCGCACGGAGCAAGCCTCATCCCCATCCCGGTTGACAAGGAAGGACTGCGAGTCGACTCCCTTCCCAAAAGACGATCCGAAACCGAGAACCTGAAGATGGTCTATCTCACACCGTCGCACCAGTTCCCGACCGGCGCCGTGCTTCCTCTATCCCGTCGCCTTGCGCTTCTGGGATGGGCCAAGAAGCACGATGCCTTCATCCTGGAAGATGACTACGACAGTGAATTCCGCTACGGAGAACGTCCTGTCGAATCACTGCAGGGCCTGGATCGCGAGGGCCGGGTCATCTATGTGGGCACGTTTTCCAAGGTGCTCTACCCCGCACTTCGAATCGGCTACCTGGTGTTGCCACCATCACTCCTTCCATCATTGACCGCGGCGAAATGGCTCACGGATCGACACACCCCCTCCCTTGAACAAGAAGCTCTCGCCGACTTTGTGAGCCGAGGTCATTTCGAACGCCATCTTCGCCGCTCCCGACTTCGGAATGCCTCTCGAAGAGACGCTCTTCTCGAATCCCTCGAACATCATTTCGGCAAAGATGTGAAGATCAGTGGCACCCGATCAGGAATTCATGTCCTGGTCGAATTGCGAACCCTTCGCCCTTCTCGGCTGAACGCCTTGGCCCAAAAGGCAGCCAAAGCCGGAGTGGGCATCTATCCCATCACTCCGTATTGCATCAATCCACCCAAAAAGGCAGCCTTCCTCCTCGGGTACGCGAGCCTCTCGGAAAAACAGATCCGTGACGGAATCCGGCGCCTGGCGGAGCTGATGAAAAAGGGCTAGTGGTGCGAGCTGATAAAGACGCGAGGCGTCTTGTAGGAAACGAAAACCGGGTTTAGGATGGAGCCATGGACAATCGAGACATCTCCAAGGTTCTGGAAAAGATCGCCGACTTGCTCGAGCTGAAAGAGGCGAACTTCTTTCGGATTCGCGCTTACCGAAACGCGGCATGGGCCATTGCCGACCATCCAACCCCTCTTTCTCAGATGCTGGAAGAAGAGAAGGATCTGACCGAACTCGACTTCATCGGGAAGGATCTTGCCGTGGCCATCAAAGAACTCGTCAGCACGGGGCGCCTCGCGGCTCTGGACGAGCTGGAAAAGGAAGTCCCGCCGACTCTCCTTGGCATCAAGCGAATCCCCGGATTGGGGCCCAAGAAGGCAAGAAAACTCTGGCGTGATCTCGACATTCTCGATGTGCCTGGTCTTGAAAAAGCGGCGCTCGATGGGCGCATTGCCGACCTCGCCGGATTTGGCGAGAAAACTCAGGAATCCATCCTGAGAAGAATCAACCGGGCTCGGGAAAAGGGTACTCCCTACGAGGAAATTTGATCGGATTCAGGGCGCACTCAATCAGCCCGCAAAGCCTCGATCGGATCGAGGGTAGACGCCCGATGAGCCGGCGCGACTCCGGAAAGAAGCCCGGTTACGAGGCTCGTCAGGAGTGCCATGGCAATGTATTCAGGCGTAGCAAACACCGGCAGCCCTGGAACGAGCCCCCTCAAGATCGCCGAAATACCTAGCCCAATAGCGACTCCCGATAATCCACCAAGAGTGCCAAGCATGGAAGCCTCAAGAAGAAAGAGGGTGCGAACCTGACCGGGTGTTCCCCCCAACGCACGGATGAGACCAATTTCCGAAGTTCTCTCCCGAACCGTGATCCACATCATGGTAAAGATACCGATCGCTCCAACAACCAAGGAGATGGCAGCAATCCCGCCCACCGACATGGTCACGATGTTCATCACGTTTTCAAAGACGTCGAGCATCGCAGCTTGAGTCGTGATCGTAAAATCATCGTTTCCGCCGTGTCTTTCCGTCAGCACCCGACCAACTTCCTTTGCGACTCGATCACTACTGTTCGTGTCGGAAAATAAGACATCGATCTCACTCAACTCATCCATATTGAAAAGCTTCATGGAGCTTGCCACGCTGATGTAGGCGCAATCGTCGATATCGAAGCCAAGCATTCTTCCTCGAGGCTTCATGATTCCCACCACGCGAAACCGCGCATCGCCGATGCGGACGAACTTCCCAAGAGCGCTCTCTTTTCCGAATAGCTCTCGCTTCAACGTCGGGCCAAGAGCCGCCACACCTTGAGCTCGACGCGGATCTGCAACCGGGATGAACGACCCGTACTGCACACGTATCTTCCAGATATCGGGCATGTCAGCCGTCACGCCATACACGTAGACACTTCGGCCTTTGCCACCCGACTCGACCCGCGCCTGACCGAACGCAAGAGGCACGATCTTTTGCACCTCGGGAATACGCCGCAAGGCCTCCGCATCATCAATCGTCAGCTTATGGGTGGTTCCTCCCAGAACGCCGGGAATCCCCATCGTTTTGGCTTTTCCCGGATTAATGGCGAGGACATTCGTCCCGAACTGGCTGAATTGATCGAGGATGTAACGCCTTGTACCCTCGCCAATCGACGTCAACAGAATGACTGCGGCAACACCGATAGCGATCCCGAGCATGGAAAGGAAGGATCGGAGTCGATGGCCCTTCACCGCAGAAAGGCTAAGCGCGATGAAATCATTTCGGACCATTTACTTGCTCCTTGCGAGAGCGACAACCGGATCCAGGCGGCTGGCTCGATGCGCCGGGATGAGACCAAAGACGACACCCACCGTCACGGACACTCCGATGGACAGTCCAATCGCCCAGAGAGGAGAGGCCGCGGGGAATTTCGGAAAAACCTTTCCCAGAATCTCCACCGAGAGCAAGCCTAGTCCAAGACCTATTCCACCACCCAGGGAAGACAGGAGAGATGCCTCCAGCAAGAACACACCGAGGATTTGATGCTCCTTTGCTCCCACCGCCTTCATGAGCCCCACCTCGAAGGTTCGTTCCGAAACGGACACCAGCATCACGTTCATGATGCCGACTCCGGCAACCGCAAGAGAGATCCCTCCAATGCCGGCAAGCGCCATGGTCAACACGTTCAAAATAGACGAAAACGAAGAAACCACCGCATCCTGAGTAAGAACTGTTACGTCTTCTTCC
The DNA here is from genome assembly GCA_029260825.1 of Planctomycetota bacterium. GTDB lineage: Bacteria > Planctomycetota > JACOTG01 > JACOTG01 > JAJDCM01 > JAJDCM01. Next base: position 34,634 of record JAJDCM010000051.1, on the reverse strand, counting down.
TGATGCCGGTCGGCAAGAAGACGAATCACCTGGTTTTTCGTTTCATCCTGGTCGGCTCGCACTTTCACATCGACGAGGATGCGAAAAAGGGAACTCCGGTTGAACATCCGCATTCCGGTGGCGACCGGAACAAGGACGCAATCATCCATATCGAGACCAACCGAGACGCCTCGACTATCCATCACGCCAATCACCCGGATTCGCCAGTCGCCAACGCGGACAACTTTCCCTACCGGCCGTTCTCCCCGAAAAAGCTCTTTCGCCAGCTTTTTTCCCACGACGGCAATCGGAGCCCCCCGATCGTTGTCGACATCCGGAAGAAAACTTCCCTCGGCCATCCTCAGATGGCGGGCAATCATGAAATCAGACGTGGTGCCGATGACAGGAACCTGACGGCCTCGTTCCCCGTAGCTCACAAGATCCGTCGCCATGGACATGGGCGCCACCGCGTTTGCTCCCGGAATCCGCCGCACGATCGCCTCGGCATCCTGGAGGGTAAGATCCTCCGGGGCTCCTCCCATTCCCGGCAGCCCACCGGTCGTTTCATTCTTCCCGGGAATGACCACCAGCAAGTTCGTTCCAAGAGAGGCAAATTGACCGGTCACGTACCGCCTGGCCCCTTCGCCCAGGGAAGTCAGAACGATTACGGACATGACCCCGATGGCGACTCCGAGCAAACTTAACCCCGTTCTCAAACGCTGACGAACAAGAGCGGTTCCGGCCATGCGCAGACAATCCAAGATCATCATGAGCTGGATCCTGCGGAAGCCTGCTGCTCTCGGTTGAAGTCCGCATACGCCTCGACGATCTCGCGTCCGGGTACCCGCCGCACCACCTCCCCATCCGCAAGGACAAGAACACGCTGAGCACGCTGACCGACACCAGGGTCGTGAGTGACGGTGATCACCGTCAAACCATCCCGGTTCATCGTCTCCAGGATCTCGAGAATCTGCGCTCCCGCTGCACTGTCAAGGTTTCCGGTCGGTTCATCCGCAAGAAGAAGGCGTGGCTTCATTGAAATGGACCGGGCGATGGCAACCCGCTGCCTCTCACCTCCCGATAGTTGATCCGGACGATGGTGCGCTCTGGCTGAAAGCCCGACCCAATCCAGAGTCTCCGCCACCCGCTTCAACCGCTCCGATCTCGGAATTCCGGCAAACACCATCGGGAGTTCTACGTTTCCCGTTGCGGTGAGACGGGAGATGAGGTGGTAAGACTGAAACACAAAGCCAATCTTGTGGCGCCGAACCATGGAAAGCTCATGGGTGGAAAGCCCACTCACCTCCTGTCCGTCAAGAACATACCGTCCATTGGTTGGACGATCGAGACAGCCAAGCAAATTCAGGAGAGTGGATTTCCCGGAACCCGATGGGCCCATGATCGCCACATGCTCCCCGGCCTCGATCGTTTCACTCACGTCCGCAAGAGCACGGAGAGTCTGTCCACCGACAAGATAATCTCGGCAAAGATGATCAAGGAGAATCAAGGCAATTCCTCTCCGGGTTCCCCATCGGAGTCGACCGAAGCCACCTCGACCTGAGCTCCCGCCTTCACCTCGAGCCGATCCAAAGAGGTCACGACCCTGGTTCCCGGCTCGACCCCTTTTGTGATCTCCGTGTAGGCCCAGTTCTTCAGGCCGATCGAAATCTCCTTCTCGAAAAGAACTTCCCCTTCCACAACAAGAACTCGACTTCCTTCGAGCACGCAGGAGGATGGAAGTCTCAAGACATCCTCTCGTACCTCGAGCAGGATCTCCACGTCGCTGGAAGTGCCGGGAAGGAGGGATGTGGCGAACTGTCGATCGACGAGCTCCACCTCGACCTCGACCGTTCGGTTCTGAGCCTCAAGATCAAGAACGAACGGGGCAATCCGCACCACCCTTCCTTCAAACTCACGCCCCGGATACGGGTCAAGAGTTACACGAGTTACTTGCCCCACCTTGATGACGGCCGAATCCACCTCATCCATTGGAGCACTGATGTAGATCGAAGAGGGATTGATGATGTCGAGGATTGCCGGAACCGGCACCATGGGTGGTGACGGGGTCACCCATTCCCCGAGCTCAAGGTTCTTGGCCGCAACAATTCCATCGAAGGGCGCACGAACCACGGTCTTTCCCAGCGCAACGGTCGCCACGTCGATCGACGCCTTCGCCCGTTCGACGTCAGCTCCCGCGGCGGCACAAGCGGCTTCATTCGCCTCGAGGCTGAGAGTTAGACTTTCCAGCAGATCATCGGAGATGTGCCCTTTCGAGGCAAGGGATTGGTTTCTCTGGAGCTCACCTCGTGATCGTTCCGACGCGATGCATGCCTGTTGATGAATCGCATGCAGCGCGGTCAACGAACGCTCCGCGTGAAGGAGCTGAGCTTTCTGGGCGGCGTCATCCAGGCGTGCAAGAACATCCCCCTTCTTCACCCGCGCACCGACCTCACACAAGACTTCAACGACCCGCCCGCCCATCTCGGGAGAAATCCGGGCTCGCTGCCTGGCCTTCACCGTCCCCGCCTTGGAATTGGTCACCGTGGACTCTACCCGTCCTCGAGCAACTTCCGTCACTTCCACCGGGATGGGCTCGGGAGCGAAAACAGTCCTGGAGAGTCCGTACATCCCGGCACCAAGAACCGCGAGAATCGAGATGCGCACGAGCCATTTTTTCATTGGGCTGACCTGAGAAGAGATTCGTCATTCGAGTCAATATCAACAGTCTACACCTCGTCCGGAGATCAGAACGTGAGAGAACTTCCAGAATCCCCCGAAGGGGGACTCTGAACCGTCGAGGAGTGATGAACGATCTCGACAGAGCGTCCCTCCGTTGTCCGTGGATCCCGACTGCCTCCGGCGTTTGACTTCGTCTTCTTCCGTCGAAAGAGCGAGCTGATCATTCTGTACGGAAGCGAAACAATGGGACCAAGAACCACGTTCAACATGGATCCGATGAAAATTCCAAGAAGTGCGGCGATCCCCGCCCCGACAACAAAAATCAGAATCGCCTCGGGTCCGAGTAAAGTGTCTCGAGCGGCAAGAACATCTTGAGCACCTCGGATATAGTAGACGGTCCAGACCGCCACACCGAACAGCGCTCCAAGGGCCAGGAACCCATGACTGAGGGTCGAGTACCAGCGACGATTTCCATCCCCGGAGAAAAGGGAAATCAGCATTCGAACAAGAACCGCAACCACCGCCAGCGCGATTCCCGAACCGAGTGCAAACGGCCAGGAAAGACCGAGCAGGCAAAGTAGAAGAAAACCGACCAACCCCTCACGGACAAACCGAAGGCACGGTGAGCAGTGCATCTTCTTGTCCTTTCCTTGGTTCCGCTTGACGGGGATACCCGCCAATGGAAGGTTGAGTTCCGAGTTGACTCCGGTTGCTTTCATCACCTATACAAACGTTTGTAATCCCATTCAGTTCGGGAATTTGGGGTAAAATTCGAAGGCAAATCGTCAAGTTTTTTTTTGACAATCATGGGCTAAATCCCTGCCTCCCCTCAAGAACCACCTGGGTCAGGACTTGGGGCCTTGCCGCCCACGACTTCTGACGCACTCCACTCGTTGGCTCCCGAAAGAATCAGCTTCCATTCTGCAGTGGCGATTCGGCCGGCAGGAACGTAATGTAGTCAAAATGAAAATACTTATCAGCGGCGCAAGCGGTTTGGTCGGCAAAGTCCTGGTTGAACGGCTCAAAAAAGACGGGCACGAGGTACTTCGCCTGGTCCGACAGCCAAGCCAGGAAAAAGACACGGTTTCGTGGTCTCCCAAGAAGGGAGTCGTCGATCGATCCAATGTCGATGGCATCGAAGCTGTGGTCCATCTCGCCGGTGAAAGCATCGCCAACAAGCGATGGAGCGAAGATCAAAAGCAGGAGATGCAGGACAGTCGCCTTCGGGGCACCCTCAACCTCTCCCAGATTCTGGAATCCTTCCAACCAAGACCCCACACCTTGATCAGCGCCTCAGCAGTCGGCTTCTATGGCAACCGAGGCGACGAACTACTCGAGGAGAACAGCGGTAACGGCACCGGATTCCTCGCCGGACTCTGCAAACAATGGGAAGAATCCACCCTGACCGCGGAAGAGGCCGGAATCCGGGTCGCTCACCTTCGCATCGGCATCATCCTCAGCCAGGAGGGGGGCGCCCTGAAGAAAATGCTACCCCCCTTCAAATTGGGCCTGGGCGGGCGCATCGGGAACGGACGCCAGTACATGAGCTGGATCCACCTCGACGACGTCGTCGAAGCCATCCTTCACATTCTCCACCACAAAGAGATCAAGGGACCGGTGAACGTGGTCGGCCCAAGCCCTGAGACCAACCGAGACTTTACCCGGGCTCTGGGCGCCGCTCTGGGACGGCCATCCTTGTTTCCTTTCCCCGCGTTTGCTGCAAAACTCGTTCTTGGCGAGCTCGCAGACGAACTCCTGCTGGCAAGTACTCGGGTTCAACCGAAAGTACTCCTGGATTCGGGCTTCAAGTTCCGTCATCCAACCCTAGCCGGAGCTCTCTCCGATGTCCTGCGATAGCTCTCCAACCTCCGGAATCTTCGAAGGCTCGATCAGGATGGTTGGCATGTGCCTTCTCCTTCTCCTCTTCCCCATCCTTCCGTCCTGCCTTGCTCCCGGAACCTCTCCGTCCGGCCCCTCCGACCCGGACCAGGCCAAGGTTGATTTCCAGGAAATCCTGGCACTCCACGAGAAAGACATGAAGGCGGCGAAGGAGGGAAGCGTTGAAGACCTCGCCTCCCTATGGACCGACGATGGAGTAGCCCTTCCCGCCGGGGAGCAGCCCATCGTTGGCATTGACGCCATCCGATCAAGCATGATGGAGAGTCACGGTCAGCTCGAGGAGCTCGAGGTCGTTTCCTACGACCTTATGTTCGAAGAAGTCACCATCGTCCAGGATCACGCCTATGAGTGGGGAGCTTTTCGGGGAACCTACCGCCCGCGTGACGGAGGAGACCTGATCGAAGCCCGCGGCTATCTTCTACGGATCTTGCGCAAAGACCCGGACAAAGGATGGCGGGTTGCCCGGTCCATGTGGACGAGCGCAAAATAGACGGAGACGTTATGGGGCTCTCCTCGCAGAACCCACGACCCGGGCGACTCACGCTGCTGGGAACCACAGCGGTGGTTCTCCTGGCGCTTCTCGTCTATTGCGCCAGAACATTCCCCCAGTCTCCCCTCGCAAGGTTCAACTGGCCAGACCTCGAGAACTTCGTCCGGTATCTCGATCAGCGAATCGTGGCCCTTCTCTTTTCCGGGTTCACCGCTCTTGTCTGGCTCGCCATCATCCACACCTACAACATCTATGTTTACAAGCGCGGGTCCGTGGCCCGTCTCATGGTGGCGTTCGTCATGGGATCGCTGCTCGCCTACCCGACCGCCCTTGCCCAACAGATTCTCTCCGAGGTTTTTCCGACGCCCATACCCGACCGACTCCCGGGAAACTTCTTCTCTACGTTCCTCGTCATTGCATCAACCGAAGAGATCTTCAAATTTCTTGCCGGCTATATCGCAATCATCGGCATGCGCAAGCCAACCTCCCTCCCGGAGGGCGCTGTCCTGTTCGGCGCGGCGGCTCTTGGCTTTGCCACGTTTGAGAATCAACTCTACTTCAGCAACATCGGGCCTCAGATTCTTCCCGATCGATTCCTGGTGAGCGTTCTGACTCACATCGGATGCACCGGCATCGTGGGACATTATGTTGTTCGGGCAAAACTCAAGCAGGGAACAACTCGCTTTCCCCGGATCCGGGCCCTCTTCATCGCCATTTTTCTCCATGGTCTTTACAACGCGCTCATCTTCGAGGGGGGAGGCGTCGCCCCCTTCTCCCTCCTTGTGGCCGGCATCATCCTCTACACTTTTCACCGCCATTTCATCAGCGACGTGATGGATGCCATGACCCACGCGAACATCCCCCCTGCCAGTGGAAAACGGTCTGTTGCGTGGATCATCTTTCTCGGCGGAGGAGCTCTCTCCATTGCTCTTGGGGTCGGCTACAACTGGATCAAAACCGGGGGATGGCCTGAACCCACCTATCTTCTCGCGCTGATTGGTATCTACCTCTACCTGTTCTACTTCTATCTTCGGGAGCCCGACGATTTTGCTGTTGCTCGGTCCGAGAACCTCATCTATGACGGAAAACTCGAGGAAGCGAAGATGGAACTCACTCGGATTCTTCACACCCAGCTAGGAGATGAGACGGCCAGCCATGCAGCCTTTCTCCACGGACTCATCGATTTAACGGAAGGTAGTCCATGGAGAGCGCTTGACCGGATGAAGCTTGTTGACGATGAGGATTCCTCCGAGCTTCGTATCTTGGAAGCCAGGTGCCTGGCATGTCTTGGGCGGCACCAGGAGTTGCGTGCCCTCCTTCGTCAAGTTCCTCGGCGCACAAGGGAACGCTTCCTTGTGGCCTTGAATCTCGCCCTGGCCTACCTCCTCGTCGAGCGGCCTCGCGAGGCGTTGAAGATCATCCTTCATCTTCCGACCAAGCGACGAAGCTGGTGGTTTCTCGACATGGTTCGCAACATCAATCGATTTCGAACATTCAAGTCCGTCGGGCAAGGTCTCTTCGGACACACCGAAAACATGCGGCTCCTTCGCACCGTCAAGCGGAGTCTTCTCAAACAACTCGTGGAAGGAAAGGGAGGGCTCCGGGCCGTGGTGCGCCTCATCTGGGATGAGCTCCATCGCCCCGTCATTCGCAAGGTCAACCTTTCACTTCTGCGGGTCCCATTCTCAAAGAGCCCCCCGAAAAAAGACGGGACCACCCGCTGGGATCGGCTTTCCGAAATACCCTAGCCGTAGGTCGCATTATTCACGAGCTCCGCCGGCAAATGTCAGGAAAAAGATGTGAAGGGTAACAACGAGTCAGAACAACACTACGAGCTCAAGATGGCTGCTCTCCAGTGGCTCTACGCCACCGGCGCCAGGGCGATCGCGTTTGAAGTTCCGGTCAGAACTCCCGGCTGGCAACGAATGAGGGTGGATGTTGCAGCCCATGACGATCGATCCATTCGCGAGGTTTCCCGGGGCCCTCGGGGTGGCAAAAAAGTTCGCACCGTGGCGAAACGAGATGACCTGATTGCCATCGAATGCAAGGCTTGCCGATCCGACTTCCTGAAGGATAGCCGGCGCTCGGACGTCCTCCTTCAGGAGTTGCACATCCTGGAACAAGCCCGTCTCGAACGAGAACAGGAAATCCAGGAGCGCGAGCCTCACCTGCTCGTTTGTGAGAGCCTGTTCCCTGAAGATGCTCGGTGGCATTATGAACTCAGTGAAGATCCTGCATACCAGAAGATCTGCCACAAGCTCGACCGGGTGGCTAAAAGGATGCACCGGGGCACCAAGTTTGAATCCCTTGCGGAGTCGAGTCTCTTCCACCGTCACTACATCTGCGCGGCCACCGGAGTTGCCGATCGAGAAGAGGTTCCGCCCGGCTGGGGACTTCTGGAGGTGGACCTTGAAGGCGAAATTGCCGAGTTACCCTTTCGCCTTCCCAACGTCTTGCGGGAGGCCGCTCCCAAAGAAGTGAGTGAGGAAGGGCACCAGGTCACACTCCGAGCACTTGCCAAAGCTGGAACGAAAGCACTCCTTCAGGCCGTTGGGGCAAAAGCCACCCAGGAAGGAGAACTCGTGGATCGAGAAACATACGGAAAAGAAAAAGCCGAGGCCGAGGCTTCCGTTTCTACTGATTCCTGATCGCGTTGACCCGAAGAGTCGCGGGGAAGACACCGCGAATGCGCACAAGATCGTCCGTCGTTGGAGGGTCCGGACCACCGGTAAAAGTCACACACGTGTAGTAGATGACCCTCCCCGTCAAGGCCGGCGGGACGACACAAACCGCCTCCGCTGCGCCATTCTCATCCAGGGATCCCGACACGGTCAGGGCCGGAATGATGCCCGAAGGATCAAGGGGAAGTCGTCGTCCACCGGGCAGACCAAAAGTCCGATCAATCGACGTCGACGCCAGAATCAGGTAGTGGAGTCCGGCATCATTCGAAGAGCAGATCTCGAAGCGGTTCTCGTCGTTCACGAGAACACTGTACCCTGCGGCCAGCGGACCTTCTCCGTTGATTCGGAAGCTCAGGTCACCCTCGAACCCTTCCACGATGGCGCCTCCATAGCGCTCAAACATGAAGGCTCGGTTTCCATCTGGAGAAAAGACGATGTTGTTGTGTTGAGGATTTGCATCCGGCGGATTCACCGATCCTTCGACCTTGAGAACGGGAAGAGCAAGCTCATACACCGTACCGTCGGAAAGCAAAAGCGATCCGTCAGAGCCACGCCCCATGCCAAGGTGCGGCATCGTCGCGTTCCTTCGGGGAAGAGGTTTTTCGTTCCGGAGATTTCCGCCAAGATCGAACTCGAGCAGGTAAGAGACGTCAAAGTAACCTTCCGCCGTACTCTCGCGATCGGTCGCCGTCACATGAATTCGATTGTCTTCTCCCAGGACTAACCGGTGAAACGCGGCCCCGACGCCATTCAAATTCACTTCCTGTCGAGTAATGGTCCGGACCACTCCCCAAGGTGCTTGATTGGTAACGATATGAATTCGATCCGAGAGACCTACCACGATGCGGGTACCATCTGCGGACGACCCGATACCGCTCACCGCGGAAGACGCGGCCGAAAGCGGACGGGAACCAAGAATCTGGTGATTCCCCTCATTGAGAATCACGAGGCCCCCATCACCCGCACCGGGGCGCCGGTAGCCAAAGATACGATTCCCTCCACTGGCAATCATCTTCAGTCCCTGGACGGCGATATCGGTCAGAAAGGCAACGTGGGTCCCGTTGCTCACGTTACGAACCCAGATTCCAGGAGCCCCGGGAAGATAGATCTTCCCGTTGACAATGGGTGTCATGAGCGGTGGAAACAGAGTACCGGCAACAGGAATGTCCGGCATATTGATGAGGGCAATCTCCTTGCCGCTCTCTCCATCGAGTTTCGAAATCCGCTGGAATCCCTGATCCAGGGCACCGAACACGAGAAGCACGTCACCCGTATCAGGGTCGAGGCCTCGGAGATTGACCTGATCGGGAAAGCGAATGCTTGTGTCCAGATCGGTCCGGCTGAAGCTCCGGGGGCAGGAGGAACCCTGGGCGTGAGCGGGATCAGCTCCCGGAAATGCCCATGGAGAAAAGGTGGCAAGAAGGGCCATCGTAGATACAACGATGGCGCACTTCGACAATGAAAGCCCGGTGCTCATCATGGTCTGTAAACGCCCTAAGAGAGGATGAACGAATAGCTTCGAACCCGATATCCCATGCCCCGGAGTGACGGCCCCTGTCATCCGAGGTAAAACCGTCACTCAAGTGGACGGCAATCCCGCTTTCGCCAGAAAAGTCTATCCCATGACCAGCGACCTGGAAAGGAAAACTCCCGGGCCATTGCTCGCCCGAATCAAAGTGATCGCGGGAAAAAACGGCTTCGCAAAAACCGGTCCCCTTCGGTCGTTCCGGGTTGCTATGATGGTTCGATTCAAGAAGCAAGAACCCTGTCGGATAACGCTCTGGAGCAGGTACTTATCCGATTGCCCAACTCCCACCCCAGGTTGTAGGAAAGCTAGAAAATATGAGCACAGCGGTGATCCAGACCACGAACCTTCGAAAGACATATGCCGAAAAAGCAGCGGTGGATGGTCTTGAGCTCACGGTGAAGGAAGGCCAGGTCTTTGGCCTCCTCGGGCCAAATGGGGCCGGAAAAACCACCACCACAATGATGCTCATCACCCTCTTGCGCCCGGATTCAGGGAAAGCATTGGTCCTGGGGAAGGACGTGGTCACGGAAGCGGACGCGGTGCGAAAAAGCATCGGCTATGTCCCCCAGGACCCGGCCAGCGATCGGTATCTCACCGGCAGGGAAAATCTACAGCTCTTTGCATCCCTTTACGAGGTTCCGAAGGCCGACCAAGCTGACCGCATCCGCGCGATTGTCGATCTCCTTGACCTGGGGGAGCACCTGGACAAGCTGGTGAAGAAATACTCGGGCGGAATGCGGAAGAAACTCGACATCGCCGCCGGCCTCCTCCATGAACCCAAGCTCATCTTCCTGGATGAACCATCCCTTGGCCTTGATGTCTCGGTCAGGCGAGCGGTGTGGGATCACATTCACGGCCTCAAGAAAAAGGGCACCACCGTTTTTCTTTGCACCAACTACATGGATGAGGCCGAAGAACTTTGCGATGACATTGCCATCATCGATCGGGGAAGAATCGTCGCTCGAGGAACACCGGATGAACTGAAATCCGGTCTGGGTGGGGATGTTGTCTGCATCTCTCCGAGCTCAAACGAAGAGAAGGTGCAAAGTCAACTCAAGGAAACCTTGAGCAAGCTCGACTTCGTGAGTGGAACCGGCCAGGACGGCAAGAAGATCCTGGTATATGTCGACGCCAATGAAACCGCCCTTCCTAAAGTTCTGGATGCTGCAAGAAGCGCCTCGATCGAGATCGGCTCCATCTCCTACACTCGACCTGGACTCGAGGAGGTTTTCCTCAAGCACACCGGGGCTCACTTTACTCAACGCAATGAAGACGTGTCCGGCAAACCCAAGAAAAAACGGAGATAGGGGACTCATGTCCGCCACTAGCGCTCAACTCACTCGATATTTCCAGCGACTCAAGAGAGAACCATTTACCACGCTCTTCAGCCTCACCCAGCCGGTAATCTGGTTACTCTTCTATGCAAATTTGATGCGACATGCCGACTTCAAAGACGCAACGGTCGCCGACTACCCGACATTCATGCTGGCCGGGATCATCTCCTTCACCGTCTTCAGCAACAGTCTCGGCGGGGGAATTCCACTTCTCTTCGACAAAGAGAATGGGTTCTTGCATCGATTGCTTGCAACACCGGCCCCCCGTTCTTCGATTCTGCTCTCCCGGTTCATCAACATCTTGATCATTTCGGTGGCACAGGTCTTGATCATCGTCGGGCTCAGCATGCTCATCCTGGATACGAGCATCGAAACCGGCATCCTGGGTTTTCTGATGATCCTGCTCATCACCACCCTTCTCGGTTTTGGCCTCACCATCCTTTCCCTTGTGCTGGTCTTCAGCCTGAGCGGCCACGCTTCCTTCTTTGCCCTCCTGAGCTTCATCACTCTTCCCGCTCTCTTCCTCTCTCCGGCTCTGGTTCCTCTTGAATCCATGCCAGATTGGATGCGCTGGATGGCCTACGCGAATCCAATGACTCACGCGGTTCAGGCCATGCGAGGTCTCGTGATCACGGGATGGGACTTTGGGCAGATTTTCACCTCTCTTGGCATCCTGGCCGTGATCGATGTCCTGTGTCTTGGTCTGGGGGTACGGGTCCTCAAGAGACACCTGGGCTAATCTCAGTCAGTCAGTCAGTCAGTCAGTCAGTCAGATAATCGGAGAACCTGGTCAAATGCCGCGGCTCAACTTCAATCAGCAAAACGAAGTCATGGAGCTTCTTCAGGCTCTGGTCAAGATCAACAGCGTCAACGACAACGACGAGCAAGGAAATCGGGATCAATCCGAAAAGGAGATTTCCGGGTTCATCGAAAAATATCTGGTGGGCCTGGGAATGACGGTGACCCGGCATCCGTTTTCTCCGGGACGAGACAATCTTGTCGCCCACTGGGCCCACCAGGAAGGCGAGAAATCCATCGCCCTTCAATCCCACATGGACACGGTCGGGGTCGCCAACATGAGCATCAACCCCTTCGGTGGAGGAATTCTCGACGGAAAGGTCTGGGGCCGAGGATCCTGCGACACCAAAGGGAGTATGGCCGCGTTCCTCATCGCCCTCTCGGCCGCAAAAAAGAAGAACTACCAATTCAAGGATAAGATCTACTTCGTCGCCACGGTCGCTGAGGAAACCGGGTGCAAGGGCGCCGAGGCCCTCATCGCTGAGGAATTCAAAGTGGATGGGATCGTCGTTGGAGAGCCCACGATGTCCCGCCTGGTGACCGCTCACAAGGGAACGATGTGGGCCGAGCTCTCAACTACGGGAACAAGCTGTCATGCATCCCTCCCCCACCTTGGCAAGAACGCCATCTACGGCATGGGGAAGGCTCTTTCCTTCATCACGAACGATTATCTTCCCTCCCTCGAGAAACAGAGTCACCCCCTTCTGGGGAATCCGACCCTCTCCGTGGGAACGGTGAATGGTGGGACGGCAACAAACATCGTTCCATCAAGTTGCAAGCTCTCGCTGGACTTTCGAGTTCTACCCGGCACCAAACCCGAAGCGATACTAGATGATTTTCTGACCCGGCTTCGAACCGCCGTCCCGGATGAGGAATTCGAAATCAACACGATGCATGGCCACGGGGGAGTCGACACACCTGCCGATTCACCCTGGGTACAAAACCTGCTCGGGCCCTGTCAAAAAAGAGCAGGCCAGGAAGGACCCGAAGGCGTGAATTACTTTGCCGATTCAGGGGCGTTCAACGGCGCAGGCATCCCGTGTGTCTTGTTCGGGCCGGGAGACATCGCCCAGGCCCACACAAAAGATGAATTCCTTGATCTCGACCAGCTCTATCTCGCCGGAGGGATCGTCCTCGACTGGCTCGAGGCAGGGTGTGAAAAGTCACTCTTATCCTGAAGCAAGACCCGGATCAACCCTGCTAAACGGTCTCCCTCCTCGATGTGGCTCAAGAGAGATCAGAGTGGCCAGACGAGAAGAATCATGGGAATACTGACGACGACGACGAGAATCTCCAGCGGCAACCCCATCCGCCAGTAGTCTCCAAACTTGTATCCTCCCGGCCCCATGATGATTGTGTTGTTCTTGTGACCGATTGGAGTCAGAAACGCACACGACGCGGCAACCGCCACAGCCATGAGAAACGTGTCCGGATTGGCATCAAGGCGCTCGGCGATATCGACGCCGATCGGTGCGGCAATGAGAGCGGTTGCCACATTGTTCAGCACGTCGGACAACGTCATGGTGACGATCATCAGGATTGTAAGCACCGCGACGGTGGGAAGCCCGGATGTCCAGTTCACGATGGCCGACGCAACCTGCGCACTCGCACCGCTCGACTCCATGGCCATTCCGATCGGAATCATCGAGCCAAGAAGAACGATGACCGACCACTCGACTGAATCGTAGATCTGGCCCAGCGGAATGATCCGAAGTAACGCATAGGTGACGACGACAACGGCAAGCGCCAGGGGCAAGTACATGAACCCGAAGCTCGAAACGATCACCGCGGCGGCGAAGGCTCCCACCGCAACCCAGGCTTTGTGCCTCTGGGTCACTTCCAGTCCACGCTGGGCAAGTGAAAGACAACCAAGCCAATCAACAACCACAGGGAGACGATCTCCCGGCCCAAGAAGAAGCAAGATATCCCCCGCCCGAACCTTCGCCTTTCGAACTCGATCCCGAACACGGCGACCTTTGCGAGAGATACCCACCAACGTGACCCCTTGGCGATACTTCAGGCGCAGATCGAAGGCCGATCGCCCCTCGATTCTCGCTCCCTGGGGTACAACAACCTCCATGATTTCCACCGTGTCCGACATCACCCCGCCCGGCTTCGTCGTCCCGTCGAGCTCAAGTTTAGCAGCACCCGCAAACTGATCCATCGCCTCCGCTGTCCCCTCGATGACGACGAGATCCCCCTTTTGGATCTCCGCGTTCCGCGCACCTCCCGAAAGCCTTTTTCCCCGACGAATCAAACCGAGCACGTTGACATCGTTCTCTTCGGCCAATGTGTCGAGTTCTTTCAGGCGCTTCTCCAAAAGACTCGACGACTCCGGCACCTTCGCCTCGGCAATGAACAAGGTGAGATCTTCCAGCTCCTTGGCCGAATCGTGCTTGGTTGGTTCTGATGGAATGAGTCGCCAGCCGAAGATGGTCAGGTAGGCGATTCCAGCAATGGCCACCACACCACCGACGGGGGCAAAATCCAGCATGCGAAAAGGTTCCCCCAGAGCCTGTTCGCGGAAGGTCGCAATAACGATGTTCGGGGGCGTGCCGATCAGCGTCACCATCCCTCCAAGGATGGACGCAAAAGAAAGCGGCATCAGGGTGAGGGCAGGGCTCCTCTTGGCACGCCGAGCCGCCTGTAAATCAAGCGGCATGAGCAAGGCCAGCGCCGCGACGTTGTTCATCACGCAGGAGAGGGCGGCAGAAACACCGGCCATGATGCCCACGTGCGCTCGCAAGCCCCTGGATGCGTCAAGAACCCGCCGGGATAGTAGCTCGATCGCGCCACTTCGAGACAGGCCGCGACTCACGATCAGCACAAGTGCAATGATGACGACCGCAGGGTGTCCAAACCCGGAGAAGACGTCTTCCTTGGGAACCACCCCCGCCACATAGGCCACGATCAAAGCGGCAAACGCTACCAGGTCGTAGCGAAATTTTCCCCAGATGAGAAAAGTGAAGATCAGTCCGATCAGAACGAAAAGGACAATTTGGTCGGTGGTCATCAATCTTCCCTTTAGTGCTGCGCGTCAGAAGTTGATGGAACACAGCCACCAGAACAAAGATCATTCGGCGCCTCGGTCGTAGCCAGGCTCATTATAGGAAAACCTTCTTCCCACAAAGGCATGAGTTGCTTAGGATTTGGACGTTTTCTCCCCAAAGAGCTATGGAGCAAGGACCGTGCAACTCGGCTTTATCCTCGATCAATCCCGGTGCATTGGCTGTCACGCCTGTACCGTGGCCTGTAAGTCCGAAAATGAGGTCCCACTCGGTGATTTCAGGACCTGGGTCAAATACACGGAAACCGGAAGCTTTCCGGAAGTTCGCCGGTCTTTCACCGTCTTGCGCTGCAATCAGTGCACGGACGCCCCGTGTGTGACCATTTGTCCCGTTACCGCTCTGGACAAGCGCCCGGACGGAATCGTCGATGTCGACCACCGGGTCTGCATCGGATGCAAGGCTTGCATGCAGGGCTGCCCCTATGATGCTCTTTATCTCAACGAACACACGGGTACGGCCCAGAAATGCCATTTTTGTGCACATCGCACGGAAATAGGACTGGCCCCCGCATGTGCGGTGGTTTGCCCCACCGAAGCCATCATCCCCGGCGATTTCCACGACCCGAACAGCGCGGTCTCCCGCATGCGAGATGAGGAGCAACTCACAGCCCGAAAAGTTGAGGCTGGAACCGGCCCCAACGTTCTCTACAAGGAAGCTCATCCCTCCGGAGTCGACCCCCAGCAAACCAATACGGCCGGTGGATTCCTCTGGGCCAATCAAACACCGGGAATTCAGCTCGAATCCCAGGTTTTCGAGTCCTTCGAGGAAAAGGCTCAATCCCGAACCGTCTACAATGTCGAACACGCTCCGGTCTGGGGTGGCAAGGTCTCGGCCTATCTCTTCACGAAAAGTCTCGCCGCCGGAGCCTTCCTTGCCGGTGGCCACCTTCTGGCTCCATTCGGTGGAACCCCGGGTCTCCTCGGTGCTCAAGCCCTGTGGATCCCCATCATCGCCATCTTCTTCCTCCTGTTGACCACGGTCCTTCTTGTGGGAGATCTTCGACGACCGGAGAGATTCCTTCTGATTCTCCTTCGGCCCAACATGAAATCCTGGCTCGCCAAGGGCTCGTACATCCTGATCGGCTACGGAGGCTTACTAACCGCATGGCTCGGTGCCGGCCTCTTCATCGACAAACCGCTTGAAGAATTCGCGCGAACAACGATAGGACAAGCTCTCGTAGGAGCCACCATCCTCGCCGCCGTCCTCACCGCCTGCTACACCGCATGGCTCTTTGGACAGTCAAAGGGACGAGTGCTCTGGATGAGACGTGGACTCTGGCTCCACCTGACCCTTCAAGCCGGAGTTGCAGGCTTCGCTCTTTTCCTCGTTCTCAACCTCATCCTTGATCTTCCCAGGGCCGCTCTTAGCGATATTCGACTCGGGCTCTGCATGTGTCTTGCCGGGCACTTCTTGCTTATCCTTCTTGAAGGAAAACTGAGCCCCAAGAATCGGGAGCGTGAATACGCCAGAGCAAATCGACTGGTGAGCCACGGCCCTTTCTCAAAGAAGCACTGGAGCCTCGGAGTTGCCCTTGGAATCGTCCTTCCGGTGGCCTTCGTGATCATCGGAGGCGCTCCACTTTCCGCCGTTGCCGGGCTTCTCGCCCTCATCGGACTCTTCGTTGAAGAAGACATCCTGGTGCGGGCAGGGCAAGCTCTCCCCATCAGCTAAAATCAAGCCAGAGATACTCAACATGCAGGACCCCAAGAAACGAACTTCAAGCACCCCTTCTTCGACTCAGGCACCGGTCGACTCCGGCCCTGACCGGCGGACGAATCCCTGGGAGCTCACGGCGGCACCACCTCCTGAACAATGGGATCACTGGGTAGAGCTCGACGGTTCAACCTGGCCCGAACGGACCGAACGGCACTATCAACTCATTCCCACGATTTGCTTCAACTGCGAATCCGCCTGCGGACTCCTTGCATTCGTGGACAAGAAGACCGGCGAGATCCAGAAATTCGAAGGAAACCCGGTACACCCGGGAAGCCGGGGACGAACCTGCGCCAAGGGCCCGGCCACGATCAACCAGATCCAAGATCCGGAGCGAATTCTTTATCCGCTCAAACGATCCGGCCCGAGAGGATCGGGGAAGTTCGAGAGAGTCTCCTGGGAAGAGGCACTCAACGATATCGGTGGACGCATCCAGAAGGCCTTCGACGAAGACAGACACGACGAGGTCATGTATCACGTCGGGCGCCCGGGCGACGATCACTTCATTCCCCGCATGCTAAGCGCCTGGGGAATCGACGGTCACAACAGTCACACAAACGTGTGTAGTGCCTCGGCACGCCTTGGCTTCGCCCTGACTCTCGGGGCCGATCGCCCCTCACCGGACTACAACGGAACGAAGTTCATCCTTCTTCTTTCCGCCCACCTGGAGACCGGCCACTACTTCAACCCTCATGCCCAGAGAATCATGGCGGCAAAAGAAGCCGGTGCGAGAATCGCCGTCGTCGACACCCGCCTCAGCAACACCGCGTCCCATTCCGATTACTGGATCTCTTCGTGGCCAGGCTCCGAGTCGGCCCTTCTCCTTGCCGTCGTCAACGAGCTCTTGAGCTCCGAACGATTTGACAAGGAATTCATGAAGCGCTGGACCAACTGGAAGGAGTTTCTTGAGGCAAGAGACAAAGATGGCAACGGAACGTTTGAACGATTCATCGAAGTCCTTCAGGATACCTACAAGGAATATACGCCCGAGTTTGCGGCAAAAGAATGCCGGATCAATCAAGAGATCGTGGGCCAGCTAGCAGACGAAATCGCCAGGGCCGGTTCCAAGTTTTCGAGCCATCTCTGGCGCAACACGGCAAGTGGTCACCTGGGTGGATGGCAAGTAGCACGATGCCTGGCCCTCCTCCATATCCTCTCCGGATCCGTGGGGACACCAGGTGGGCTCAATCCAAATTCCTGGGACAAGTTCGTCCCCAAACCGACCGTCAATCCTCCGGCCATCAAACGCTGGAATGAGCTCATCTGGCCCCGGGAATATCCGCTTGCTCACTACGAAATGAGCTTTCTTCTTCCTCACCTGCAAATCGACCAGCAGAAGAAGATCGACGTCTACTTCACTCGTGTCTACAACCCGGTCTGGACCAACCCGGACGGATGCATGTGGGTGAAAATGCTTGAAGACGAGGAAAAGATGGGTTGCCACGTGGCCCTCACGCCCATCTGGTCCGAGACCGCCCAATGGGCCGACTATGTCCTGCCCACCGGTCTCGCTCCCGAACGCCACGACCTCATGAGTCAAGAAACTCACGCGGGCACCTGGATCGGGTTCCGGCAACCGATCGGCAGGGAAGTCAAACGACGCCAGGGCGGGCACGTCGATTCGACCCTGGGAACGAATCCGGGGGAGGTCTGGGAAGAAGCCGAATTCTGGATCGCTCTTACACATCGAATCGATCCGGACGGATCCCGGGGAATCCGAAAGTACTACGAATCAAAAAAGAACCCCGGAACGCCCATCTCCCTTGATGAGTACTACGCCGACATCTTCGAGAACTCGGTGCCAGGCCTTCCGGAGGCGGCGAACAAGGAAGATCTGACGCCCCTCGAATACATGCGAAAATACGGCGCCTTTGACGTTCCCTACGCGGGGCAAGAACGCTATCGAAAGGAAAAAGAGGACGGCCTTCAAATCGACGATGGCAAGCGAGTGGAAGGTTTCAAAACTCCCTCAAAGAAGCTGGAGATCTACTCCCCTACTCTTGAAGACTGGGGCTTTGGAGACCAAGCACTACCGGGCTATATCCGCTCGCAAGTACACTGGAGAGAGCTCGACGTCACTGCAGGTGAAATGGCATTACTCCCCACATTCCGGCTCCCCACTCTGATTCACACCCGCTCGGGAAACGCCAAGTGGCTCCAGGAAATTTCTCACACCAACCCACTCTGGATCAATCCTGTAGATGCCCAGCGCATGGGGGTCAAGACCGACGATCTGGCTCGAGTATCAACGGCTATTGGTTACTTCGTCGGCAGAGTGTGGGTGACCGAGGGGATTCATCCGGGAGTTGTCGCCTGCTCCCATCACGTAGGAAGGTGGCGTCTTCATCGGGAAATCGGCGGCGAGAAACAATGCACATCCCTGGTCAGCATGGCTCGTGAAGGTGAGACTTTCTTCTTTCGCCAAAACGACGGGCTGGCCCCCTTCAAGAGCAGCGACCCGGACACGGAGAGAATCTGGTGGAAGGAAGTCGGGGTGAATCAGAACCTCACCTTCCCCGTCCAGCCCGATCCTGCGAGCGGCATGCACTGCTGGCACCAAAAGGTGAAGGTGGAAAAAGCGGCACCAGAAGACAAATACGGGGACATCTTCGTCGACACTCAAAAAGCCATGGAGGTCTATGAGGAGTGGAAGAAGAAGACCAAACCCGCTCCCGGGCCGGACGGACTACGACGCCCCCTGTGGCTCAACCGCCCTTTGCATCCAGCAGAAGAAACCTACCAGCTCTGGAGCTAGCAGCCCGTTGATAAAGTGCTTTTTGACGAGGGCGAGTCATTTCGGTTCAGATCAAGGAGCCGGAACGGACTCGAATTGGTTGATTCTTGTGCTTTTCGGCGACGCAGAGCTGGGCTGAAAGGGCTGTCCTCGGCGAAATCTGACTTTGTCAACGGGCTGCTGGCCGTGCGCTACCGAGGGTCGGTTACTCGGCCCATGAAGAGGATCGCGCCGGTTTCCCGGTCCCTGATCAAGAAGACAAATGGATGGCGTGCCTGAAACATCGGGCCAGCGCTCAAGACTCCCATGACAACGCCCGTCGCCGCGGCGGCCTCGGTGCCTTCCTCGTTCACCTCCACGTAGGCCTGATGAATCACGTCCTGAAGAAAGAGATCTTTCTCTCCGTTGATTCCAGAGAAATCCGCACGAGGAGTGAAAGACTCGGCAAGCCCCATCTCCTGCAGGACGTCTTTTAGCTGAAACTTCGACTCGACACGAAAAAGAGGAAGGGTTACGTCGAGCTTGATGACTCCGGCCTCTGCGAGCCAGGAGGCAATCTTGGTGGAAGTGAGTTCTTCTTCAAGCTTCGCCAGCCCATCGGCCGCTCGAGGAAGCAACACGACCATCGACAGATCGTCACCAACATAGTCCATTTCGAGGAGTTGAAGGGTCGAGTCCTGCCAGAACCGGAACTTCTCCTTTTGCGACATCAAGGGAACCCTGACCGCTTCCCCCGAGTTCAAGGTGAAAACTCCCTCGTGGGTTCGATCCGGATCAAATTCACTGGCCCAGCTTCCCTTGAAATAGATCGCGTTCGTCAGCACCAGCCTGGTCAACGGCGTGAGAGTTCCAGGAGGCAAAAGATCTTTTATCCTGTCCCGGGTCTTTTCCTCGACCCAATCATTGATGACCGTCCGAGCTGCCTCGGCCTTGTTCAGAAAATCGACCTCGGACAACCCTGCTCCGTAGCATCGGTTTGTCGTCTGAAGAAACCCGTCCTCAAGACTCATCCCCTTCTGCGCCCAGAGCGCATTCGCCACCGATAGCTCGACGCCGTCACGGTGATTGAGCTGTTGCACAAGAGCCCCATAGGTCGAGTGAAAATCATCGTTGGTTTCCGGAAAGCGAAGGCTTTTCGTCATTTCCGTCAGAGTCGCGCCCCGAGCCCCTACCGCGGTCATGGCAAGAGCTGAAGAGATGCTGAACGGGGACAAAAACAAATTCTCACTCTCCCTTTCGGTGGCCAACCGGCGGTAAAGGGAGACCGCAAACTCGTTGCTCCCGGTCGTAAGCGCCGGTAGAACCGTCGGATCGACCGACGATGCATGCATATCAAACTCGCTTGAGCCACACCCGACGATACCGAGACAGGAAATCATCAGGCCCCAGCAAAGCCACCGCATCAGAGTTCGTTTTTCCATGACTGGACTCCTTCCCTATCACGACTGCCGGCCACCCTCTTTTATTAGATCCTTTTTGGGGATCTGAGAGTAAGCTATCAAGACCCATAGAACAATCGATCCTCATCCGCAAACGGATTTTTGACGATGCCACCCCACAAACAGCTTGCCCTGGATATTTTTCATGAAGCGCTGGAAGCCATCTCGGTTGACCGTGCGATCAAAACAAAGCTTCTCCTCGCAGGAGACGTTCTTTCCTACGGCAATCAGTCCGTCGATCTTGCAAATTTCGATGAGCTGAAGATCGTGAGCCTGGGTTGCTCCAGTGACGCCACCGCCAAGGCACTGGTTGGCGTGCTTCAGCAGACACCCTGCGTCGCATCGGGGCGCCTTGCAGTAGAAGGAATCATCGCAACGAATCGACCTGGCAAGACCCTTTCAGGATTCGAAGTTTTCCAGGGAGGCTTTCCCTTCCCCAACGAGCAGAGCCTTGCCGCGGCAGAGGCCGTCCTGAATCTTCTTGGTCGTGCCTCGGAGAGAACTCTTGTCATCTTTTTGATCTCGGGCGGCAGTGAGGTCCTCGTCGAGAAACCGATCCCGGGGATCGGCTTCGATGACCTCGTCCAGCTCCATCATGGACTTGCCAATTGCGGCGCCTTTCCCACCGAGACCCGATCGATCTTCACCCATGTCTCCGAAATGAAAGGTGGGCGGCTCGCGGTTTCAGCAGCTCCAGCGACCCAGATATCTTTCATCTTCTCCGACGCACCCACCGACCACGAAGAGACGGTTGGCGGCGGCCCCACCCTTCATGACCGAACAACCGTTGCCACTTGCGACTGGATCATCAAGAAGTACGAGCTTCTGGAAAAGCTCCCACCGACGGTGCAAAACCTCTTTCAGAACGAAGGAATTCCGGAAACACCCAAGAGCGAGGTCGAAGCTCTTTCGAACTGCAGCTCCTTCGTGATGCTCAGCAATGATGACGCCGTCAGTGCGGCTCACAAGGCAGCCGAGGCTCGAGGCTTTCACGTCGTTACCGAGACCGGCTGCGATCACTGGCCCCTCGAACAGGCCACCGATTTCTTGCTCGAGAGGCTTCAAAACATCATCCGAGGCGGCGTCACGGACAAACCGGTCTGCCTGATCTCCGGAGGCGAAGTTCTGAGTGCAATCACCGGGGAAGGTCGAGGCGGCAGAAATCACGCCCACGTCCTTCACTGCTGTCCGCGGGTTTCTGGTGGCCTCTTGACGATTCTCAGCGCAAGCACCAATGGGCTGGACGGAAACTGCCCTTCCGCAGGAGCCGTAGCCGATGGCGAGACCCTTGCGCTCGCCAGGAAACTCGGCATGAATCCGGACGAGTACTTTCAAATGAGCGACGCCTATGGATTCTTCGATACCCTGGGAGACTCCATCATCACCGGTCCACTCGACAGCCACGTAAGAGACCTTCGATTGATCCTGGCCGCTCGCGGTTGAGAATAACGGCGAGGCGCCAGGATCAAATCGAAAAGCCGGGAATCAATCTTCGGGTCGCTCCCCGGACGACGCCATTTTCACCAATCGGGGCTCAAACCGGGCGATTGTCTCCACCAGGTCAACTTGAGCGGCCATCACTTCCTCGATATTCTTGTAAGCCATCGGCACTTCATCAAGGCCTGCAGACAGGAGTTTTACCCTTCGCTCAGACAGAAATCTCTTGGCGTCAGTCCAGTTAAACTTCTTCTTGGCCGCGGTGCGGCTCATTCGCCGTCCCGCACCATGAGCGGCAGACCGTAGCGACTCCGGGCTTCCCTTTCCTCGAACAACAAACGCGGAGGTTGCCATCGACCCGGGGATGATCCCCACGACTCCATCTCCAGCCGGCGTTGCACCCTTTCGATGAACAATGACTTCCTCACCGTAGTGCTCTTCCTTCCAGGCGTAGTTGTGATGGTTCTCGAGATCCAGCAAAACGTCTGCTCCC
Organism: Planctomycetota bacterium; assembly: GCA_029260825.1. GTDB lineage: Bacteria > Planctomycetota > JACOTG01 > JACOTG01 > JAJDCM01 > JAJDCM01. The sequence goes on along the minus strand of JAJDCM010000051.1, from coordinate 12,362 downwards.
AGAGCCCCAGCAATGTGTCGATGAATACACGCATGGTTCGCCTCGGCGTACTTGCCCATGAGCTCCATGGCCGCCCAGTACTCCATTCCCTCTTCCGTATCGAGATCAAGCCAGGCCAGATGACGCAGCTCTTGCGGGAGACCCGGATGAATCTGCATCGCGAGCTTGCTGTAGTGGTTTGCGACCTGGCTTCCCGTTCCTCGGCTTCCGCTGTGACTCATCAAGGCCATGTAAATGCCAGGCTCAAGCGCAAGCTCTTCATGGCGCTCGGAGATATGGAGCTCTCCGAACTCCACGAAATGATTTCCGCTCCCGCTGGTACCAAGCTGAGCCCATGCTTTGTCCTTCATTCTCCGGGTCAGATCGGTAACCGACCAATCCTCCGAGAGCACTTCATGATCCCGCTTCTCCTTGAAAGAAGCCCCGACCCCGAACTTTGTCTCCGAGCGGAGAACCTTCTTCAATCTTCGATCATCCTCGTCCAGCATTCCGAGAGGAAGGTCCAGCACGGTCATCTTCATTCGACAGGCGATATCTACGCCTACCGCATACGGAATCACCGCATTTCGGGTTGCCAGGACACCACCGATTGGCAGCCCGTACCCGAGGTGCGCGTCCGGCATCAAAGCTCCTCGAACGGCGACCGGCAGCTCACACGCCCAGCGCATTTGATCCACCGACTTTGGCTCAAGGTCCTCCCCCCACTGCTTGTAGGGAGCAGGCTCCGTCCGCGTTACATAGCTATTGTCATTCTTCATGATTCAGTCGACTCGTTTCTTGATCAATTCTCAACCGAGGGAAATTTCAACGTGCTTGCCTCGATCTTTCATTCTCGCCTTGACCTCGGTAAAGAGGTTCACGACTTCAAGGTTTGTCAATGTGTGCCGGGACGGCTTGCTTGTCAGAAACATCCCTCCTCCGGCAAGAGCAAATGGAACCAGAAGCTGATCTGCCAGATACTCACCAACTGGCGCACCACTGGCAAGATAGCGACGAGTTGCGTCGATCGCCTGATCCGCGACAGACTCTGAACTCACTCCGCGCACTCCAAACCCGATGAACACTTCGGTCAAACATTCACTTTCAACATCAATGGCCACAAGATTCCCGGGACCCATCGAGCCGGAGGTTTCAACAACGCAATACTCCGTGTTCTCCTCCGAAAGTCGCCTCTTCACTCTTTTGATCTCTCGCTTGCCAATCTGCCTGGAGAGATTCGACACATAGGCAAAAACCCGCTTCCCGATCACCTCTCCTCGCTCGCCAAGCTCAATCGGAGAGAGAGTCGCTACCGGATTCACTTCAACCCGAAACATCCCTCCACCCGCCGGATAAAATCCGGGGCGCTCCAGGTGTGCCGTTACCGTTGCTCCCAGCCTGGTCATCAGAGGGAGGAAGGCTCTTTCCAGGAAATCAAAGGGCGGAGCGAATGGATTATGAGTTCCCCCAGACAGCTCCAATCGGCTGGGAACGTCCGCCGTCATCAAGGCAGGAAGCACGGTTTGTAGGACCAAAGTCGCACTCCCTGCCGTCCCCACGGCAAAAGAATAGTCACCCCCTTGCACGGTCGTTGGGCAAAAGGTCAGGGTTTCCGATCCGAGCTCTGCACCCTCGACCTCGGCCATTCCGATGGCGACAGCGGCGTTGACGGCGGTCAAGTGCTGGCGAAGAAGGCCAGGCTTTCTTCGACCCGCACGAATATTCTTCACGGTGAAGGGAATTCCCTTCGCAAGGGAAAGAGAAAGAGCCGAGCGAAGAATTTGCCCTCCCCCCTCACCCATGGATCCATCAAGATTTAGCATCTTCTTGACCTCTCATAGCCCAACTCACACAAGTGGGGACAACAAGAAAAGCGGCGACAAGTATTTAACGAAACGGCATGCTCTACCAGCTGAGCTACGACCCCACATCCAAAAAAGTGGAGCCGCCCGGACTCGAACCGGGGACAATGTAGTTTCATCGGCATTCGCCACTCCGGCGATCCAAATCACACCCATTAAAAAACACTGACAAGGGAAGTCTCGTGACATAACCACAAATATGTAATCACGAAAAGCATTCAGCGTTCATTCGTTCAGACTAAATAACAACCCCATGAATCACCTCCATCCAGTAACTCCGGGTCATCTGCCCCCTGGAGACTCTGGAAAGGATCGAGAAGACCTGATCCGAAAACCCGCCGATATTCAAGATATCTTCTTCATCTGCAACCTGAGAGTTCTGATAGGGCTGAATATCGATGCAAACCAACCGAGCTCGCGGGTTTCGCCTCTTGAAACGGCGCCATTCCTTCATCATGGCCGTCCCGTTACAAGATTCTCGGTCTACCCAGGACTGATTGTCGGAAACAAAGACGACAAGATCACCCTTTGAACGAGTCCTGTTGAGCTTGGCCAGCGGCGCACTACAGTTGGTTCCCCCCCCACAGATGGAGGCAAGCCGACTGGCGTTCGTCATGATGGAATCCCGCGGATTCAAGCTCATTTTCACAACCTTCCTCTCGAACGGGAGCACCCGGGCCCTGACGTTCTTCCTCAAAATTGAGGCAGCGATCAGCGCAGCCACATCAACACAACGAACCACACTGGTTGCAGATCCAAGGTAGCCGGTAATCGGAGAAGTCATGGAGTAGGAAACATCCGGACAAACGATGACATCTCCCTCAAAGGAAGGCACATTCCGAACCGCAACTTCCATCGCGTCCTGAAGCGCCTCCCTCACATCCAGCGGCACGGAGTCCCGAGCATGAGCGTAGGCGGCCATGAGCTGGTAGGGAAGAGCTCCCGACCTCTCGATCGCCTGCTGATCTCGAAGACGTTCCGCAATCAATTCGGTCATGCCCGGCCTCTCGAACACTCCGTGCCGCCAAAACGTATTGAGGTTCATTCTCGTCATTTGCCACGGGGCATTTTCTGCGATTGAAACCCAAGCGTCCGTCCCCAGATCTAATGCTGTTAACTTCTGGAACGGAACGTCCGGCACCGATCGCGTCCGATCCAGCTTGTAAGCTTCATAGTCCCGTACCAGAAGAGGCAATCTTTCCTCAACGTAGGTGCGCCCAAGTAAGTATCCATACAGTGAATTTCGAGCTTCCGATGCTGGCCTCGGATGAACCATCTTGATCACATCCGCAAGAGACGGATCATTCCCGATCGCAGCGCGAAAAACACCCTCATCGGTCGTCCGGGAAAACCAATCTCTTACCAACCTTCTTGGAAGCGACCCGAGAGACTTTCTTCCAACCGCTCCACTCCGCATGATCTGTACAAAGGTGCGAACCATCCGGCCATTGTTCACCACGCGAGCAAATACACTCTTCAAATGCTCAGGACTCCTCACCGACAAGACCGCACAAAGCAACGCGGGCATATCCTTCATCTGACAGGACTCCCGGCAGTAAACAGCAATCCTGGCAATCACCTCCGGATCGACCTTCTCACTCAGAGAAAGCACATCATCCAGCTGCTTTTGCTCATCCACATAGAACGTCCCGCGAAGACATCCGGTCACGGCTAGTTGAGCAAGCGCATGCTCGGGAGCAAACTCGTAGGAGGAAGAGCCCTCATGATTGACAGCGCTCTGCTTCCGGATCTGCTTTCCGGTAAATGACCTGAACAAATTGAGATTCGCCATGATCGCTCCTCCAGTTGGCTTCTATTCGAACGAGAGGGGCTAAAGCGAGCACCATGCCAAAGGTGGAAATAGCATCTCAAAAACAAGTTAATCTGTTCTCTGTAAATCACTTACGTGCCTACTGACAAAGACAACATCTTCTCAGCATGGCACCGCCCGGCCAGATTTCTTATAATTTTCGATACATTCTTATCCATATGGATGTTGAGATGATTCGATGAAATCTGTCGTCATGGGAATCGTTGGTCCCGTCCTTGATCGAGGCGCCGGGCCAAGTCGCTGGGAGCACTGGCGTCCGAGCGTCTCTGTCTGCCAACAGGAGGACTTACTCGTCTCTCGCTTCGAGCTCCTCTACCAGGAGAGCTTTGCGAAGACGGCGAAACAAGTTCGCCAGGACATCCAATCCGTTTCACCCGAGACCGAAGTTCGGATTACCCCGATCTCTTTCAAAGACCCGTGGGATTTCCAGGACGTGTACGCATCGCTTCACGACTTCTGCAAGAGCTACCCCTTCAATGAGGAGGAAGAGGAGTACCTCGTCCACATCACAACCGGCACCCACGTGGCCCAGATCTGCTTGTTCCTCCTGGCCGAGACCCGACATCTTCCGGCGAAACTCCTTCAAACCTCTCCTCCCCGGCGCAAGCACACGGCGAACGTCATCGGGAACTATCAGATCATCGATCTTGACCTCTCCCGATATGACCGGATCGCGTCACGCTTTCAGCGAGAACTCCGGGAAGATCTCTCCTTCCTCAAATCAGGCATCGAAACGAAGAGCCCTCTCTTCAACGCGATCATCGAGCGCATCGAGAAGGTCGCCATCCACTCGGATGCCCCGATCTTGCTGGAGGGACCAACTGGCGCAGGAAAATCTCACCTCGCTCGGCGCATCTACGAACTCAAGTCAGCACGTCGGGAAGTAGAGGGACCCTTCGTGGAGGTTAACTGCGCAACACTTCGAGGCGATGCGGCCATGTCCACTCTCTTTGGACACAAGAAGGGAGCCTTCACCGGCGCTCAAAGAGATCGGGCCGGACTTCTCAACTCGGCGGACAAAGGAATCCTCTTTCTTGACGAGATCGGCGAACTCGGCCTGGATGAGCAAGCCATGCTTCTTCGAGCCATCGAGGAAAAGAAATTCTTGCCAGTTGGTTCTGACCAGGAAGAGGAAAGCAATTTCCAGCTCATCGCCGGTACAAACCGGAACCTGAAATCATGGGTCGCCAAGGGGGAGTTTCGGGATGATCTCCTCGCTCGCATTAACCTCTGGACTTTTTGCCTTCCGGGGCTCAAGGATCGCAAGGAAGACATCGCCCCGAACCTTGATTACGAACTTGATCAATTCGAAACAACCGCAGGCATTCATGCCCGGTTCAACAAGGAGGCTCGGAGCCTCTTTCTCGACTTCGCAAGATCAACGGACGGGCTCTGGAAAGCCAACTTTCGGGACCTCAACGCGGCGGTGACTCGCATGGCAACACTTGCCCCGGGAGCTCGCATCAACGTTGAAACGGTCAAGGAAGAGACCGACCGCCTCAAAGAATCCTGGCAGGTCGAAGCAGCCGAAGAGGCCGATTCGAATCTGATCCGAACCCTCGGAAGAAAACGCGCTCTGACCCTCGATCGATTCGATCAAGTGCAACTCGAAGAGGTGATTCGAGTCTGCCATGAGTCTCGCTCGTTGTCCGATGCCGGAAGAACTCTCTTTTCCGTATCAAGAGAGAAGAAAAAGAAGTCGAATGATGCGGATCGACTCCGAAAGTACCTGGCCAAATTCGACCTGGATTGGGCAAGAATCACGGGCTAATCTTTTATTTCAGCCTCCTGGTTCAATCCCTCGTCTCTTTGCCACAGCCCGAAGATGAGGCTCCAGTTCGGCTTTGGCACAATTGACCAGTTGCTCATGCCCGGCCGGATTCCAATGCATGTCTCCGAAGGGAAGATAGAGATCCTCCCCGGTCTCGAGATGATAGGCCCTCATCTTCTCGGTCACGTCGATACACACAATGTTTTTCTTCCGGCAGAACTCAAGAATCAATCGATTCGGGCGATCAAGATCAAACTTCTCGGACACAAGCTTGTAACGAGTAAGACATGCATCCCAGTCTCCTGGCTGAACCTGATACCGCTGTGGAATCAGAATGACGGCAAATGAAATCGAGCGTTTCTCAAGAAACTCCTGCAAGTCGCCAAGAAGAGCGAACGCCCGCCGGTATGCGATCTCCACCGGCTCTGGAGGTTCCCGCAGGAAGGTCCCGAATCCAGAGCTCGAATCAAAAAGACGCAGTTGCTTCTCCACCGTATGTCTTGCCCCAATGGCACGGGGAGCACCCATAAGCCTCGAATAGATCATGGATGTTTGACGAAGCCACTCCGAACCGGAATCAAGGGAAGACTCCAGGAAACCTGGCGTTCGCACACACCCATCGGGTAGCCCCATACTCACCACATTCTTGGCCGCGTCACTATCCAGAACTCTGGTATTAGAAAGGAGAGCCTGAGCAATATCGTTCCCCACAGTCAAACCCATCAGAACGAAATCAGGTGACCAGTTCTGCCCATGCTTCGTCAGATAGAGAAGAGCGCGTCTCAAACATTCGGCCTGGGCAACCAGGACTTCCGTTCGCCCGATCACGTCGTTGCTCCAGACCTCCAGACGGCGCGAGTAGGTATCCTCCTGACCCACTCGATATCCCGCGGCGAACGAATCCCCAACGGAAAGAACCCGCACGACTCCCTCGTCGGGCACAGGAGAGAACTCCCGATCGTTACGAAATCCACTCGAATTCGTTTTCCAGGGAACGGTTCCGCCAAGACCACTTACAACCTGCACATCCATGTCGGGCTTCAAATATCCACCCGGACCAGGGCCCGATCGCATCTTGTTCTCGATGAATACATCGCCGTAGTCGAGCGCTTGCACCCGCTTCGGGGTCAAGATCCGCAGCGCGACCTCCGCTGCGAAGAGAACAAGCGCCGTCGAGATCGTCATCGATAGCAGGATGAAGCAAAGCCTCTTCTTGCGCGTCATCAGTAATAACTCCAGAGAATCGCGTCGGTCAGGGAAGAACCGATGTCGCGTCTTGCGTAAGCGGACTCGTAAGAGGAACGATCCAATCGGCTGGCGCCAAAGACCTCGACCTCCCGGTCAGATCTATTCTTGGATTCACGAGCAGCTCCCGATCTCGCCCATTCAGGGAACACCAGGCCTCGGCTCGAACTTCCACCGGGCGATCCTCCTCCTCACCCTCAAGCAATGCAATATAATGAGCAAAGGTCAGGATCATGTCCGGCCGGATAGACATCTTTCGCACCTGCCAATCCACGAGATGATCTTCGGGATAGACGGACCACACCTCGTCTCTACCCGATTCGGTAACCGCGTATACAACCTCACCCCTCTTACTTCGAAGCTTCATGTGCCAGGCAAACTTGTGCCCTTCCTCCGTCCAGTTCACAAATCCCGGATACAGATAATGACGAAGAGGCACTGCCATTTGAATGAGTGCATAGACGCCAAGAAGGCCAAGAACCAGCTTCCGGTATCCCGAAGCTGCTCCTGTTTCCAGGGAACAATTCTTGCTCTCCCAGGCCGCTCCAGCCGACACTCGAGAACCGAAGACTCCTTTGAGGCCGAATCGACATCGCCACGGAAGTGGGAAGAACAATGGGGTCACTGCGATCATCAGGTATGGAAAAATGCCAATCGTGAACAGTTTGTCATTCATCAGGTGAAAGCAAACTAGCAGCCCGACCATACCCCACCTGGTACGGCGCCACAAGAGAAGAGGAACCGCAAGGAGGTCGAGAAAAATCCCTCCATAGGCCAAAAGAAAGACCATCCACTCCTCGGTAAAGTAGGAGCCGATGATCGGGAAATCCGTTCGATCCGACAACCACTTCCTCATGGGCTCACCCTTGAGCCAATCTCCGTTCAGCTTGGCGATTCCGCCGTAAAAGTAGGCAATGCCCAGCTGGAAGCGCAAAAGCCATAGATGCCAGCCTCTCGCCGGCTTCAGCCCCACCCCTACGCCCCGCCGTGCATCAAGCGAACAGGCGCAATGAGCAGGGATCCACATCAGGACGAAGCTGAGAAGCACGATCAGGTAGAAGTGATTGAGATAGCGCGCCTCTTCAAGCAAAAACACATAGGAGAAACCGAAAAAGAAAAGAACCGCGCAGATTCGAAAAAAGAAACCCAACATGATGAACAGGGCAAGAACTGCCAGAGCCAAGAAATGCCAGTACATTCCGGATCCCGGCCATGGATGCACCCAACCAAAACCAAAATAGGTGAAGTGAAAACTGGGCTCGATGTAGTACTTCCCGATCCAATCATTTGAGAAGTATCTCCACACCTCCCACAACATGACTGCACCGAAAACAATGCGAAAATACACGAGAGGAAGCGGGTCGATTGGCCGAAACAGAAAACTCTCTTTCGAGGAAGATCCGGAAGTCGAGGGTGCTTCTTTCATCGGGTCGTCTTGTTCCGTAGCTGCACGCACCTGATCCTACTGGTCTCATCCAACGATGGCGAATCCCGAAAAGACCCCTACTTGCCCACAAGATGACGAACGAGCCACTCACCGCCTGCCCCCTTTTGCCAGAGAGCCATGTAGTGAAACGTGACGATCTTTGCTGGCGCCCCGCCCAGTCGGACCGGCCCGACAACTGTCCCGATCTCAAAGACATCCTCGCCAAAAACCCGTAGCTCTTCGGTCTTGTGGGTTGCAGACACAACTTCCACCGCCTTCATCCCTTCCTCTTCCATGCTGCGAAGAGCAGACCGCCCCACGACCTGCGGAGAACCGGAAACGCTGTATACGACATCGTCCGCATACATGGCCACAACTCCGTCCAGATCTTTGCGCAGAGCGGCATCGATATGCTCTCTCCAGGCGCGGGAAATACCCGACCTTGCGGATGCCTCCATCGAGATTTCTCTGCCGGAGAAAAGAGAGCACCCGCAAAGGAAAACATTGAGAATCAGCAGGACAACAAGAGCCAGAGAGCGCATCATTTCAATCTTCCTCAAGAAACACAGGAGTAAATAACATTACTTTCCTCCCAGTCCTCCGATGACGAATTCCGAAAGACCCGGCGAGTATCATAGATTAACCGATCGGACTCACCCGAGAGACATGTCGATTCCCCAACCCGCAGCGGAAAATCCGGAAAATCCCAGAAAAACCTGACAACAACCAAAACTCCCCGACCCGGAAAACGTATCCGAGACAGAGAATCGGCCGGAGCTTCACTCGATGGAAAAAAAGAAACGCTGGATCCTGACCTTCCTTCTCATCTTCGGAACGATTGCGATCCTGGGCTTGACCACATCGGCTTTCATGTTCCGAGGCTGGAGCGACCTCACGACCGTCACTCAAGACGAGGCAGATCGGAAGTTCCTGGCGACGAAGTCTCGAATCGGCGGAAGGCCCTCGTTGATCCACATCGGGGATGGGCGGGTCCAGATGCGGCAAGAGCTCCTCGGGCCTCAGCCCTCGGAGATTCGCTCCCTCTCCGTCCTCGTCTGGGAAAAGAGCAAAAGCAAGCTCCTCCGGACCGATTTCCCGTTCTGGTTCGTTCGGCTCAAGATGAATGACACCGTCAACCTGGGCACAATTACGTCGGCCCTCGTCAAAGACTGGGACAACCTCAATCTCAAGATCTCCGTGGAGGAGCTCGAAAGATTCGGCCCTGGAGTCGTGCTGGACCATCGAATGAAGAATGAATCTCGGATCCTTCTTTGGACCGAAGCCCCGGAGACGCCGGCCCCCTGAGGAGGGTCATCCTGCTCAGGATCGCCCTAATCCCAAGGTGGACAACGCGAACCGTGCCTGCATGGCCCTCAAAACCCCGCTCACGCACCTGGAAATGCCCGCACGACCGGTGACGCGCCTTGCCTTTGGGCCTCTGCCAAACTAAAATCCACCCTTCCCAATCCCTATGATTACTTCTATTTAGCCCAACAGGACGGATCGAAATGCCTACACCGACCGAAGCCGGTACGACCATGAAGATGCAAAAAACCGAGGCGAGCCGATCGGCTCAAGACCTCCACGTCAATCTCCCGAGCTACGACAAGGTCGCAATGGAGGACGTTAGCTTCCTGACGGCGATGGCTCTCACCGTTCTTGGCAACTACGCTCAGACCGGTCACTTTGGCGGCCCGCTTTCCTACACACCTTATAATGTAGCTCTTCATCTGGGTGGGAGCGAGCTCGGGGGCATGACCTACGACATTCGAAACCCCAAGCACCCTTATGGCGATAAGTTCATGCTTGCGGGCGGTCACTGCATCCCCACTTGCTACGCATTGTGGATGATCCTCTATCAGGCCATGATCAATCAACACGAGGCTACCGGAGACAATCGGTTTGCTTTCGATTTCGAGAAAGCGATTCTCCCCATCGATGCTCTGGCATTTCGTCGTTCCCAGGGCGCAGCGGACGTACTTCTCAAAGAAAACGGCCTCACCGATCACCCCCTCTTCGCTCAGGCTAAAATTCGCGGACTTCGCTTCCTCGCCGGCCACGCGGAAACCACCGATGTGACCAATGATGTAAACGGCGGCCCTTCCGGGGTCGGCCTCTCGACGTCTGCAGGAAAGGCCCTCTTCTGGGATGTGATCGGTGCCCCTCAATCCCTCAAGGTATTTTGCCTCGAAGGTGAGTTTGCGTTGACGGAAGGTCATGCCCAGGAACTCAAGACGGCGGCACTTGCTCAGAAGGTTGGAAAGCGCCTCCGGGTTCTGATGTCACTCAACAATGCAGGCATCGACGATTCGTTGATCGGCGGGGTTATCGACAAGAAGTACGAGAAAGACTACGACTTCACCACTCAATGGGCATCCTACGGCTGGAACGTCTTCAATGTGGACGACGGCTCTGACTTTGACCAGCTGTTCGCTGCGTTCAAGACCATGGAAGACTGGGACGGCGCCGACCGACGCCCCATGATCATGATCGGTAACACGGTCAAGGGTTGGTGGCCAGGAGCAGCTGACGGCCAGATCCCGGGATACGGGGAGCAGATCGTCAACTACAAGAGCCACCCCTATGCCTTCAAGATGAATAGCGAATACTTCCAAGCTCTCGCCGGCACATTCGAGCAGAAATACGGAGTGGAGTTCGTCGGCATTCGAGACGGAGTTCCTCAGACCGAAAAAGATCGGCTCATCGAGTTCAAGACCAACCTTGATGTCGTGATGTCGGTCCTTGAGAAAAAACCGGGCCTCCAGGAGTGGCTGGCAAACCGACTGGTATCCATCGCCGATGAGGTGAACCCGAATCTTCCGGTCAACATTTCAGTCAACTCGAACCCGTTCCAGGACGAACGCCTTCAGGTGGCAAACTTACCGGAGGAGCCCTTCGAAGCGACGGTCACCAATCCGACAACGAAAGAGTCAGTAACAAAAACCATTACTCTATTCCACAAGCCTGGTGTGAAGAGCGGAACACGAAAGGCAATCTCTGAAATCGGCAAGTGGCTCAACTACGTCACCGGCAACCGAATGTTCACGGCGGCAGCCGACCTTTCCGGGTCGATCAACCTCGAGAACATGAACTTCCTTGGCCACTACGATCCGGAAACCAATCCGCACGGCACCCGGCTGAAAGCAGCCATCACCGAGGCCGTGAACTCCGCCACGATCTGCGGCCTGGTCGGGCAAAACGCTTCTCCTGACCCCGACAATTTTGCCGGCGTCTGGGGAATCAGCGGAACCTACGGCGCTTTTACCCCCCTCATGTATCTTCCCGCCCGAATCCACAGCCAGCAGAATCAGGATAGCCCGTTCGAGCTAGGCGTCTTGAACATCCTCGCCGGCCATTCGGGGCCGGAGACGGCGGCTGACGCCCGAAGTCACTTCGGCATCTTTTCTCCTCAGGTCTGGACCCTCTTTCCTCGCGGCCAGGTTTGCAATCTCTATTTCTGGGACTACAACGACGTCGCTCCGGGCTACTTCGCTGCGGTTCAAGAGGCGGTCAAGACGAAGAATCTTGGGGTCATCGTGATTCACGTGGCGCGCCCTGACTTCCATGTCGCTGACCGGAGCCTCTGGGCCGACACCGACCTTCATTCGGCGGCAAAAGGCTGCTATATGATTCGGGACTGGGATCCCAAACAACCCAAGCAAGGCACGGTTCTTGTTCAGGGGTCAAGCGCGACGAACAACCTCGTTGGACTCATGGATCGATTGAACGCGGACAAACTCAATGTTCGAATCGTTGCCGTGATCAGCGAAGACCTGTTCAACCTGCAAAGCCGGGAGTACCAGGAGAAGATCCTGCCCCTTGACCAGCGCTACGACTGCATGGTCGTCACAACCATGACCAAGCGTCTTCTGCCAATCTCAAATCTTGGCCCTCTGACGGAAGAATACACCCTATCGTCGGACTTCGATGATTGCTGGCGCACCGGAGGCCTGGAACCCGACGTCATCACGGAAGCCAAGCTGGATCCGGCCTCCATCTACAACGGAGTCAAGCGATTCGTCGATGAACGACAAAGTCGGTTGAGTCGGCAGAAATCCGCATTTGGATCACTCGAGCAGTAGCGGAAGATCCAGGCCCATATCGAGGTGCAGTTAGCGCTCTCCAAAAGGAGACACCAACTGCCCTCGATAAGGCACCTTCTCGAGCTGCATTCGGCGCTCCAAAAAAGTGGCGCTTCACGATTTCGTGTGGGTAACTCACCGATCACGAGGCATCTCGAGATTCGAA
>JAJDCM010000006.1 GCA_029260825.1 Planctomycetota bacterium | reverse complement strand
TCTTGGGCCGGAGCTGTTCGGTCAGACCTTGAACCTGGCGTTTGCTCACCTTGAAGGTTCGCCGGGTGAACTTCCCGACCCACCGGAGAGCGGGCGTCAAATCGGTTTTCAAGCCGTGTCCGATGTTCCGGAGGGTTCGGTCGTAGTGCGAGGAGCAAAGATCATTACCATGCGTGGGGACGAGGTGATTCCAAAGGGATCCATCGTCATCAAGGGGAACCGGATCGTTGCCGTGGGACCCGTGGACGCGGTGGAGATTCCCCGGGGAGCTCACATCATCGAGGGCGCCGGGCTCACCGTGATCCCAGGTCTGGTCGACGTGCATCAGCACGGTCCTCATGGAAGTGCTGAGATCATTCCTCAGCAGAATTGGGTCGCCTACTCCTGGCTTTCATTCGGAGTCACGACGATCCACGACCCCTCGAACGACACCAGCACGATCTTTGCTGCAAGTGAGATGGCACGCGCGGGACAGATCGTGTCGCCCAGGGTCTTCTCGACCGGTACCATTCTTTACGGTGCAGCCGGGTCGTTCAAGGCGGAGATCGAGAATCTGGACGATGCACGTTTTCATGTGGGGAGGATGAAAGCGGTCGGGGCCATCAGCGTGAAGAGCTACAACCAGCCCAGGCGTGATCAGCGCCAGCAAGTCATCACCGCTGCTCGGGAGCTTGGCATGATGGTCGTTCCGGAGGGGGGGTCTCTCCTTCAGCACAACTTGACGATGATCGTCGACGGGCATACGGGGGTCGAACACTCCATTCCCGTGGCGAACATTTATGACGACATTCGACGCCTTTGGTCTCTCAGTGAGACGGGATACACTCCGACTCTTGTGGTGGGCTACGGTGGAATCTGGGGGGAGAACTACTGGTACGCTCATACCAATGTCTGGGAAAACGACCGCCTCCTGGCCTTCGTGCCACGGGAGCGGGTTGACGCCCGTTCACGACGACGGGTGATCGCTCCAAAAGAAGAGTATAATCATGTCGATAACGCTAGAATATGTAAGGAATTAACAGATGTTGGGGTCAAGGTGAACCTGGGCGCCCACGGGCAGCGCGAGGGGCTTGGTTCTCACTGGGAGATGTGGATGTTCGCTCAGGGGGGGATGACTGTCCTGGAAGCGATCCGTGCCTGTACGTGGAATCCATCCTTCTATCTGGGCATGGAGGGAGAAATCGGGTCGATTGAGCCGGGTAAGCTGGCGGATCTCGCAATTCTCGATGGAGATCCTCTCCAGGACATCCGAAACTCCCAGCATGTTCGCTTTACTGTTTTAAATGGAAGGGTTTACGATTCTTCTACGATGAACGAAGTCGGGAATTTTTCTCGCGGCCGCAAGGAGTTTTACTGGGAAAGAGGGGGAGCCGCGCCCAAGCTCGTGCCTCCGACATGCGGTTGTCTTCCAGGTGATCCCCATTAATTTTCCCACGAGCTAGGGTTATTCGCGGGGAAGAGGTACAACCTGGCTTGAAGTCAGGGAAAATCTGCTCTATCTTTGTATATTCTAAGTGACACCCTCGCGCTTTTGCGCGTTTGGCTGGCACACGCCATATTTAGTAGATCATCCACAGTTGAGGAGGTCGCTATGTTTTCCGTTGATGGGCTCCGTTCTACGGTAGCTTTATGCCTACTCGGAGTTGTAGGTGTGTTTTTGTCTGGATGTGGTGGCGGTGGCGGAGGTGGAGGATCTTCATCTCCCACGGGTGGAGTGACCCTTCTTGGTGCGAGCGCCGAGACCGGGGCAACCCTGCCATCAGACCAGTTGTTCTTGAACGAGCGAATCATTCTTCAGTTTTCGAGCTCGATTGATCCGGCGTCCGTTACGAGCGATTCGATTCGAATTCGACGGCGCAGGATTCGGCCCGATGGCACGGTCGGAGGGTCAGAATTTGCTGTTCCCGCCGAGGGTAGTTATCAGGTCAGCGGTTCGCGAGTGAGCTTTGTTCCGGTCTTGCCATCCAGTGCTGACCTGTCCGATGCTGGTCTTTTGCCCGACACCGTCTATGAGATCTTCATTCCTGGATTCCCCACATTCGACGTGGTTCGGGGTCGAGACGGAAGGTCGTTTGCGGCCGACGCGGTCTTGAGGTTCCAGACGAAGTCGGCGAATCCTCTTCTTCTTGACCCGGTGCCAGGTCCGCCTCGTGTTCTTGCGGTAGCGGTCGACCTGAACGCCGACGGCAATTTCGACGCAGACGGCAACCCGGCTACCATTCAGAGCGAAGAGTTCTTTGATTTCGATCAGGTCCCGTTCTTGACGGAAGCTCCGGTGGGTCTTGCTCGGTCGCCGTTGTCGATCGGATTCATTCTGAGTGAGCCCGTTTTGCCGGAGACTGTTCTGCAGGATTCGGACGCGGACGGGCGGGTCGACAACGTTGCGCTCATCGACGCAAACACGGGAGTTGAGCTCCCGAGTCGAGTTGATTTCGTCCAGGAGTTCATTCCCGAGGAGGACCGGTTCAGCATCGTGATCTTCCTCACGCCGACTTCCACATTGCCCGCGGGAACCCGGATTCAACCCGTGATTCGGGATGGCATTTCCGACTTTGCCGAACCTGGCTTTAGCCTCGGGAACGTTCTGACCCAGTTCGATACCCGTTTTGGTCCGGCAACGTTCCAAGACGCATTCGACGAGGGTTTTGACGATCGAGCGAATGCGGATCCGAGTTCGACCGCCGAGTGGGATGCGTCCAACTCGAACCGGCTGGTGGCGGGGCTCGGAATCGGCGGTAGCGGAGTGGATGGCGCTCTCATCGTGGCTCCAGGAGCGACGGTTACAATTGATACTTCGGTGAATGACGGTTTCTTTAATTTCACGCAGGTCAACCTTCCGACGGGAGCGATCCTCGAGGTGATTGGCCGAAATCCTCTTCGCATTGCATGCACCGGCGACGTTTCGATCGGCGGAATGATTGATCTTTCTGCAGGCGATGGCCCTCCTGGGATCCCGAACTCCAACGCCCCGACTCCGGGAGGATTTGCGCCTCCAGGCGGTCATATGGGTGGTCCGTCAAATCGCGTCCCACGAACACCGGGTGCAGTTCCGCAAGGTGGTGGGGAAGGAGGAGCACGGACCGGAACTCCAGGCGGTGGCGGGGGAGCTGGACATTCTCGCCCCGGTTCCTCTGGCCGACCGACGAACGTGTCTTCGGGGCGGGGTGGCGTCCAGTACGGAAATAGACAGATTCAACCCCTTCTTGGCGGCTCAGGCGGCGGAGGCGGTGGGCACAGTCTCACGAGTATTACCGGTGGCGGTGGTGGCGGTGGTGGCGGTGCCATCGGATTCGACATTGCTGGCACCTTCACTCTGACCGGAAGCATCCGGGTAGATGGTGGTCGTGGAGGCAACGGAGGTCGAGGAGGCAACCCGGGTGGCGGCGGCGGAGGAGGCGGCTCGGGTGGATCCATCCGGATTCAAGCATTTACCGTAGCTCCACTTACTGCTCCCTCGGTTGTCCTCACAGCGCAGGGTGGCACGGGCGGTTTGGACGGCGATGACGGTGTTCCGAGTCTCGGATCATCTGCTGGCCAGGGTGGCTCGGACGGTAGAATCTTCATCGAGACGTTCGACGCCAATGGCGATGGACAGGCGAATGACTTCTTGATCGATCGAAGTGCAATTCAGATCGGTCCTCAGGAGCAGAGGGGAGTTCTTCGTGAAACCCTCCTTGGCAAGTCAGTTGCTCTCTCGAAGTACCTCGACACGGGGTCGCGGAACCCAAGATATTCCTTTGACGGAAATGATCCACAAACTGGTGGAGGGCTTTTTGGCCCGAGCATTCAAGATCTGGATATTCCAGCAGGGATTCCCCCCGGTAGCACTGTTGTGATTACGTTTCAAGGTGCGCCGGAAGATCCGAGCAATCCCAGGAAGCCTGATCTCGATAACCTGACCGAGTTCACGCCGGACGTCACCTCGTTGAATGGTCTGCAGTTCATTCGTTTCCGGGTTGAATTCGACATCGGCACCGACGTGGGCGCAGCCGAACGAATCGAAATTGATCGACTCTCGGTGAACTTCGATTTTGATATCTAGGCGGTTCTTGGGTTGATCGGCCAGGCCGGTCCCTGAGTTACTCGCAACCGATGACGCTTCAAGGGCGATGGGCTAACCACCCATCGCCCTTTTCTTTTTGAGCTCCGGATTCTCCTCCGTTCTTCGTCCTTTCGGTCCCGTTTGACATTCCAGACCCCTGGGGTATAGTTTTAGCGGAATGTACAAGCTGTACAAATCGTGACTGGAAAATAAGCGCAAGTTGCAGTTGATGGTCAACGGACTGCATCGGACGAAGGAGTCATCCGCTATGGAAGCTTGGAAGCCGGAAGCATCGTCGACGGATCGTAGATCGATTCTCCGACGTCGTGTTGTTGGGTTGTTCTGTGGCCTGATTCTCACTGCTGCTCCAGCAGTGGTTGCGGATACGGTGGGTTCGGACTCAGATTCGGTTCCTCTGGGTGGAACGATGACTCTCGACTTTACGTTTGCCGCCGAAGCCGTCGGGAGCACCGCGGTCTTGCTTCGTGCCTCGTCGCTTGGACCGACGTTGCGGGACGGAATGCCTGTTCCGGTAGGTGGAAGAGTCCGGGAAGTTCTCTCTTTTCCCATTACTGCAGCGGAGATGTCAACGGCGGTCTCTGTACCGTCGAACCCCCTCCTGAACGGACGATCGTTTTGTCTTGTTTGTGTCGTCGAGGACGGGGGCGGCGCAGTGTCTACTTCGAACGCTCTTTCTGTGGTAGTTCGTCACGGGCAGCTGGCCTTGTCCGGGGTTCCCTCGGATGAGGTGATGGGATTTACAGCACTAGCTTCGGATTCCTCGTCAACTCTTCACGCCGCTTCCTTTGTTGATTCTCAGATAGGATTTGTTGTGGGAACGAACGGAACCATTCTCAAGACCGAGGATGGAGGATCTTCCTTCAGTGAAATCGATGCGACTCACGGCAATCCGATCAACTTGAAAGATGTGGAGTTCCTGGACGCGAATCATGGGTTTGTGGTGGGTTACTCGTTCATGGGAGCTGTATACCGAACGAGCGACGGCGGTCTCACCTGGGGAAGTTCCTTGATTCCAAAGAAGGTCAATGCCTGCGACTTCCGAGATTCTCTGATCGGTTATGTTGCCGGTCAACCCAGTTCTTTGGGAGAGGGCGGCCCGATATCCAAGACCGTGGATGGAGGAGTTACCTGGTCCAATCAGGCAGACGGGTTCCAGGTCGAACTCATGGACATTCGGTTCGCCGATGATGCCACCGGTTATGCCGTTGGTCGATTCGGAACCATCCTGAAGACCAGCAATGCCGGTGGAGTTTGGTCGGCATTGACTGTTCCGGCAGCTTTTAACGATACCTGGTTCATGGCGGTGGAGGTGTTGGGGGACGGCTCCACCGCCTTCTTTCTCGGGTCGGACGGGGTCATCCTGGCCACCCAAGACGGAGGATCGAACCTGGTTCGCGTTCGAAGTGGAGTCTCTCGAACCCTTCGAGCGATTGAGTTCGTTAACGATGAGGTTGGTTTCATTACAGGTGATCGAGGGACTCTTCTTCAGACCTTTGATGGCGGTGCAACTTGGATTCCCTATGACACTTTTTATGATGGGCACCCGAACACAAATCTCGTCCTTGGAGTCGAGGTTGTGTCCGAGGGACAGGCCTTCGCAGTCGGCTACAATGGAATGCTCGGGGCTTTTGGGGTTTTTCAGGTCGAAGACGACCGGTAGCTCGCTGCTCATCCCGTGTGCCCCCGGATAACCGGCGGCACACCTGAATCTCAGCAGACCACCCTTTTCCCAAAGAAGCGGACCTGGAGTAGTTTATCCAGGTCCGCTTCTTTCCTATTATTCCCCAGATGTCCTCTCTACCGCATCTCTTCGGATCCCTTCCCTAAAAAGGCTTGCTCTGTAAGAGGTGTGAGCAAAAGCCCTTATGTCTCCTCTCGACTCCCTGGGCCGATCGAGTTCGAGACAAATTTCCTCCTCAATTTGGTGAGAGGTTTTCATTGATCCCCGCACCCCTTGCCGCTAAAATGCACGGTCGTATGGAGAGGTCTAGTCCAATCTAGGGTTCTTCCCTCCGAGTGCTGGGAGAGGCGTCAGCAGGGCCTCTTTTTCTATGCAGCTTGAACGGAAGGGCCGAAGGGGTGTTTGGGCCGGCTCCGGCTCGCGGGGAGGGACGGGACGCCATTCAGAATACTATCGGGTGAGAAGAAGGGGTTTTTCTCGCTCGGCGTCTTGTCTTGGCCACTCTTTTGGCCCCAGGGGCCCGATGAATTGACGGCCTGATGAATTGAGGGCCCGATGAATTGACTGTGTTCGGACAAGGGTCCGATGAATTGCATAAACCAGAACTCTTCTCCTGAGGGTTGTCTCTGCTGGTGCACATGGGGTTGCGATGCAGAGTCTCGGGACGAGGGTTTCGAACGAGCAACTGTCGAACGAACGTATTTAAAGGGGGTTTGGACAAGATGAACCGAAGATTCAAGCTTGGCTCCGTCTTGCTGAGTGGCGCAGCTGTTTTGGCGTTAACCTCAGGAGTTGGAGCGCAGCCGGTCGCATTTACTGGAGATGTTGAGGCCGACTTTAACTCGGAGACGGTCCTTGTACCGCAAGATGTACTAGGCGAAGTCGGACTACCTGGAAACGCTCCAGGAGGAACGATTTCGGGATGGGATATCAAAGACGTTCGATTCTCCTATGATCGGGTGAACGACGAGCTCTACGTCGGAATCAACTTTGATGGAGTCGGCGGTGACCCGGATGGAAATGGAGATCCGGCGGTGGCCGCTCAGTATCTCACTGATAACTTTGGCTTTGACCGACCTGCATGGGGCGGCACCGAGAGCTTTGTTGTTTCCTTCGACTTCGATCGAGATGGGAATTTTGATGTCGTAGCCGGCCTTGATCTTTTCAGCGACATCACGGGGTTTCAAGTTGCTACGGCCAACATTGCAGGCCCGACGCCTCCGCTTACGTTTGACACCCCTCTTCCGGGAAACATTGGAATCGCGCCTGCTGACACCAGTGCCGGGATGCCTGACATCGAGTTCTCGATTGCTGGTGTGAGCACTCTTCCTGGGGCAACTTTTGATCCTGATGAGGATCCGGCGAGCTTGCTCTTCTTTGCCAGTGTCTTCGCTGGAAGTCTTGATGATGATGGAATTGGTGAGGACTTCCTCCAGAATCATCTCTTGGTCATTGGCAAAGTGAGCTGGGACAAGGATTCAGACGGCAACTTGCTAGCCGAAGACTCTGATATCGAAGCTGGCATGAACTTCGCCGATCAAGGGCTATTGGTCAGCGGAATTTCTGACACCGGAAATCCTGGTGCATTCGTCAACGATTATACCGATGACCCCACCACGTTGGACCTGAACCCAAACAATGGTGACTTTCTCGCCGATCCTTACGTCTTGCAGACCAAACCAGGGGCTGGTCTTGACGATAGTGATGCCGGGCTTTTGACGATTAGTTTTGTCAGCCCGCTCTCAGGAGATCCGGTTTCAGCTCATTATGCGTCAGTGCGCGTCGTTGACATGGAAGACGCTGCTGGACGTGGAAATGGGTTTGTAGACTTCAATCTCAACGGTGGCGGAGTGTGTACCGAAGTTCTCGTTGTCGGTGGTGATGGCAACATCCAAGATATTGATAAGGGTGCTCCCGGCGGTGCGATTGATATTGATAGCTTCGACGTCAAGACTGGTGACATCGATGATTCGGCCGCAATCGATCTTGTTTGCTGGACCTACTGGGAGCCCATCGTAACGAGCTTCCGTTTTGATGACATCAATTTGCCGGGGATCATTGGAATGGACCTTGATCCGGGAGAAAAAGCTGAAACTTCCCTGCCTAATTTGGCCGAGAATCTTACCAGCAATCCAGTTCGAATCGGCTTGATGACGGCAAGGGCTGGCCTTAACGTCAAGAGATTGCGTCGATCTGTGGCGCCTAATCGCATTTTTGAGCGAATTGGCCCGAACGCTACGAATGCAAATGCCATTCTCATCAGCTTGGGCGGCGCTGCTGCTGAGCACGATGGCCAATCTGTATTTGTCGGGCTTTCTCAGCATTCTCACAATGTCGTAACTGGTGAGTTTGTGATTTGCTCGACTTCTGTTAGAGAGTTTCTTCTTCAATCGCAGTAGTTTGATCGCAAGTTTTGCACTAATAGGGGGTAGCTATCATGCTACCCCCTTTTTTTTTGACGGGGGACAATGGCGTGTTCCTTTTCGGACAGCGCCAGGTCAATTGACTAGGGCAAAGATTTGATAACAGAGGTGGTTTGATTCTGAGGCAGAAATGACAATCGGGTTTTTGCGTGTATTAGGGGCGTTTGCCAGTGTCTTCACCCATTGGCCAATTCTTATTGGTGTTCTCGGCGTTTCCGAAACTTTGGTCAAAGTGCGGCAAACGCCTGTTGCTTTGGTGCATGCAGCGCCGCTCCTAAGTGCCCCACCGCAGTATTTTCACTCCCCTGTTTTGAATATGCGGCTTGAGTACTTGGTTGGTCTAGCTGGTTTTGATGCTGGCGATTCTGATCAAGTATTTGCCGCTATTGACAAAATTACGGGGTTGGCAGAGCAGACTAGTCATGACGAATCCAAAGCTATTGCCATTGTCTTAGCGGGTTCTTTGATGCGCTCCGTGGGAGGTCTTGACCGGCGGATGTTAAACCGCCTTCGTTGGGCTGTCCGTGTTCTGGGACCCGAGCCTCGAATGGCGGAGCAGGTTCTCGCCCGGCTAGCACTTGGCGACTGTTATCGCCTTGTGTTTGGTGATTACTCAGCTTCCCAGTCGTGTCTTTCCGAGGCAATTAGTTTCGTGCGCAGCCCGGGCATGCGCAGATGTGCGTTTGATGCACTTCGCTCATTCACGAAGGCACTTTTGGCTAACGAGGAGTTTAGCCTAGCCAATGAGAGTGCCAGTGGTTTACTGGCTTTGTGGCGGAATGATTCGATTAGTCTTCTTGAGCGTGCAGAGGCTCTGCGCCTTTCCGGAACAGCGTTGGTTCGCATGGGGAATGCGCGGGAGGGCGAACGTGTAATACGGGAGAGTATCTCTGCTCATATTGAAAGTGGTCATAGCAAGGAGCTGCTTTCGGCAACAATGATTCTTGTGGAGGCGTTGGAAAGGCAGGGGCGGGATGAGGAGGCGATAGCCGAGTGTTATCAGGGAAAAGCACTCGCATCGGAGCTTGGAAATAAATTGAGCGACCTCGGATTCAGTCTGCTGCTTGCGCAGATTAGAACGAAGATGGGTTTGTATGAGCAAGCCAGATTGGACTTGACTCTAGTTTTGGAATCTTCATCGACATCAGGTCTCGGTGAGAACGAAGCAGTTGCATGGTTTTTGCTCGGAGATGTTGAGCGAGCGAACTCGCAATTTGAGGCAGCTCTTCTTTCGTATAGCTCGGCGGCTTTGATCTACAAGAGAGAGAAAGTGCTGACTGGAGCAGTCGCTGCGATTTTGAATTGCGCCCATATGAACCTAGAGCTTGGCGAATGGAAGAATACATGGGAGTGCATTTCGGATTCTGTGCTTGTTGATGCGGCCAGGAAGAACATGAGCATTCGAACGAGACTTGGAACTTTCGCGTCGCTCGTTTTGGATGACATGGGGTATTCAACTACGGCCCTCAATTTGATGAGTGAAACAGTATTTGAGGCTTCCAGAAGTCCCGGCGAAGTTCATGCAAGAGCGACACTAATATCGATGCTTCAAAGGAGTGGGCGATTCGTCGAAGCGTGGGGTCACCTTGTGGTCCTCGCAAGGGAATGCCGCAGAACCGGAAGATCCAAGGACAAAGAGAAGTTTTTTCGATCGTGCACGTCTTGGCTGCTTGAGGTTGGAGCTGCTGAATTGGCAGCTGAACAGCATGACAGAGCATACAATGGTGGTTTCCTAGAGAGAGGGAAAGATATTGATGTTGTTCCCCAGGGTGTCGAATATGTGCGCGTTCTTCGTGCTCAGGGAGCCTCTTCAAAGGCGGACGAGTTGCTCCGCTTGTGGTCGCGCTTGGTTCGCGATGGGGGAGAACGTGGCCCGGCTCTCCAAATCCCGCTCGAGCTTTCTCGTAGTCGACTTCTCAGTGTTGAGGAGCGTGAGGAGCGGGAGCGCTCTTTGCTCTCTTATGCCACTCCTTCGGATCTGACGACTCCAACTCATAGTCGACTCTGGGCTTCTTGGGCGAATAGTCTCTATCTTCTCGGTAAGAACAAGGAGGCCCTTGGCGAAGCGGCAAAGATTCTCAAACGCAAAGGGGTCCTGGATCTGGAGGTCCACACCTTCGTACTTGAGCTCATCGCGCGCATCAAACGAGAAGAAGAGGATTTTGACGGCGCGGCCGACGCTTTGCGGGCGGCTTGTGAGGTGTGCATCGAAAGCCGTCGAGAAGTGAGTCGGCTAGGACTTTCTGGTTGGTCCAGCTTTCGAGGCAGTGAGAGCTCTGTTTTTGAACAGTATGCAGCTCTGTCCATCCAATCGAAATCTCAGAACGCCCATCTCCTTTTAGCTCTTGCCGAGGCTGAAAGAGCAGGGGGGATGAATCAACTCTTTGATGTTCATGTTCGACGACAGAAAGCGAGAGCGAAAGACGAAAGAGGGCGTTTGAGCCTCGACGCGATCCTGGAAAAGAGACGTCTTCTTGATGCCTACCCGGAAGATGACCCCGAGGCGAAAGCCAAAGAAACGAGTATCCTCGATGACCTGAGCCGAAAAGCAAAGGAGCGGCTTGCGGATCTTGGCCAGAGAGGATTCTCCGTGATCCTGTACGCTTTCTTTGAAGATCAACTCTACGGATTTGTCGGAGACGAAGAGGGACTACACGTGGTTCCGCTTCAATGTGACCGCACAACCGTGTCTCGTCTTGTCGAAAGAGTTCTCAAAGAGATTCGATCAGTAGGTAGCACCGCATCCATCCGGAGACTCCTCCAGGATTTCAGCAAACAGATCGTGCACCCGATCTATCCCCTCCTTGCCGACAACGAAAAGTGGCTGATTATCCCAACCGAAGAACTGGCTCTCTTTCCTTTCTCCTGCGCAACACTTCCAAATGATGAGTACCTTATTGAATCTCATGTGATCTCGACTGCACCCTCTCTCACCAGCCATCGCGATGTCTCTGATGGCCGGGAAACCACCTATGATTACTGTGGAATGACCGGGTGGCGCACGGAAGCGGGGGGGCAAGGATCATCCGACAGGGATTCAAACAACGATTCTCTCGACTCCCTTGGCGTCAGAAGCCTTCCTCTGCGGTTTCAGGAGCGGAGAAACTTCGGTCCCCTACCCATGGCCACCCAGGAAATCGAAGAGGCAGCTCGTTACTATGATTCGCAGGTGAAGCTCGTCGGAGCCACGAAAGAACGTGTGATGGAGGCGTGGCAAGATTCGGCCATCATCCACCTGGCGACCCATGCTTGGAGTAACCAAGGAGATCCCCTGGTCATGTCCGGGCTTTCATTGGGCCACAACTCGTCCGGGAAGGTAGAAGACGTCATGAGCGCCATGGATATCCTGGAGCTGGATTTGAACGGGACCGAATTGGTCGTCCTATCCGCCTGCGAATCTGCAAAGGGAACCGTTGCCGATCACGGCGGGATTTACAGCTTGCAGCGCTGCTTTCTCGGCGCGGGAGCCAGGAACGTCATTGGAACGCTCTGGAGAGTCAACGATGAGATGTGCCGTGAACTCATGGAGGAGTTTTTCGCCTCTCAACCTTCATCCGGCTCCATCGCCACCAGCCTCGCAGCCGCTCAGCGCAGCCAGCTGAAAAAGACACCCAATCCGAGACATTGGGCGGCGTGGATCCTGACCGGGGTTCCAGGAGAGTAGTCCTCAATTCTGCATCCCACCACTGATCCCACAAAAGTCGTAGCTACATCGATAGTTAGCCAGTCCTTCTTCTCTGTATTCCGATGGAGTTGAATCAATGTCTCCAATCTCCCATAATATCGGGTATGCAAAGGACAGACTCCGTGATTCCGATGATTGTTCGAGACTTCAACGCTGGAGGATTCGTACGGGTTAACCGGCCCTTTTTCGAGAAAATGGGGGCTACTGCCGATGACCTCGCTCAGCAACCCCTCATCGATTTTATTCATCCGGACGATCGATCCCTCCTGCAGAAGATCCTTGATATTGGTGAAGGGAGCGCCACTGCACGGCACAAGACCACCTTCGATGGCTGGGTTGCCTATGACTGGAGAATGAGAGAGTGGTCCGGAGGATCCTACGTTCTCGGGAATCCCCAGGGATCTTTTTCCGGTCGCACGAGTCAAGATGAGAACTCCATGGAGACGGCACGCCTTAGCTCCATGTCGGAAAACCTCGAAGCCATGCTGACGGTAATCGAGGACAATAATCCCGGGATAAGATGTTCGGTACTTTTCCTTACCGCCGATGGTATGCGAGTGAGCGTTGGCGCCGGACCGAGTCTCCCCGTTGATTACAATAACGCCGTTGAAGGACTGGTGATTGGACCGACCGTGGGGTCTTGCGGTACGGCCGCGTTCTGGAACATTCCCGTCATCGTTGAAGACATTCAGACCGATCCTCTTTGGAAAGATCTAAAAGACATTGCCAGGTCCGCCGGCCTGGGGGCTTGCTGGTCTCATCCTTTTACCTCAACGAATGGTAGAATACTGGGAGCTCTGGCATTTTACAGTCCTGTTCCCAGTCAGCCCACAGCCGTACACATGAGTCAGCTCGAGATTTCGGCGCGCATGGTCGGGCTTGCTGTTGAGCGTGGACTCGCCGAGGCCGCCCTGCGAGAGAGCGAAGCTGCGGCCAAGGTCCAAACACGTCTTCTTGGCGCTGTGACCGAGATCGTCACTTTTTTCGTCGACACGGGCGACTGGCCAGCGGCGGGCAAACGACTTGTTGCCGCAGCGCGCGAATTGACCAGCAGCAAGTTCGGATTCCTTGGGGTCGTTCGAGACAAGCAGATCAAAGTTACCTTCAGCGAAGGACGTCAGTGGAATCGACCCGACCTGACAAAAGAGCCGGGAAATGTCTCGGTGCCCGGTCAACATGATGACCCGTTTTTCACCGCGCTGTTTCAGCAAATCGTTGAGACCGGCAATCCGGTCATCAGCAACGATCCATCCGAGGACGTCTGCTGGTTGAACCAGTTCCCCTCGGGCTATTCGCGAATTTCCAACTTTCTTGGCGTTCCCATCATCCATCGCGGGGAAGTCGTTGCTCTTATCGGGGTCGGAGATCGCTCGAATGGCTATGCTCCCGAAGATCTTCGTATCGCCCAGGCCCTGAGTCGGTCGGCCAGCGTTTTGTTCGACAGTCATGATCGACAAGAACGTGAAGAAGCGCTGGAGGATCAACTCCGGCAAGCAGGGAAGATGGAAGCTCTTGGTGTACTCGCCGGTGGTATTGCCCACGACTTCAACAACATGCTTGCGGTCGTGCTGGGGAATGCAGAGCTGGCCATCGCCAACATGAGTCAAGATTCTCCCACAAACCAGTATCTTCGAGAAATCGTTACCGCGAGCAGTCACGCAACCGAGCTCTGCAATCAGATGCTGGCCTATGCCGGTCGAGGTGTCTTGTCGATGGAGCGGGTCAATTGCAATCAACTCATTCGAGAGCTGGGGACCCTACTCCAGGTCGCTCTTCCGAAGAAAGCTTCTCTTGAATACCAATTGATTTCTGAATATCTCTTTGTTCAGGCGGACAAGACTCAGCTTCGACAGGTTGTCCTGAATCTTCTCACGAATGCTGCCGAGTCGATTGACTCCGACGTGGGCCGGATTGTAATCCGTACGACAGTCCGTCAATACAGTAAGGGTGAACTGGAGCTGTTTCGCCCGAACGCCTCTCTTGAACCCGGAGAGTATGTCTGCCTTTCCGTCCAGGACACAGGAAGTGGCATGAGTGCGGAGACCCAGGCTCGCATGTTTGATCCCTTCTTCACCACGAAGTTCACCGGGCGGGGCCTTGGTCTGGCAGCCGTCCGGGGCATCGTCATGAGTCACAAGGGAGCTGTCGGGCTGGAGAGTTCCCCTGGAAAAGGGACCGTTTTCACCGTGCTCCTTCCGCGGGCCGAGACGCCGGAAGGGACGATCTCTGGCGACCCGAGCTGTTCTGGCGATCACTCCGGGAAACGGATTCTGGTCGTTGATGACGAACCCGATGTTTTGAAAGTTGTGGGCACGATCCTCGAGCAATCCGGCTTCGATGTTCTCTGTGCTTCCGATGGGCAGGAAGCAATCGAGGTCTTTCAAGAAGATCCACATGCGATCGATTGTGTGCTGCTAGATCTCAGCATGCCCAAGCTTGATGGGGAAGAGACATTTCGCGAGCTGCAGCGAATTCGTCAGGACGTTCGAGTCGTTCTCATCAGCGGCTACAGTGAAAAAGAAATGCTTGATCGATTTGAAGGAGCGGGCATCGCCGGAGTGTTGCAAAAACCGGCTCCCCGGAAAACGTTGATCGCCAAGCTTCAGGAAGCTCTCGTGTCCTAGTCGACACCACGAGTGGCTCATTGACAAGGTCAGTCCGACACCTCAAGGAAAAGTGCTCCCTCTTCTCTCGTGAGGACAAGCCCTGCCTCCTTGGCTGCTTCCGAAATCCCCTCATGGACGATCGTCTGGATGTCTGGCCCATTCTCCAATCTCCTCAGGAGGCCGGTGCCGATCTTGTCGCCGATGTTCAGGGTGAATCTCAGACCACGTCGTTTACAGGTGATCTTCCTGCCATCCTCGGTTGTGATCTTGAGCTTTTGTATCTTCTTGATCAACGCATCGGCGTAGTTGATCCCCGCGTCGGATCCATCAGGTGTCCGGGGAGGAAGAGACTTCAAGATGGCTTCATCAATGTCGGTGAGCTTCAACTTCATCGTGAGCTGCCCTCATATCGAGTCAAGACGTTCCGGAACTCTCGAATGTGTTCGGGAGTACTGCCACAACATCCGCCCACGATCCTTGCCCCCGAGTCAAGAATGGCGGGGAGGCTTTGGACCATCTGGGCCGGAGTTTCTTTGTACACGACAGCGAGATTCTCGAGCACCGGTGTTCCGGCATTTGGTTGCCCCATGATCGGAAGGTCACAGGCAGTTCGATAGCGCCTGACGATGTCTGCTCCTCGCTCCATGTCAATACCGGTGCCGCAATTAAAAGCGGCAATGTGCGCTCCGTTTTCGACCAGGAATTCAGCTGCTTGCTCGGGGCCGATGCCCATCATCGTACGAACTTCATCCCCTTCCATGAGTGTATCGAAAGCAAGGGAGCCGATGATCACGGGAGCGCCAGCTTTCCTGGCGGCATCGATCCCGATCCCGAGTTCGGTCAATGAAGTTTGAGTTTCGATGATAATGGCGTCAACACCGCCTCTGACCAGGGCAGCTGCCTGTTCCTGAAAAGCCTTCTCTACATCCTGAACCCGAACATCTCCGTAAGGTTCCAGGATCCCGCCGAAGGGTCCGATGTCGCCGATGACGTAACCTTTTCGTTCGCCAAACGCTCGCCGTGCGATCTCAGCCCCGGCCACGTTGATGGCCTCGACCCTTGCTTCTTCCTGATGCCGCTCAAGCATGACCCGACTCGCCCCGAAGGTGTTGGTTGTGATGCAATCGGAGCCGGCATCTACGTACGCTTTTTGAATGGAGAGAATCTTTTCCGGAGCATCGACGTTCCAGGCTTCACCGCAGCCTCCAGGCTCCAGGCCAGCTAGCTGGAGCTGGGTTCCCATGGCGCCATCGGATAGCAGGTAACGCCGTTTCAAATCTTCCAGAAGGGTCATGCGGAGTTCTCACTTGGATCGACGAAATTGACAGTCAGGAAGGGTGCAATCGGTGCAGGGCCAACGGGCTATTTTCCTTGCTTCGGTGATCTTCCCGGCGAGAGTAACACCGAACGCACAAAGAAGGGAGTTCTTGGGGGCGATCATCTGTGAAGGGAGAAGATGGAGGGGATTGGGCCGAGGAAGAGCAAGGGCCTTGAAGACCGTCTCCTGATCTTCTAGGGGCCATCCGTCGTGTCCGGGGCTCATGCCAGGTAGCACGGCTTTCCCTTCTTTTGCAAGCACGTTTCCGAGCGTTCCATGCGCCCATCCAACAAGATGTTCGGCAACGGCCGCTCCAAACCGGTCGAGAAAATAGGATGCGTCGGGTCGCTCCGGGAATAATCTCCGTACGGTTGGATCCAGGTCCCCCGCGGTGATCGCGATCAAGACGATTGAAGAAGCTTCGGACTCCTTGAGGCGCTCGAGGAGCCTTTTGCTTTGCAAGCGGACGGATGAACCTCCGCCTTGGATCGAAAGAAGTACTTCGTTGTTCGAGGGCTCCAGACCAAGTTCCCGGGCGAAGACCCAGGGTTGTCCGTTCTCTTCGTACCAGCTTCGTGTTTCCTTGTTCAGTCTCTGAACCTGGCAGGAGATGGTATGACCCGGAGGGTAACCGAGAAGGCGAAGAACTTCCTTCTCGGGAACATCTTCCGCAAGGCAGGGGGGAGTCGGCAAGATGCCGGAGCAGGCATTTGAAGATGGATTCATACCGTGGCCTCACCCATGATGGCAAACTGACAGCCATCCACGAAATAATCGAAGAAGCTTGGATCGGTCTCCAGTTCGACGTGTTCGATCAACGCGCAGGTTTCTTCGAGCTTTTGTCGCGAAGTGAAAGATCGAAGCACCATGGACGCTCCAAGGAGAGATGCGTTTCCAACCTGAAGGATCTTCTCGCGGGGTAGGTCGGGCAGAAGGCCGATTCTCTGGGCAGCTTCGATATCCACGTGCTGAGCGAAGCCCCCGGCGAAGTAGAACTTTTCAATGTCTTGAAGTGATAATCCGAGATATCCCAGAAGGACCTGAAGCCCGGCCGCGTTTGCGCCTTTCGCCTGGGCTAATTCGCTGATGTCGCTTTCCGCCAGGAATGGGCGGCCCTCGGGGCCGACAGCGAAGCGATCCCCTCCGTCGACAAACCTACCACGGGAGTTCATCTGCCCCGTCCGCAGGAGTTCGCCGAGCAAGTCGACGAGGCCGGATCCGCAGATTCCTTGAGGGCTTCCGCCTCCGATCACCGTCGAACGAATCTTTCCGGATTCGAGAATGCGGACACGTTCAATGGCGCCGGGAAGAGCCGGCATGCCACACAAGATGTCCCCTCCCTCAAAAGCCGGACCGGCGGGGCAGGATGCGGCGGCTAACCGTTTCCCGTCGGTGGCAATGACCTCCGTGTTTGTGCCGATATCCATCAAGACGGCTACCTCCTTACTCCCGGCGAGACCGGTCGCAAGGAGGCAGGCGGCGGCATCGGCTCCCACATGACTTCCGATCAAAGGAAGTCCGTAGGCTTGAGCTTTCGGATGGAGCGGCAGTCTGAATTTTTTCGCGGGAACTGTGAGGGCCGTCGTCAGGCGCTGTTTGGATCGGAATTCTTTCTCGGTAAGAGATGCATAGGGCTTTTGTCCGATCGATTCCACATCAAGCCCGAAGAATAGATCCCTCATGGTGGGGTTACCGGCAATGACGATCTCGTAGATTTCGGAATCATCACAGGGTAGCTCCGCGATCGTTCGACCGAGATATCCAAGAAGTGTTCTTTGTAGCAACCGTCCCGGGTGCTCCGTGTCGTAGCGAATGCGCGCCATGATATCGGAGCCACCGAAGCGCTGAGGGTTTTCAAGAGACGAGGTTGCGAGGAGCCGGCCATTCGAAAGGTCGTAGAGATGAAGCGCAATGGTGGTGGTTCCCAGATCGACCGCGATTCCCAGAAGGCGACCGGTTGATCCCGCTTCCCGCTGCACGGCAGGATCGAGCTTGGCAAGGGAAGTGTCGAGGCCCTGACTTGTTTCTTGAATGCGAAGAGCTCCCCGCCTCAAGGTCTGGCACTGAAGATCCTGCGCACCTTCCAGAATGTGGGCCTGGCAGGAAAGGCGGAACTCTTCCGGAAGATGTTCTTCTTCCGCAGTTCTTGGGGAGAGAGCCGATTCACTTCCCTTGATCTCGACCAGGCACTCCTTGCATTTTCCCTGGCCAAAACAAGATGTCGGGACGGGAACTTCGAGCCGATTTGCCAGGTCATAAAGCGTAACTCCCGGCGTCGCCTCGGTCTTCTTGCCATTCATGGTGACTGTTGAGGCCATGGGAATGAGGATTTGTCCGTCCTGTTACTGGGAAGCGTTGGTCTTTTCAGAGATGAGCCGCTTGAAGAGTTCCACTGCGCTTGCCGCGTCCGCCGCATAGCCGTCAGCGCCGATTTCTTCGGCGAACTTGTGGCCAGTGGGTGCTCCACCGATGCAGATTTTTACCGAAGAGAGCCCAGCTTCCTTGACCGCATCCACCACGGTTTTCATGTAGATCATGGTTGTGGTGAGAAGGGCGCTCATTCCCAAGATGCTTGCATTGTGCTCTTTTACGGCGGCAATGAACTCAGCAGCGCTGGTGTTCGTTCCAAGGTCGATGATCTTGAACCCTGCCCCCTCGGCCATCATGCCAACCAGGTTCTTTCCGATGTCGTGAAGATCACCCTTCACCGTGCCCATGACGATGACTTCGGAAGGGGTCGCATCCTTGTTCTCGGTGAGAAGTGGGTGCAATATGGCCATTCCCGCCTTCATGGCGCGGGCGGCCAGAAGGACTTCGGGAACGAAGATCCGATTGTGCTTGAAGTCTTCTCCAACGACACGCATTCCGGCGATCAGTCCGTCCTCAAGAACTTCCTGAACCGGATGCCCGGCGGCCAGGGCTTCCTCGGTCATCTTCTTGACCTCTTCGTGTTTCCCTTCGAAGAGGCATTGATTCATGAACGCGTAGTCGGTCATGAGAACTCCGGCAAAATAACGTCCTTGACCTTGCAGGTCTTGCGAAAGAGGTCCTGGATCTCGTGGTGAAGAGCTGGCTCGAGGGGCTCAACTTCGTGATTGTCGAGCTGCTCGTCGATGATTTCCAGTGCCTGGTCTCTTGGCATCTTGCTCCCGGCGAGCTCCCATTGATCCCAATTTGTGCGGTCGATCAAGGGGCCGGGGAGGTAGAGTTCCTCTGGCCAGTATTGAAGAGTATGTTCCGACGTGAGGAGGTGTCTTTCTTGAATGAGCTCGGCAATGAGTTCCTGGGTCGGAAGGTCGTCTTTTACGGTAACGGGTCGAATGAAGCGAAGGGCGTGGGCGGCAAGTTCGTCATCGAAGACGAGTTTCTCCAGGCTGAAGCAGTTGACATAGTCAAGCATCCCCGGCCCCGAAACCGAGTTGATGCCGCTTAGTGCGGCAAGGAACATCCCGATTCCTGTTTCGGCTCCCGCCTGAGCGTCATTGCGTTTGGAATCGCTGAGTCCCATGTATGCCTGAGAAGGAAGCTTCAGATGCCTCGCGATCTGACCGTAGCTACAGTAGATCTGAAGAGCTTCCACGGCAGTCATGGGATTGGTCATGAGTCGCATATGAAAGGTTGCTGGCGCCCCCCCGAAGACAACCGGGGTTCCCGGACGGATGGCCTGGGCGATCGCAAGTCCACTCAGTACCTCAGCAGTATGGAGAACAAGAGCTCCAATGGTGGTCGCGGGAGAAATCATTCCAAGGAGAAGAACGGGAACGATCTCGATGGGAATCCCCCAGTCCGCACAATCGATGATGTTGTGGAGCGGGTCCTCCCCCCAGCGTAGTGGAGTGTTCGGGCAGCAGGTGAAAAGAGCCAGAGGTTTCTGGATGAGGTCTTCGCGGTCCTTGCGAAAGTAAGCCATGATCCTGGCCATTCGCTCCACGCCGTAGGAGGTGAAAGCTCCGGATACGACCGGTTTTTTACTGTGCGCAAGAATGAGGTAGAGACGCCAGGCATCCGCCATGTCCTGGGGAACGTCTTGAGGAGTAAAGGCGGTTGCCAGGTAAGAGATATTCTTCAGGCCATCACAAACCTTGGCAAATTCGACCAGGTCTTTTGAGGTCGGATCCCGGATCTCGCTGGTTGTTCGGTCCATGACTCGAAGAGCTGAGGATGCCGGAACGAAATGCACCGATTCGCCCTGGAGCTGGGCGTGGAGATCCCCGTCCCGGTTGAAAAGGGAGACACACGAGGGGGAGGATTGAATCGCCTCTTCCACGAGCTTTCTCGGAAAGCGGATCTTTTTCTCGGTTGCATCCACGGGGAGTCCTGCGTCAAGGAGACGCTTGATGGCTTCGTCGCCCTCGAGGTCCACTCCCGTTTTTTCAAGAACGGTGAGGGCCTCATCGACGATCCGCTCGATCAGGGAGGTCTCCAGAAGCTGGAGGTTCGGGCGCATTTGGGTTGATCCTCTTTTCCGATGGAACAGTTTCTCAGGGTCGAGTCAGTATAGTCCTGATGGTGAGATGAGCAAGACGCTGCGACTCGTGTCCTGGAGCCAGGGCGGAGGGACTTTCCAAGATCTCTATCGGAATGAAGATTCCAGGTCGGGCCCTGGCTTTTTGTCCGGATGAAGGCCAAGAATGCCGATCAAAGTCCTAATCCAGGGCGTCGGCTGGATCGGGTGCTGCTTGACAACTCGACCCGATTAACCTTATAAAGGACAATACCTTGGGAGATCTGGCGCTTGGATTCTGTCTCCGCGCCAATCAGGGGGAAGATCGACGTTCCGGTACGCCGTTGCTCAACCGGGATGTTGCATCGATCTCCCGAAACTTACGCCATAGGCACATTGATGGGGTCAGGCCGTGCAAAACCAACATGAGAATAACGGGAATTTGTTCTTCCCGGCGAGGAAGAGCTCACCAGGCTGTGTCCACAGTTCTCGGACTGGAGCGGGGATACCTCTCGTGGTCTGGCTTCTGCTTCTGCTGACGGGAGCTGGTTCCCTTCAGGCTCAACCACGTCTCTCCACCTCGGGCGGTCATCTTACCTATGACGGCAAGGTTGCACTTCCCTTCGGCCAGGGCGATTGGTTGATGGTGGTGAAGTCGCGGGCCGACTATGAAGCTGAATCCGACTGGTACCAACCTTACGGGGCGAATTTCACCCGGGTCAAGCTCATCAATACGTTGGTTCCTGATTCGGAAGATCCGGTCTTTCCGTGGTTGCGACTTCAAAGTGGGCAGTTTGATCTGAATCAGTTCTCCCAACCTTTTTGGGATCGACTGCGCGGGTTCCTGGAACACAACGAGCGAAACGGACGGTTTGTCCTGCTTCAAGTTTTCGACGAAGTCGGGTTGGAGCGGGGCAGCAATCGCTGGTCGAACAATCCATTTCATCCGGGAAAGAACGGGAATGGTCTGGGATTGCCGACCGGAGATGCCGTCCCTGAGTTCTACGGAACTGGTAACCCGGCGCTCCTTCAGGTTCAAAAGAACTACGTCCAGAAGTTGATCGCCGAGACCGCAGGGTTTGGAAATATCATTTACGAGATCGGGAACGAGTTTACCGGCCCCGTTGATTGGCTCGATACCATCATCGCCGAGTTCACAGCTTACGAGCAACAGAACGGCATTGACCTCGTCTTGACCAACATGTCGTGTGGGGAGAGTCTGCTTGAACATGAGAAGAATCATCCGGGAATCGATGTCCTGGATGTCTGGCACGCTCCGACTTCCATGCGATTCTTATCCCTTGAGCAGACCCGTGATCGCTTCCTCGGTTTGTTTGGCACAAAGCCCGTACTCGCCGGGCGGATCGGACCGGAGCCCGACTGGACAGATCGAGAAAACTCCGATCGAGTCCGGGCGCGAAACCTCTTCTGGACGATCTTCTTTTCCGGTGGAGCCGGCGCTTGTACGAAGGAAGACGACACCGAACTCCGGAGTGTTTTTGGTCCTCCGCTCTACAACGAGGACACTCTTTGGGAGGAATTTCTCGCAGGCTTTCATTCCTTCGTGGAGAGTGCGGGTGATCTTACCGGTCTTCAGCCGGCACCCGGAGTGGTCGAGAATAGTCCTGTCGCCTTCAACCTGAGTCTCAAGGCGGATTCAGGCCTGACTCTTGTCTATCTTCAGGATGGATTCGGGTCGAGCGGTGGGAGCCTCCGAGTGAACGGGCTCCAGGATGGGCATGTCTCGGTCAGTCTTTTTTCTCCGGCAACTGGCTTCTTTACTGCTTCCTACCGTCGGACGGTTGCGAATGGACGGGTGGTCGTGCCTGTTCCTGCTTTTCCTTCGGATTTCGCGGTCGTGATCGATCCTTCCGGTCTGACTCCTCGCATCTGGCCTCGGGAGTTTTTCCGGGAGTCGCCGGTAAAAATGGATGCAACCGTTGTTCGCATCGCGGGGATTGATCCGGATGAAGATGGCCATCGAAACTATCAGGGACGGATTCATTTGAATGACGTCATTTTTGACCGAATCCCGGTTCACTTGATAAACTTCGAAGTCAATCGCAAGTCTTTCATCGAGACGTACCGATTGAGCAGCTTGGATTTTGTCCCTGGATACTACAGGGTGTTAACCGAGGTAACGGATCGGGACGGCAAGCGGGGATGTTGCGTCGTCCGGTTCCGAATCGAGGCGCCGTGAAGATATTGATGCTCGCCCCCGAGCCGTTCTTCCAGCCCCGGGGCACCCCCTTTAGTATTCTCTACCGACTTCGCGCATTATCCGACCTTGGCCATGAGGTGGATTTGCTTTCCTATCCGGTCGGCGAGGATCTCGAACTCCCGGGCGTGACAATCGTCCGCTCGACCCGGGTTCTCGGTATCCAGTCCGTCCCCATCGGACCGTCGGTCCGAAAGCTTTTTCTCGACGTGGGGCTTTATTGGAAGGCACGCCGACTTCTTTCTTCCGGCAAGTACGATGTTCTGCACACCCACGAGGAGGCTGGTCTTTTCGGCGACTCTCTTGCTCGAAAGTACAAGGTGCCTCACCTCTACGACATGCATTCTCAGCTTTCTCGGCAGCTGAGCTATTACCCGTTTTTTCGTTTCTTCCCGTTCCGTCGGCTTTTCGCCTGGCTAGAGCGGCGCACGATCCGACGGGCCAACTCGATGATCACCATCAGCCCGGACCTCCTTGCGGTCGTGAAGGAAATTGGACCCACTTGCCACCCGGTTCTGATCGAGAATACTCTGGATGGCGAAGATCTCGGCACGTGGGGCGACGGGGCGAACAATCGGTCCGCTTCATCGAGGGAGACGGGGGAGGCCCCGGTTTCCGAATTTGACCTTCGTTCCCGTTATGATCTCCCGAAGGATTGCATTGTTGTCCTGTATGCCGGATCGTTTGAGCCCTACCAGGGACTCGATCTACTCCTGGCGACGGCAAGATCGGTGGTCAAAGAACATCCCGGCGTTCGTTTTGTCCTGGTGGGCGGAAGGCCAAAGGAAGTGGAGCGGATGAGGAAGATCGGGGCGAATCTCGGTCTTGCTCCTTATCTTGTTTTTACCGGTCAGATTCAGCCCTCGGCGGTTCCAGCTCATCTTCGGGGCTCGGACATTCTGGTTTCACCTCGAAGTGAAGGTTCGAACATTCCCTCCAAGGTCTACTCTTACTTGAAGGCAGGAAGAGCGATTCTGGCCACGAAGAGTAAGGCCCACACCCAGGTCCTGAAACCTGAATTCTCCCGGTTGACCGAAGGGACTTCCTCGGACTTCACCCGGGGAATGCTGGAGTTGATCCGGGATCCGGAACTCCGAGGTCGACTCGGAGCCACCGGCAAGAAGCTTGCGGATGAGAAGTTCACCTACGAGAGCTACCTCTTGGCAACCGGTCGTGCCTACGCGTGCCTGGAATCACAGCTCGGGAAAAAGTAGAGGGCGAGTCAGAGTTTCCCCGATCTCAGGCAGTTCAAAGGGCACGTAGTTTCCTTCTACCCACTCCAACCATCGAAGCGATGGGTCTTCAAGTGGAACGGCAAACTCAAAAGCTACCCGGGTGGGCCGATCGAGTTCATCGACTTCCTCCACGAGGGCGGTCATGTCCGAGAGCTTGATCCGGTCTCCCTCTTTCATCGGGAACTTCCGGCTTCGATAAAGGTTATCGAGAGGCCAAAAGAGGTAGGGGAATTCCGGAGTGACCACGAGGGTCTTCTCGTCTCGACGAAAGATGGACAAGCCGGCGACGCTCGGCCCGAGAAAGCGAACTCTTCTTGGCATTGGAACATCGGAAAATGTTCTCTCCAGGTACAAAGACGAGATGCTAAAGAAGCTTGGAGAGTTGAGAATGACAAGGGATTGAGTCGTGATTTCCGGGTCCGTCGCGGTGCGCACACGAAGTTGATCCAGCAGCCTCGGAGGTCCAAGAGCTACACCCGACCGGACCAGAAGCAGGGGTGGAGCAACGATTCCGTGAATGAAGAAGAGGAAGATCGATGCGGCAAGGGCGAACCGACGTCTTCCGGTCGAGAGCCGTTTTTGTCCCGACTCTTCCACGAACCAGAGGGCAAAACGTGAAAGAAGTCCCATTCCTCCCAGGCCGACAAAGAGGAGCAACCGGTCCGAAGGAAACGTTGCGCAGGTAGGGACGAGGGCGCAAAGGAGGGCAAAGGCGTAGTAACGAGCCTTGCGATCTTTTTTGATCACAGGGAGCAGAAGAAGAGTGAGCAGAGCCAGGAACGGCCAGGCGATCCAGGTCAGGAGAGGATTGCCAAACGAGCTGAGGAGCAGATCGAGATCGGACGGGGGGGCTCCGAACTGGCCAAGGAGAAGAATCGGCCCCCGACGAATGGCCTCGCTCAGGAAGCGAACCGGGTCGGACATAGGATCAATGTAGAGCCCAAGGCCCGCCACACCGCACCCGATCTGTTGCCAGACGACCCGCCAGGCAATAACAACTCCAACTGCGGGCATGAGGGAAAAGAGACGGGATCTCACTGATCCTCGATCCAGGAATAAGGCATAGGAAAGGAGGAAGGGGACGGTAGCGATTCCCAGTTCGGCGGAGAAAAGGCTGAGCGCAAGAAAGAGGGGAGAAAGCCAGGCGGCGATCTTGGATCCATCTCTTCTCCACCGTTCGAAGGAAAGAAGACAAAGGAGTCCAAAGCAACCGGCAATGAGTGCGTTGCGGTTGGCGAGCCATCCGGCGGGAGTACCGTGGGCGTCGTCAAGAGCAAAGAGAAGGGCGGCGAGTCCGGGAGCCCATCCCGCTCCTCCGATACGCCGATAAAAAAGAGTACTCAGGAGAACCAGGAGTCCGTACCAGGCGATGCTCTGAGCATGCATCAATCCGGGGGAGTCGGGCCAGAGGCGATAATCGAGGAGGTGAGTGAGAGCGGTGATCGGACGAAGAAA
Source organism: Planctomycetota bacterium (assembly GCA_029260825.1). Classification (GTDB taxonomy): domain Bacteria; phylum Planctomycetota; class JACOTG01; order JACOTG01; family JAJDCM01; genus JAJDCM01. The sequence goes on along the minus strand of JAJDCM010000006.1, from coordinate 522 downwards.
TCGAGCCGTTGCCTCCTGGCTCGACCACCACGGAACGGACCCGAGCTCCCTCAGGGTACTCATGAGCGACGGGTCCATGAATCGAAAGAGGTCAAGGGGATGGTGCCGGGTCTGGCTCAATGCTTCCCGATGCAGCTCTGGTGATCCAGGTGGGGAGGGATTTACTTCTTCGGTGAGGATCCATTGGTGGTAAAGATCATCGAAGGCTCGGCCGGCGGAAAGAGACGGCAGGGTGAAGAGAACGGCAAGCAACACAGCGAAGGGAAGAAGCCGTTTGCCGGAAAGGAAAGTTTCTAACGTGTTTGCCCGGCGCATTGATATCTCCGTCCCCCGGATCGTTTCGGTACCTTCCTCGGTATAGATCTTTTTCGCGAGCGCGCTACTGTCTATTTACCGAAGCGTTGCCGGGAGACGGACTCATTTCATTTTCTCGGCTCCTCCAGGGCGGGTGAAACCCGCCGAAGCTCGAAGAGCGAAGGCGGGGAAGAAGTGGAGGAGGTCCCGCTTTCACCTTTTCAGGAC
>JAJDCM010000050.1 GCA_029260825.1 Planctomycetota bacterium | reverse complement strand
ATTTTTCGGACGGTTTGTTGCCATGAGAGCGCTGTCGAGTCTGATCAATGAACTCTCCGAGGAGGAGGCCGGCGCGGCTCTTTTGCGATGTTGCGGTAGTCATCGCTGGGTCAATTCCATGCTGTCGCAAAGACCTTTCCGAGAAGACAAAGGTCTGTATGGGGCAGCGGAGAAGATCTGGTTTTCTCTTGGTCAGAACGACTGGCTAGAGGCATTTTCGAAGCACCCGCGGATCGGAGAGCGAAACCTCGAGAAGACCGAAGCGTCAACCCGAAGCTGGTCGCAGAATGAGCAGTCAGGGGTGGACAACTCGGATCGGGAGACGAAGGATCGACTCTTGGCGGGAAACCGGGCCTATGAGGAAAAGTTCGGTCATGTGTTTTTGATTTGTGCCACGGGGAAGAGTGCTTGCGAGATGCTCGAATCCTTGGAACAACGTCTGGGTCATGATGCAGGGACGGAAATCAAAATGGCGGCTCGTGAGCAGTCGAAAATCACTCGCCTCCGCCTGGAAAAATTGGTGAACCAATGAGCGGCTTGACGACTCACGTTTTGGATACATCGGTCGGGCAACCGGCGGTTGATGTTGAAGTTGATCTGGCTCGAAAGGATGAGGGTGGATCGTTTGTTCAGATAAACACCGGAGTGACGAATGAGGACGGGAGGGTTCCTGGTCTTCTTCCGGACGGTGTGGAGCTGGAAGCAGGAACATACAAGCTGGCGTTTCATGTCGAGTCTTATTTCGAGTCCCGAGATACCGAGGCGTTCTATCCTTACGCCGAGATCGTCTTTTGTGTTCGCGATGTGGACAGCCATTATCATGTGCCTCTTTTATTGAGCCCGTTCGGCTACTCAACGTATCGAGGAAGCTAGCCCGGATGATTCATGAGTTTGGCGAGAACAATTCTCGCTCAAACTCATGAATAATCCGGGCTAGACGCAGGGAACCAGAAGTCAGACACAGGAATTGCCGGGAGAAAACAATGCTAGCCGCGAATCGTTACGGGAAATCAAGGGTTCGGCTCGTCAAGGTGTCAAGGCTTGGCGATCGGCACCAGTTGACGGAAGTCACGGTGAATATATCTCTTGCTGGCGATTTCGAGAGGGCGTTCACTGCGGGAGATAACAGTGCTGTCCTGCCGACGGACACCATGAAGAACACGGTCTATGCTCTTGCCAAAGACCATTCGATCGCTCCTCTTGAGTTGTTTGCCATGACTCTTGCTCGCCATTTTGTTTCCACCCATGCCCAGGCTTCATCGGCAACAGTAACGCTTCTTGAGACTCCGTGGCACCGTGCGACAGTGGAGGGAAAGTCCCACGATCATTCTTTTCTTCGAGGGAGCGAGGAGAGGGCAACCTGCGTTGCGCGGGTCGAGAACGGAGAGGAAAGCTGGACCTCGGGAATCGAGGGGCTTGTGATGTTGAAGACTGCCAACTCGGGTTTTGAAGGTTTTCCCAGGGACGCTTACACAACGCTTGCTGAAACCGGCGATCGCCTTTTTGGTACGAACCTTTCAGGGAACTGGTGGTATTCCGAACAAACAGACTTTCTCGATTGTCGAAGTCGGGCGCGAACGGCCCTCATTGAATGCTTTTCCCGCCACCAAAGCCGCTCGGTTCAACATACTCTCCATGCCATGGCGGAAGAAGTTCTCACCCGTTGTCCGGAGGTTTCGAAGGTTCACCTCGCACTCCCCAATCTTCACTGTCTTCTCGTTGACCTGTCGCCGTTTGATCTTTCGAATGAGAATGAAGTCTTCGTTCCGGTGGACGAACCCCACGGTTCGATCGAAGCCACGGTGAGTCGTTAATCCGCAGGTGTCAAATCGTCTTCTTCCATTTCGACCGGCTCTCTTGCTCTCCAACCCTCAGGTGCAGACCATCCTTGCCTCGGTGGTCAGCTTCGGAAAAGAACCCCCTTCCGAGACCAAGGCGATCCAGCTTGACGATGGAGACAAACTCTCGGTCGTGATCTCTGATCCGGGAGAGGCGGGGGACGAAAGGCCGACGGTCTTGATGGTTCATGGGTTGTGTGGAAGCCACCGGTCTCCTTATCTCATTCGCCTCGCCCAGCGACTTTATCGTCTGGGGATTCGTAGCGTCCGGGTAAATCTTCGAGGTTGTGGTTCCGGAAGGGGGTGGGCTCGCCGCGCGTACCATGCGGGGCGGAGCGACGACCTCCATGCGGTTGTGGATCAGGTAGGAGTCTATTACAAGGGGGCACCGATCATCTTGGTAGGCTTTTCTCTTGGAGGCCATCTTGGTTTGAAGCTTCTGGGGGAACTGGGGGAAGAGGCCGTGGGGAAGATCGCCAAGGTGATCTCTGTCTGCCCTCCAGCCGATCTCAACCTCTGTGCAACCCGGCTCGCCATGCCGTTCAACAGGCTCTATGATCGAAATTTTGTGCGGCAGTTGAAGTGGGAGGTGATCCAGCGTCAGAAGTTGTTTTCCGATCTCCCTCGGTTCGATTTTCCAGAAGAGCTGAGTGTCTTTGAGTTTGATGATCTTTACACCGCTCCGTCCAATGGATTTGCCGATGCTAGTGATTACTACGCTCGTTGTAGCTCGGTGGATCTGGTGCCAAGAATCAGGATCCCGTGCAAGATCCTCTTTTCTCGAGACGATCCTTTTGTAGGCTGCGATGTGTTTGACTCCGTGGAGCTCCCGGATCACGTTGAAGTGGTGACCACCGAGAAGGGAGGTCACATGGGTTTCTTGGGGCGGCCCCTGAGGCGACCGGGCGGTTATCGTTGGATGGATTCTCTCGTGTGCGAATGGATCGTGAAAGAGGGGCAATCCGGACCTTGAGTTCAGACCAGCCAGATCTCTTTCTGAGGATTCGAAAGAAACTGCCCGCCGGTTTTCTGGACGAGGGTCATTTCTTCAAGAGTGGCTACCCCGTGGCCGGGAACACTCACCCGAGGCTCGATCGTGTAGACTTCGCCCAGCTCCAGAGGAATGTTGGGTAGGTCTCCATATCTTGGCCAGCTCGGACCGAGCATGGCTCCGCCATCATGAGCGATCCGCCCGACTTGATGCCCGAGGCCGTGGGGATACTCATCGTACCCCTGGGACATGACGTAGCCTCTCGCAATCTGATCGATCTGAAGACCGGTTGCACCGGGTCGCAGGGCCTTGTTCGCTTTTTGGATCGCATCTCTTACCGTCGCAAATCCGTGTTCGACTTCCGGTGGCGCCTTCTCTTCCCCCTCTCGGAGGATGTACCAGGTTCGTTGAAGATCGGCGCAGTAGTCGTCGACTTTGAGTCCAAAATCCAGGTTCAAGAGGTGACCCCGTTCGATCTTCCTATCGGTCGGGCCCGCGTGGGCGCCCGCTGCATTCGGGCCTGAGAAGACCGATGGGCACATCTCAGGGTTCCAGGCATAGCCGTGGTTCATTTGCGTTACCTGGTTCTTCACGAACCCGGCAATTTCCTTTTCAGTTTTTCCCGGCTTGATGAACCCGGTAACGCTCTCAAGAATGGCCTGAGTCAATCGAATCGCTTCCTTGATTCGATGGAGCTCGGCGGGAGACTTGCGGCCTCGCACCGCGCTGGCTACCGGTCCGGACGAAACCAGCCGATTCTCATGAGGCGTTCCTGAGAGATGCTGGCGGAGCACCTGCCAGAGGCCGTGTCCGAGCCCATCGGCCATGACGTCGCTCCGGGAGTAATTGATGGCAATCGTCTTGGGGGAAAATCGATCGAGAACACTCAGAAGGTCTTCTCGAATATCTGCCTTGTAAGAAATGACTTCCTGGTAGGGAGTGACGGATCGAATGTGGGAATCATCCAGATGCCCCACGATGGCAACAGATTCTCCCGATTTGTTGATGATGAAGGCTGACTGCCAGGTGACATTCGTTCCCACGATGAGATCCATGCAAGGGTCTGGATTGTTCGCGCTTTCTCGCACGAAGGTGAGCCAGAGGTCGATGTTCTTTTCGATGAGAATATCCGCTGCTTGCTGAATCTTTTCGTTGATCATGTTTGAGAGACTCCGTTGAGGGCTACCTGAATCATTGTCCTCATGGCTTTTCGTGCAATGTGCTTCCCCTTCTCCCCTCAAGAATCTTGAGGAAAGATCGGGTCTCAAGCTCCTCCCGGGTCAGCCCGGTAGCTCTTGCCTCTTCCTCCTGGATGGCCCCGCAGTTCAAGCCTCGGAGGAAGAAATTGAGGAGCCCTTGTCCAGTGGCCGCATCGTCAAACACATCTCCAACGAGAGTCGCTTGCGCCGCCATCGCGATGAAATTGCCCAGTCGTTTCGAGGCGGCAGGAAGACTCTCCAGGAAGAATGCGTAGAGAGCAGCGTATCGGGTCGGAAGCTGAGCCGGATGGAGATCCCACCCCTGGTAGTAGCCGTGGGCAAGGCTGTGTGAGACGTGATCAAAGTGGGTCTTCCATGCCCGGTGAATGACGACTCGATTCTCCGAAATCTTCTCGGGAGTGAGGGGGCCGTCCTTTTCTCGATACGGTCCGACCGGCATGACATTTGTTGCTCCATCGGAGAGCCAGATCCCCGTGTCGGATAGGGAGACTTGCATCAGATGGCGAGCGTGATCGCAAGACGCGTGATGCATCCACTGGTATTCGGCGGTGATCGAGCAGCAAGCAGTATAGTCGTAGACTCCGAAGTGGGCGGCCACGCATCGACCCTTCGCTGCGGCTACGAGAAGAGGAAGGGTCATGCGGCCATCCGCACTCACCAGGGACTGGGTTGTTTCCACCATGATCTCTAGCTTGAGGGATCCGGGCTCAAGGTTGGTTTTGGATTCGATCAATTCAAAGAGAGAAACGAGAGCCGTGACCTGCTCCGGTGCCACAACTTTGGGAAGAGTCGTTACGAAATTGTCAGGGAGGCGGCCTGCTGATTCCAGGACACGGCCAAGGAACAGATCGATCGTTCGGGCTCCACGATGGAAGAGCTCCTGGCTGAAAGACTTGACGCGAATACCGAGGAAACGGGGGAGGGTCTTGTCTTGAATACCTTTGACTACTTGGTCGGCGGCGGCAAGGGCGCATTCATCTTCTTCCTCGTCGGGTCGGTGTCCGAAGCCGTCCTCGAAGTCGATTCGAAAATCTTCTACCGGCTCCATCTGGAGCTTCTCGAGGACCCTCCCGTAAACCCGGCGGGCGAACCCGGCGGCGGGATGAATCAACGGTGCGCCGTCAGGGTCTTTCTCGAAGAGCTCTTCAAGTTTCTGTGCTTCCTCCAGAGATGATGGCAGCTGGTCACTGCCCCGTAGTTGCAGAGCCCTTGCAAAGGCCGAAAAATTGGGGGCGTAGGAGGCCACCGTCGCAAGAGCCGACTTTCCTAGCTTTTGAGCAAGATCTGACTTGAAGAGATGGGCGCCGCCGTAAAGCGTATGGACGGGTTGCCGGTGGCCGGTTGCTCCCGGGAAGCTCCTGGCGAAACTCTTGAGCGAGGTTTGAAGAGGGGTCTGGATCCGGCCCAGATCCTCAGGAGTGATAAGAGTCTTCATGGTCGTCCTTGCTGGGTTCGTCTCGATTCGGTCGCACCGTGAATTTTTCGTTGAATCATTGAAGAACCCGGTTTTAGCAAGAAGAGGAGAGGGGGAACGAGTTTTTTTGGGCCGAAGCGACGCCTTTTGAAGCTATGATGGTTTTACGCGCCATCCAGGTTTTCAATGCAGGAGTCGAAACATGCATAGCAGAACGGGATGGTCCCCTCGTGCCGTGACGATGAGCCCTACCGCGGCTTTCACCTTCATCTTGACGGGGCTGTTTTTCATCACAAGCCTCTTCCTCTCGAGCCAGGCTTCGGCTCTCCCCTTCCGTGCGAAAGAAAAACCCATCAAGCTGACCCAGAAGGGCGTTCTGGATGGTGTCTGGTCGGGAGCTGCACAGGTAGAGAAGGGGAAGAATGCGGGCTCCTCTTATCAATGGCGCCTTGAGTTTCCTGATGGCGATATAGATAGAGCAAGCGGGCAGGCCATTCGAGATGTGGTTCGGGTGGAGGCAAAGAAGTTCAGCCTGAGGCGTCCCTTCAAGTTGAAGATTCTCTATAGCGTTTCGAAGGGGGCCAATTACGAGATCATGTCGGAAGCCCGGCTCGACCCGACCTGCACCGTACTCTCCGGTACGTTTCGCAATGTCATGGGATCGGGAACTTTTGAGCTGAAAAAGAGGGGGGGAGCTGCCCCTGTGTCGGTCTGGAAAGGAGATTGGTCGGGATCCTTCAGCGGAGAAAAAGGAGCCTGGTCACGCCAATCAACCAATGTCGCCATCACAGCGGCAAAAGGGACGCTGGGCGACGCGGTGATGACCCTCGGCGATCTGGAAGTGACTCGCGTCGTACCCAGCATGTGGGACGAATCAAAGCGGGGGGTCGTTTTTTTCGTGTTCTACCTGGACCCAAAAACCAAGGCAAAGAAGACGAGAAAAGAGCTGATGGTGGAGGTGCGGGGAAGGTTGAATGAAGACTTCACTTCGTTTTCGGGAAGCTACGGGAGCAAGAAGCTCGGGACAGGAACGGTGACTCTTGTTCGCGGGGAATGAGAAAGCTAGTGGCTGACCCTCATGAATAATACTAGCCTCTCACCAGTCCATCCGGAAGAGGAGATCTCCATCCTGGTTTGATTCTTTTTCGGCTTCGGCCCCACCGTTGTCGATTCTATCCGGGCCGAAACTGTAGAGAATGAATGAGTTTTCGCCGACTCGATAGACAAATGGTTGTCCTGAGTAGGGATCAATCGGAATGTTTGAGAGGAATCCGGGAACGAGCTCAGAGATCGATGTGGGGAGCCTTCCGTGTTTTTCCCGGAACATCGTCAGCTGAAGCCCGGTTTCAAGAAGATCACGGCGGGTTTGATATCTGGCTTCCCCGTTCAAGAATCCGTCAAGGGGGAGACCTGTGAGGAGGGTGAGAGCAAGAAGCTCGTTGATCGAGTCGGACATCGCCTTGGGATCGAGAAACGTTCTCAGGAACCCGAGCGTAGAGGTGGATTCCTTCTTACACCGGAACCAATCTTCCCTCGACTCTTCCTGAAGAGAAAGGAGCCGAGCGTGGCGGAGGGTTGAGTTTGTCTCATCTGCAAAGGCGGTTTCAACGGCATCAAAGTATCGGTTGATGGTCCGGGTGATCTTGTTCAGGTCAACATAAGTTCGATCGGAACCCTGCATGCCTGCATGGGCCGGATGAGTCAGGGCATCCAGGTATTGAAGGCGCTTGGTAAGAAGGGCTTCTTTTCGAGCTTCCTGGAGGTTCCATTTCGAGGCATGAAGAGAATCAAGAATGAACCGGGCCAAAGAAGAAGACGCTTTCGGGGATTGAGCGATGGTGGAGAAAAGCTCGAAGACCTGAGCTTGCTGATCAAGGCATGCCAAATAGGCGAAATCATCTTTTCCGGAAAGTAATTGCGCCACCTTGCGCAGGACCACTCCGTCTTGAATCGCCTCTGTCGTCTTTCCCTCACCAATGTGGAGGTAAGCCCGACAGAGAAGGGGTTTCAAGGCTTCCGAAAGATTGAACCACGAATGTTCCGCAGAAAGGAACGGAACTGGCTTTTCCTTGGAGAGGAAGAGGGGGACATGGAAAGACGACATTTGACTTGCAGCGATCAATCTCTGGAAGAGGTCCTCGCTTTCTTGAATCCACTCGAAGATCAAGGGGAATTCATCAGGAGTGAAGGGACGGCTCGTCGCTTCCGAAAGTTGACTAAAAAGGCGATTCGCTTCCTTCTTTGATAAATTTTTGGGGCCGGGATAGAGAGCTTCTTCCTGGTCGAGATCAGCGTTGATCAGGTGTTCAAGCCCCATGGTCGAGAGAACTTCCTCGCGCCCGATCATGATCAAACTTGATTCGATGTATGAAAGAAGGTGTTTCGCCGCATTCAGACTCGGGTCGACTGGCTGCCGATGTTGATTTGCGTAGGCAATGTAATCGATCGGCCCGCTGTCCATTCGGGGAGAATCGAGATAGGTTGTTTCCTTTGAGATTTTAAGGGGCAGAATGGTCGGCATCTGGGTCGTGCGATAAATAAAGGTGGCCGCGCCCAGGGAGACCAGGATCAGAAGGGCGCCCAGCGTTCGTTTTAGCTTCCGATTCACGAACTCTCTCCGTAGGATTGAAACCTGATTCTCATGGATCCAGAGTACGTACTTTTCTTCTCCTGTTCTCGCTTGAACGAAGGAAAGAAGAGTTGGTTCTCGCACTCCGCTCCATCATAGAGGAGTTCTTGTTCTCCGGTTACTCGTTGCCAAAGATTCGCCACAACCTCTCGAACTCCGTATGGAACGGTTTGACCAGGCGAGGATCCGTACATAGAACGATGTTCTCCTGGTTGTAGCTGGCGGCTGAGCGAGTCCAGTTGTAGCTTCCGGTCAAGACTTTGTTCTGATCCGCAACCATGAATTTGTGGTGCATGTGATGAGGCGAAGTATCGACCGCTACCGGAACACCGATTTCCCTCAGATGGTGGAGATCGGATCCCCGGTCTTCTGCTTTTTCGTTGTCAGAGACGATTCGCACCCTGACTTTCCGCTGGAAGGCGGCCAGGATGGACTGGGTGATTCGATCATCGGTGATGGTGAAGACGCAGATGTCGAGGGTTGTGCGAGCCTGGGCCAGCGTATGGGAGATCAGTTGCACGCAATCCTCCCCTGGACTGAAGCGTGCCTTTGCTTCCGTCGCCTCGCGCGGGCTGTCATCGAGGTGGGAGAGGAGGGAGACCACGTCTTGTACCCACTCGAGCACCCGACGATCTTCCGGTCGTCGCAGGTGTTTTCGGGCGAGGTTAAAGGCGAGGCTTCGGATCTCGGAGTGATCACCTGGGTCAAGCTCAGCTTCCTGAAAGACCTTGCGAAGGGCTTTTCGTTCTCCCCGGGAAAGGCGATGGTCGTCGAGAGTTTTTTCCAGGATGGATTCGTAGTTTTTTGCGTTCATACCGTCATGTTTACGGAAAGAATGGGCGAGGATCCAGGGTTCTTTCATAAGATGTTGCCGTGGATTTTTTTCGTGGGCCACGGGCATCGAGGTTTTCATGACGACGGAACCGGACTCTCCTGGGGATGAACCTTTGCTTCGGGATCAGATGGCCCCTCATCCCATGGACCAGTTTCATGGCTGGTGGGAGGAAGCGCAGTCGTGTGGGCTCGTCGAATCTTCAGCGATGACTCTGGCGACGGTCTCCGAGAAGGGGGCTCCTTCAGCCCGGACGGTTCTCTTGCGCCAGGCAGATCGGGGCGGGTTTGTCTTCTACTCCAACTACGAGAGTCGAAAAGGAGAGGATCTTGCTGCGAACCCGGTGGCTTCCCTCCATTTCTACTGGGATCGACTCCATCGGCAGGTGAGGGTCGAAGGAGATGTCACTCGACTGACCCGGAAGGAGTCCGAAGCCTATTTTTCCTCCCGTCCCTGGGGTTCTCAGCTTTCGGCCTGGGTATCTCGCCAGAGCAAGGAGGTCAAAGACCGGGCTTCCCTTGATGCCGAGTGGGACTCACTGGCCAAACGCTTCCCCGAGGGGTCAGCAGTCCCCCTTCCTCCTTTTTGGGGGGGATATCGATTCATACCTCGGGAGGTGGAGTTCTGGCAGGGACGAAGTTTTCGCCTTCACGATCGCCTTCGTTATGAACGGAGCGAAGGCGGGGGGGCGTGGAAGATCGTGCGACTGATGCCCTGATCTGAATTCGCCAGGAGAGGAAAACTTCAGGAATTCAGAACTATCGCCTGGTCCGTGGACGCAAAAGAACCGAGAGGTTTCTGGCCTCGCTCTGAATCCATTCAACAAGGAGGTTCTGTCCATGTTTTCTGCCCTACGTATCCTGACGCCGGTCGCCTTGTTGATGGGCTTGGCGGTTTCTTCCCCTGCTCAGCCGATTCTTGGCCCTGTCCTCCCCTTGAAATCAGCAGAAGAGAGGCAACAGCTCTGCACCCCGATTCCTACCCAGGGAAATCCGGATCTTCATTATCTATCGGGTGGCACCATCAGACGGCCGTTCGTCTGGCAAAACCCCTCCGATCCGGACGATGTTCGGGTTTGGGTCGCCGAAGACGGAGGCCGGATTCGCTACTCAACCGATCGAGGGCAGACCTGGGTAATCCAGGATACTCCCCTGGATGCTGCCCAGATGATCATCGACATCGACTTTCACGAGGATGGTCTCACCGGGTTTGCCTCCGGCCGGGGCGGGAAGATCTTGAAGACGACCGATGGTGGGGACAACTGGCAACATCTTGACCCCATGATGCCCGTTCACGATGCCAAGAATGGGGACCCAGGTGTTTTCTGGGGTGTTCGATTTCTCCCCGACAACCCCAACATCGGATGGGTGGCCGGGCTTTGGTCCTTCATGCTGACCGAAGATGGGGGATTGAACTGGCAAGACGTGTCCATCTTCCGCCATCCCGATGACGTCGTACCGCTCGATCCGATGGATTTTGAATTCTACACCCTTTCCGTGCAGGGGACCCTGAGCGGCGGCTTCAAAGCTGTTGTCGGTGCGAACTGGGAGACGAATCTTCCTCCTGATGTTCCCGCGGGAGAAAAGCTGGGAGTCGTTTTTCACACCGATTCCACCGATTCCAGATCGAGTTTGGGGCGTCGATGGTGGATCACTCTCGAGGAGCCGGAGGATGATTTCAATGACCCCTGGGATTTCGACTTTGAAGATGGCGATCGAGGTTATCTCGTAGGTGGGACTGGAAACGGAAACGGAAGGATCTATCGAACTCTCGATGGCGGCCTCAACTGGATGGGTCCGGAGCAAATCGATCCGGGTGCGAATCACACGAGTTTCTCGACTCTCTACGGTGTTGCCGATCTCGGAGGAGGAACCGCAGTGGCGTCCGGGTATGCGGGGAATATCTGGGTGCGGAACCGGTTCACCGGGATGTGGGAAGATCGCTTTGCGCCGGGATATACCGCACCGCTCATGGGGGCGGAGGGAATCGTTGGAACGGGCGAAGCCTGGGTAACCGGTAGCTTCGGATTTCTCCGGCACACCGTCGATCTTGGCACGAACTGGAAATCACAGAATAACAGCAACTACTTGATTCGAGCCATTGACATGCACTTTATGGATCGTCGACACGGAGTCCTCGTCGGCCAGCCGGATCAGATCTTTCTCACCGAAGATGGCGGGTGCACGTTCAAGAAGGTCTATCCGGATCAAGGATTTGGCCCGAAACCGAACCTGAGCGGTGTTGCTTTTGCTGCGAATCGGGTCGGCATTGCCGTCGGGTACGCGGGAAACGTGGTACGAACGACAGACGGAGGAAAGACCTGGTCGACTTCTGGAATCAACGGGATTACCGATGACATGCAGCTTGAAGATATCGTCCACAAGGGAGCTCGCGAGTACTGGGCCGTCGGGCGAAAGGGGCCTGTCAATGCCGGAGCACCTGGGCAGACGGCGTTGATTATTGTCACCACGGATGGCGGAACGAACTGGACCGAGTTGTCCGGTCTTCCCCAGGTCAACGATGTTCAGCTAAGTGCGATCTCTTTCAGGTCCAGCCGAGTCGGGCTCGTGGTGGGAAGAAAGGGGAGTGATCCCATTGCTTTTTACTGGAACGTAAACAGTCTTCCCGCCTGGAGCGACGTCTCTCCTCAGCCGGATCCTGGCGGCAAGACGCGAGGGTTGCTGGACGTGACCACGGGTTTTGTGAACGGGGACAGGCAGATCTATGCTTGTGGCCAAAACGGAACCCTGCTTCGATGGGAACAAAATGCCCTGGAGTTGCAAGGAGTGCCCGGTGTCTATGAATTTGACACGGTGAGCGGAACGGTGAACTTGCAGATCCAGGTTCACGACTACTCGGCGATCGGGATCGCTCCGGGAATTGAGCACATCCTGGTGGGCAACAATAACAATAACCATCTGCCAGCGGGTGAGGCCGGAGAGGGGACATCTACGTTACACCTTGCCGGCACCGTCCTCCGGTTTGACGGATCCACCTGGGAGGAGATCAAAGCCAGCACCAACGCGGATGCACGGGCCTTTTCTTTTGTTACAAGTGGCGGGAAAGTTACCGGGTTCATGCTTGGAGGAGGCGGGCCGGGTGGAATCGTTCTTGGCACTTTGGCCGATGCGGGGATTACGATCTATACTCCCTGATGACTCATGATGTCTATTCCTTCTTCACCGCGAGCACATCGATCTCGGCGATGGAAGACCAGGCGCGACCCTGGACCTCGGAAATCGCACGAATGCGTAGGTAGCGCCCGGTTCTCTTCTCAGAGAATCGAACGGTTAGCAGGTGGTCAGAGTCCTTCCCCTGGGCTTTGGCCACCGGTTCTCCCCAGTTCTTCCCATCTTGGCTGACATACACCTCGAATTTTCCCAGACGTCCGTTCGAAGATCCTTGTCTCGGAAGATAAGTCATGCCCGCGAGGGTGAGGGCCTCACCGAGGTCGACTTGAATCTCGTGGGGATGCGTCGGGGTCTCCTCGCTCCACTCGGTATGCCAGTAGGTTTCTGGATCCCCGTCGATCGCATGGCGAGCCAGTCCTTCGCCGCCTTCTTCACTATCCCGGTGCAGGATCTTCCAGCCGCTTTTTTCGATCTCGAGAACGGGGATGATCTCATCGAAGGTCTCTCGTGACGAGGGGCCGGAGAGCGCGCCGTCGGAAAATGCTCTTGCCTTCACGGTTGTCGCGGTGGTCACGGAAAAGGGGCCAACATAGGGTATAGAGTCGGGAGCGGGCTCCGTGCCATCGAGGGTGTAGCGGATGTCCACGTGAGGAGTCTGGCTGATCAAGGTGACCTGGCCCTTGCCGTCCCGGTCAATGGAAGGAGCGGTGAGGTAATGATTGCTTCTTCTTGCCACCCGAGCCAGCTCGCCAAGGGCGGGAGAGTAAGGGCGAAGCTCGTAGCGAAATCTTGTCGGTGTCGGTCGCAAGATATATTTGGGCATGGGACGAGGGCCGCAACTTGCGCCCCCAAGACCCATGAGGGCCGCATCGAGGGAAACGGTGATGTCGTGTCTGGGCTCCAGGCGTTGATACTTCTTTTCCTGTCGGTTCCGATGTCTAGCCTGCTCCAGGTCCTCCGGGCGGAAAGGGAGAGCAGTCATGGAGAGGGTTTCTGGTGCGGTGATGAGAAGTCCCCAGTTCTCCTGATCGGTGAGTGCGGCCCAGCGCACGTCTTCCTTGTTCCCGTTTTCCTGGGGGCGTGCATAGTCTTGGTACTGATCGAGGATCGTTCCTTCGTAGAGTCCGATAGCAGCGCTTGTCTTGCGATCGGGATAGCTTTCATGCGGGCCCCTCCCGAACCACGTGATCTTGTTAGCCCTGCCAGAGACCGTCATCTGAACCCCGAGACGAGGGAGGGGAGGGAGCTCTCCAATCGGCCTCACATCGTTGTCTACAATGATGTTGCCGTTTCCGAGAAACAGAAAGGAGACGCGATGATCAAATCCGTTCTTCTTGGGAGTCCGCCAGCTTGTTTCGACCTCCACTTGCACCGCTTGTGGCTCCAGTCGATTGACCTCGAAATGAACAACTTCCTTCTGCAGGTTGAAGAGCCCGGCCTGCTCGAACGGGTTGCGCAGCCAGATGTCATTGTCGGTGAAGGCGCGGAAAACGTTGAGAAGGGGGCCGGATATTTGATCGATGTCGTCCGCAAGAAGGGAGGTCCCACTCATGGAAAGAGACGAAAGGGTCCCGGTGGATTTCTTGATTTCCGCCCGGACATTCGAGGCCGAGAGAAGGACTCCCTCCCGGGACTCTTGAACGTTGACATGGGGAAGGGCGGCAAGGTTCATGTTTGTGCCAGGGGCGGTGGGGAAGGGAATGGCAAATTGTTCCCAGGACACTTCATGGCCTTGTTTGGCATGGAGCTGATCGGTTCCAAGATGGAAGCTCACTCGTAGAAAGACCTCCGCTCCCGGTAGGGGCCTGGGAGGATTGTAGGGGATCGTGAACGATTGACTCCTTCCCGGAGCGACGGAAATGGGCTCGAGGTTTCCTCGCTGGAGAACCCGGCCATCTTGAGTGAGCGTCCATTTCCCATGAAAATGATCCAGGTCGAGGAAGGCGTATTTGTTTCGCACGCTGAATTTGCCTTCGATCAAGTTTTCTTTTGTGACCTCGATGAACTGGTAGACCTTCTTTACTTCCAGGAGTTTGGGGGTTACCTGTCGGTCGGGAGGCACGATGCCATTCATGCAGAAGTTGCCGTCATTGGGTTGATCGTCGTAGTCGCCGCCGTAGGCCCAGTACCAGAGTGGAGTGCCGTTGTCGTCGATCTCTCCCGAGTATTTTCGAAGGCCCTGATCCACCCAGTCCCAGATGCATCCGCCAATCAAGTTGGGATGAGATTCAATCACATCCCAATATTCCTGGAGATTACCGACCGCGTTGCCCATGGCGTGGGCGTACTCGCAGAGGAAGAAGGGTTTCTCCGACTCGCTTTCTCCCCGCTGGCGAAGCCAGGATACACTTGGATACATCGAGCTATCTACGTCGGCAACCGAATCCATCCGTTCGTAGTGAACGAGTCGGGTTTTGTCCAGATCTCGCACCGCTTTTGAGGTGGCAACAAAATTGCGGCCCGGCCCCGCTTCGTTCCCGAGGGACCAGAAGATGATCGAGGGATGGTTTCTGTCCCGGAGCACCATGCGCTGGGTTCGGTCGACGTGAGAAAGTTCCCACTCCGGGACGTGACCCAGAGATTCCTCACCGTATCCCATGCCGTGGGATTCGACATTGGCTTCATCGATGACATAGAGACCGTATCGGTCGCAAAGGTCGTACCACCTGGGATCGTTCGGATAGTGACTCGTTCGGACCACGTTCATATTGGAGCGCTTCATCAGCTCGATGTCTTTGATCATGAGAGCGAGGCTCAGGGTGCGTCCGTGGTCGGGGTCGTGCTCGTGACGGTTTGCTCCCTTGAGAAGAACCGGCGTTCCGTTGATGTGGAGCTGACGTTCTTTGATTTCGATCTTTCGGAATCCGGTGTTGCAGCTCCTGACATCGACGATCTCGCTTGCTTCTTTCTGCCCTCGGAGGATAACCAGAGTGCGATAGAGCTCCGGAGTCTCCGCGGTCCATTTCTTGGGGTTTCTGACCTCCGTCTTGAAGTGAACCTGAGCGGAGGTGCCCGGAAGAACGGTGACGGATCCCGGGCTCACAGCCAGGGGAATTCGAGAGCCGTCGGCATCGAAGAGCTGAATGTCGATGGATGAACTCCTGGGTTCGTCTCCGAGATTGCGAACCTCGACGGTCGCTTCCAGGATGCTGTTCTCGTAATTGTCGTCAAGATCCGTCCGGACGAAGTAATCCCGGATATGTAACTTCGGAGTGGCAAAGAGGTAGACATCTCGAAAGATTCCGGAGAGTCGCCACATGTCTTGATCTTCGAGGTAGCTTCCGTCGCACCAGCGGTAGACTTCCGCCGCCAAGGTGTTCGAGCCCTCCGTCAGGTAGCGAGTAATATTGAACTCGGCGGGAGTCTTGCTCCCTTCGCTGTATCCAACCTTCTCTCCGTTGATCCACAGGTAGAACGCGGAGTAAACCCCGCCAAAGTGGATGAAGGTCTCCCGGCCATCCCAGGATTCGTCGAGCGTGAATTCGGTGCGATAAGATCCGGTAGGATTGTCTTCATGGGGAATGAAGGGCGGGTTCTTTGGGTGAGGATAGCGGACGTTGGTGTAGATGGGAATTCCATACCCCTTGGTTTCCCAGCAGGAGGGGACCGGTATCTCATCCCATTCGCTGACATCAAAGGAAGGCCGATAGAAATCAACCGGACGATCCGCGGGCTTTGGAACCCAGTGAAACTTCCACATGCCATTGAGAGATTGATGGAAGGAAGAAGCCTCTCGTGTCCCCACTTTTGCGCTTTCCAGATCGGAATAGGGGACGCCGGTTGCTCTCCCCGGTTCCTTGTTGCGGCCGATGACCTGGGGGTCTTCCCAGTCGGGAGGAGTAGCCAGGAGGGTTGAGGCCATGGTGGCCAGACAGAAAATGGCGAGCAACGGGCGGACTATGCCGGGGCAATGTAGGTTTTTCATGCCCCTATGTTAGAGCCCGCCTATCACGAACTGCAAGGGAGATTTGAGGATGCAATCTCTTCTCTTACCAGAAAAGGAGATAGAGGCACCCGGTCATCGCAATCACCACCGCGCCGTAGAGATATTGCCTGGGGTGAGGCTCGATGTTGACCTCGGATTTTGGCATCTCGACCGGCTGGAGGAGAGGTCTCAGGCGAGTCATGGTCAGCATGAAAGCCACGAGAATCAGGAAAACGATCATCATGTGGTGGAGAAACGCGATCGAATTGAAGGCGTAAATGGCTCCAAAGAACCCTTCCGGTGGCTCGGTGTGATTTGCGTCCCAGATCCATTTTGGAATCCTGCAGGCGGCGTAGAGGGGTACTCCAAGAAGCATCGCCCCCTTGGCTGCGATGGCTGGCGTTCTCTTGAAAATGATGCCCACGAGGAAGACCGCGACGATTCCTGGGGAGATGAATCCCCAGATCTCCTGGATATAGGAAAAGACCCCCTCAAAGCCGGAGATGACCGGGGCCCACAGGCAGGCCACGATGATGGTCAACCCGGTGCAGATTCTTCCGACCTTCACCTGCTGGGTGGTGGTTGCGTTTTGATTGACGAACTTGCTGTAGAGATCCACGGTGAGGATCGTTGAAGCCGAGTTCAAGCCGGAGTTAAACGAGCTCATCACCGCGCCGCAGAGTGCGGCAAACATGATGCCGCGAAGATAAGGCGGTAGCACTTTGCTGATCAGGTAGGGATAGGCACCGTCCGGGTTGTCGATTTCGCTCCCGTAGAGCTGAAAGGCCATGATGCCGGGAATGACGATGATGAACGGGATCAAGAGCTTGAGGCTGGCGGCGAAGAAGATGCCCTTTTGCCCTTCGGCCAGGCTCTTGGCGCCCAGGGTTCTTTGGGTGATGAACTGATTGAGACCCCAGTAGAAGAGGTTGGGAATCCACAGACCACCGATGAAGACCGCAAGCCAGGGGACATCCGGGTCGTTCCAGGGAAGGACGACGTGGAGCTTGTCCGCGTTGGCCTCGGTGAAACGACTCCACCCCTCGATCATGCTTCCTTCTCCGATCATGTTCAAGGTCAGGATGGTGACGATGAGTCCGCCGAGCAGCAGCGCTCCTCCCTGAAGAAGATCGGACCAAACAACGGATTTCAGGCCGCCGTAGATCGTGTAGCCTCCGGAGATGATTCCGATGAGCCAGATGGCACCCACGTTGGCCCAGCTTTTGGCCTCCTCCGGGGAAAAACCGAATCTCTCGGTGAGTAGGCCCGGAATATCGAAGATTGCGTTGAGAGCCACCGCTCCGGAAAAGAGAACCGTTGCCAGGAAAACAACGACGTAGGCGATCATGAGGAAGACGGCCATGATCGTGCGGGCCCCTGCATCGTAACGATACTCCAGAAACTCCGGCATGGTGTAGATGCCGGCGGAGAGGAATCGGGGGAGGAGCCACCATGCAACGAAGACAAGAGTCACGGCCGATAGCCATTCATAGCTTGCAATGGCAAAGCCGACTCTTCCGAAGGCGGAGCCAGCCATTCCAACGAAATGCTCGGTTGAGATGTTCGAGGCAATGAGTGAAAACCCGATGAGGCCCCAGGTGAGAGAGCGTCCGGCGAGAAAGTAATCCGACGCTCCCTTTTCTTTCCTTCCCGCGTAGAGAGACACGACCATGACGATGGCCATGAATCCAAAGAAGACGGCGGCGTCAAGAAAGGTCAAACTCATCGAGTCACTCCGTGGTGGTGATCTTTCGCAGCCCTCGCGGATGTTCAGGATCGAACCCCTTGGCAAGGGTCAAAGAGTAGGTGAAAAGCTGTGCGGGAAGAATTGCGAGAAGTGGGGTTTGCCACTCCGGGGCGTCGGGAAACCGAAGGATCTTCTGGGCGATCTTGTCCGCTTTGTTTGAGTTTGTAACGAGCAAGATTTCAGCGCCCTTCTCCTCACCCAGATGAGCCAGAAGATCGAGAATGTCCGGCTTGACGGCTCCATTGGCGAGAACGGCAAGAACCGGGAACCCTCGCTCCACGAGCGCGATGGGGCCATGGCGAAAGTCGGCCGAGGAGTAGGGGCCAGCCACGACGTACGTGAGTTCCTTCAGCTTGAGAGACCATTCAAAGACGGTTGCGTAGTTGAATCCACGGCCAAGAACGACGCATTGCTCCATGTAGCGATACCGTTCAGCGATGGACGCCACCGAGTCTTCCGAGTTGAGCTCAAGAGTTTTTTCGGCGAGCGTGGGAAGGGTGGCCAGAGAACGTCTGTGTTCCTCGTTGTTTGCTAGCGCAGTGGAAAGCATGGCGACGGCAAGGAGCTGGCCGGTGTAGGTTTTCGTCGCAGCCACCGCGGTTTCCTCACCGGCTCCGATATCCAGAACGAACTCGGAGGCATCAGCAAGCGGAGACTCGGGGCAATTGGTGATGACAACGGTTGAAGCACCCTCGGCGCGACATGCCTTCAAGGCTTCTACGAGGTCAGCTGACTCTCCCGATTGAGAGATTCCGAGGACAAGGGTGTTTTTGAGCCGGGGCGGGGCCTTGTACAGGGTAAACAGGGAGGGAATCGCAAGGGCAACCGGAAGTCGATTGTGAATGCCAAAGAGGTACTTGGCGTAGAGTCCTGCGTTATCCGAGCTTCCTCGGGCGACGACGTAGACGAGGTCGATTTCCCTTTGAGAAAGAGCTCTGGCAATGTCGGAAACCGATGGAGCCCCTCTTGTGAGGAGGTTCGAAAGGACGTCGGGCTGCTGAAGGATCTCTTCACGAAGTCCCATGGGTCTCGCTTTCTTTGGTGCCATCATTGGAAAGGTCTTTTCCGTCGACGAAACATGCGAGTACCCGACCCTGGCGGTCGACGACTGTAAGGTCGGCTACCGCACCGGGGACGATCTCCGGGCTCTTCTGTTTCAGCAAGGCGGCTGGAGTTGTTGTCACGGTTTTCAGAGCATCCTGAAGGGAACAGATGTTCCAGGCGAGTAGTTTTTGAAGGTTGGCATCGAGCATCTGGTTGCTTCCTGCGAGGGTTCCGTCTTGCAAGCGAACGGAGCTCTCCGTGGCAACCACCTGCATTCCCGCAAGATGATGTTCTCCTGGCCCCAATCCTGCAGCCGCCATGGCGTCGCTCACGAGATAGATTCCGTCCGGTCCTTTGCAGCGAAAGGCGAGTCGAACCATGGCGGAATGAACGTGAACCCCGTCGGCGATGAGTCCTGCGGATGCACGATTTGTTTCAAGAAGGGCGGCCACGAGGCCGGGGGTTCGATGGTCGAGTCCCGACATGGCATTGTAGAGGTGAGTCCCGGAAGAAATTCCCCATTCGAAGCTCTCGTGAGCGGTCTTCTCGTCAGCGACTGAGTGTCCGGCGGAAACGAGGACTCCGCGTTTTGAGAGGGCCCGCACGAGGTTTTCCGCCCCGGGGAGCTCCGGCGCCAGAGTCACCATTTGTACTTGAGGGGCGTTGAGCCAGGAAGGCTCGGGTTCCTGATCTGGAGTGCGAAAAAGATCCTGGGGATGGGCTCCTTTTTTCAGCGGATTCAGAAACGGGCCCTCAAGGTGAAGACCGAGGGGCCTGGCTCCCTGAAATCCTTCCGGAGGACCAGCTCGCAGGACTTCGATGGCGCGGGAGATGGAAGAGGGGGGAGAAGTTATCACCGTGGGAAGGAACCGGGTAATTCCGTGTCTTGGCAGACGGGATGCGACTTCCCAGATGGACTCGGGCGAGGTGGTGAAGTCGTGGCCGTAGGCTCCATTGAGCTGGAGGTCGAGAAAGCCAGGAGACAACGTACTTTGAGGGGGAAAAAAGGATTTGCTACCAGGCGGGGGTTTGATGTCTACCGCTGCTCCGACCCTGGCGATATGGCAGCCGTCAATGAGGACGGCTCCCTCCGGAAGAGGGCCGTCAGGAAGACTGAGCGTGACCGGACCGATGTAGATCATTTCGCACACTGACTGGATGGCTAGCGGGCTGAATGTATTGCCTGAAGCGGACGCCCCAGTGCACACAAGCCCTTGCCCTACGTCAAGTCTCTTGTAATCGAGGGAAATAGCTGGTCTTTTTGGCTGCTGGCCGCTGGCCATGACCATACTCTTGCCCATGAATCTTCGGCAAAGGACGAAGGAACGACGCTATGCAACTGACTCCGGTGGACTGGTGGGTGATTGCGATCTGCTTGATGGCGTCGTTTGCCCCGGCGATTTTTTATGCTCGAAGAGCCTCCAAGGGGACGACCGAGTTTTTTGCCTCGGGACGAGCGGCCCCTTGGTGGCTCATCGGAACATCCATGGTGGCGACCACCTTCAGCACGGATACTCCGAACCTGGTGACGGATTTTGTTCGCACGAAAGGCGTTTCTCACAACTGGGTGTGGTGGGCCTTTTTGCTGACCGGCATGATGACGGTTTTTTTCTACTCCCGGCTTTGGCGTCGCTCGAAGGTTCTCACCGATCTAGAGATCTACGAGATCCGATACGAAGGGAAGTCGGCGGCTTTTGTGCGTGGTTTCCGTTCCATCTATCTTGGCCTCTTCTTCAACTGTATCACCATGGCGACGGTGACCCTCGCCGCCGTGAAGATCGCCAACGTCATGCTGGGTTGGGAGAGGATCCAGACCGTGATCGTTTGCGGTTTGGTCTGCATCGTGTTCTCCACTCTATCCGGGCTCTGGGGTGTTCTGGTCAGTGACATCCTTCAGTTTGGAATTGCCATGGCGGGAGTCCTTGCCGCCGCGTATTTCTCCCTCGATCACCCGGATGTGGGAGGACTTGCCGGACTCGTGTCGAAGCTTGATCCAAAGACTCTGAATTTGCTTCCGGACTTCGGGGATACGGAGCTCGTGCTGACGGTCCTGATCATCCCGCTGGCGGTTCAATGGTGGTCGACCTGGTATCCTGGAGCCGAGCCGGGAGGTGGAAGCTACATTGCCCAGCGCATGCTTGCCGCGAAGGATGAACGTCATGCCATGGGAGCAACGCTCTGGTTCAACGTTGCTCACTATGCACTTCGGCCGTGGCCCTGGATCATCGTGGCACTTTGCTCCATGCTTGTTTTTCCCACCCTTGACAGTATTCAAGAAGCGCTGCCTCATGTGAGTGATGATCTGATCGGCAATGATCTGGCCTATCCGGCGATGTTGACCCTCCTTCCGAGCGGCCTTCTTGGACTGTTGGTTGCGTCTCTTTTCTGTGCTTACGTTTCGACCATGTCTACGCACCTCAACTGGGGCTCGTCCTATCTTGTTCACGACTTCTATCGAAGGTTCTTCCGGTCGGATGGGTCGGAGCGTCACTACGTCTGGGTTTCCCGCCTCGTGACGGTCGGGCTCACGGTAGCAGCGGGTCTTCTGGTGCTTGTCGTCGATACGGCCTCGGAAGGCTTTTCACTTCTGCTCTCGGTAGGAGCCGGAACCGGATTGATCTACATTCTTCGGTGGTTCTGGTGGCGCATCAATGCCTGGAGTGAGATTGCGGCGATGATCTCGTCGTTCGTTACGGCCATGAGCATGTTCGTGGCGAATAAGGCTGGTGCTGAGATCCCAGGGAGCTTCAACATTGTTGTTCCCGTTGTGGTCTCTACGATTACCTGGGTGCTGGTGATGTACATGACATCCCCCACAAACCGTGAAACGCTCGTCCGTTTCTACAAGTTAGTGCGTCCTGCCGGGCCTGGCTGGAACAGCATCCGGGAGGAAGCGGATTTACCTCCGTCGCCGGATAGTCTGGCTCATGGGCTACTGGGATGGGTCTTGGGCTGTATGCTGGTCTATTCCGCGTTGTTTGGAACCGGGAGTTTGCTCTACGGAAACTATGTGACGGGCGGAATCTGTGTGGCGATCGCGTTGGTCAGCGCGATCGGTCTCTGGAGAATTCTAACTCTTATCTGGAGAGTTCCTGACGTTGACCCGTCCACCACTAGCTAGCTAGCAGCCTTTTTGCGAGAAGAATCTCATGGACTTGAACCAAGTTACAGTGCCGGCACAGAACGTCGAGAAGAGCGTTGAGTTTTACCGTCTCCTGGGCCTCCGCCAGATTACGGATGCGCCTCACTATGCCAGGTTCGAATTGCCTGAGGGGAACTCGACGTTTTCCGTTCACCAAACCGATCATGTCGCCCCGGGCGCGGGGGCGGTGGTGTATTTCGAAACGTCGAGGCTTGATGAGTTGGTGGAGGAGTTGAAGGAAAAAGGGCTTCACTTTTCTCAAGAGCCGGCAGATCAAAGCTGGTTGTGGAGAGAAGCTCGGCTCAAAGATCCGTCGGGGAATGAGATCTGCCTCTATTACGCCGGAGAAAACAGGAAGAACCCTCCCTGGCGAATTTCTCCGGCGCAATCATGACCCGATCCACTGCTGGTCAGTCAACGCGAAGCACGAGACCGTTCGTAACGCTCACCGGAAATGACCCTTGGCTGCAACGGTCTTCAACCAGTGCTTGAAGAGTGACCTGGATCGTCTGGTTCAAGCCCATGGGTAGATTCACGATATCCAATCGGGTGCTGTCGGGAATCAGAGGGGGGGCGCCTGGTGCGGTGTGAGGGCCCAACTTCGGGACACGCCCGAGTGAGTTCCAGGTTTTTGCTGGTTGTTGGGTCGCAATGGACGCCGGCCCAAAACACATGGGACCGAATCCAAGTGGCAGCAGGACCTCATCCGCCGGGGTCGGAATCCCTTGAAACGCGTAGAGACAGAGTTTCGTCTGCATGCCGTCGCCGTTCATCGAGGACGGCTCGCTCATGCTAATGGTGAGTGGGGCACCTCGATTTACGTATTCGACTCGAGCCGGGCCACCAACGGATCCGTTGACGAAGAGAACGTCTTCCGTCGGGCCGCAACCGGCATTGACAGCACCCGGTCCACAAGAGGCGATGGAGCCTCCGGGGGGTTCTATGATGGTGTTCACGTGATCGATAACCGTGCGGAGGGTCACTCGTGCCGCCTCGCGAGCGTTGGGCCAGGAGACGTTCCCACCCACGTGGACATGGCCTGCGGCGACGCAACGCGCCGGGTCGTTTGGTGCACTGTGGATGGACTGATACCAAACTCCCAGATAGGCCATGAACTCGGACAGGAATCCTCCGCCATCTCCGTTCACGCACACATAGGAATTGAGTCCCAGGCCGGCACTGTTCACAGCGCTGGCGATGTTGTTGACGGGCAGTGTTGTGGGGCGAAGGGTTCCGGCGGGAACGCTGGCGTCCGGTGGGCTGGGAGTCGGGAAGAAGGGAGCCGTGAAGTCACCGATCCAGTTGGATCGATTGAATTGATTCGTCTCGAGCTCCCAGCTCATGTCGATGAATCCCCGGCTGAATGTAATGATGGCAACCGGCTCGATGGAGTCGGCCAGCGGGAAGAAATCGTTTGTTGTGTCCTGATAGTCCACCTCAAGGTCGCCCGTCCCTTGACCGCAGTTCGAGCAATTTGCAGGGGTGAATTCCGGGAAGAAGGCATAGACGTCATAGCCTCGACCTTCCCAGTTCGAGCCGATCCAACCACCGGGGTTCTGCTGGGGGCTCGCACTGAAGCGACGGATCGCTTCGTTGGAAGGGGGCCAGTAGCCGGCGAGCATGATGGCTCGTCTGGGGGAAGAAGAGGCTCCGCGAAAACCCGCAATTGGTTCGGGGGGAGGGCTGGGCGGAGCGACATCGGTGTTCCCGGGGAAAGGCCCCAGGCGAGGCAGTAATCCTTCGTCTTCGAGGTTCATTCTCGGGCCCGATTGAGCGAGGGCTGCAGACCCGAGTAGAACCAGAAAGAGAAGAGCGAGGAGAGGAGTCGGGGAAGTGCGACGGGAAAGATTCATGAGTTCCCTCCGGGTGTTGGGTGTTCAAGAGTGCTGTTCGTGGCGGTTCGTGCTTCCGGGGGCTTGTCTCATGGTAACCGCAGCGAGGGCTCTTGTCACCACTGTTGAATCATCCCTTTAGAGTCCCTGACTCCTGGCCCACTCCAGGTATTGCCTCACGCTCTTTTCGAGGTTCTTCAGCACCTCTCCTACCTGTTCTTCCCGGGTCTTTTTGAGCTCGTCCGCGCTCTTTGGGGTCGCGGCGTCGAACTTCCTGCTACCGCGGGTGATATGGAATCTGCGATCGAACAGGCTAATGACGGCAATGAATTCCTTCTTTTCTGTGGGTATGGTCGCGAGGTGGCGAGCTTCTTTAAGCGAGAGCTTGGAGCGCCCGATTTCTTTTTCCAGGTCAGCGAATCCCTTTCGGAACCTTGCCTCATCCGTGAGTTCGAGAGTTCGCTGGGCGTGTTCTTTGATCTTGCCGGTGAATTCGTTCTTGACCTTGTATTGAAGACGACTCCTGAGCTGGTCGATGGGGTCGCTGTTTGGGTTCACCGGGCTCCAGGGAATCAGGGCGTCTTTCTCCAGGTTCTTGAAATGAGCGAGGACGTAGCCTGTGTGATCGTTCTCGTCGAATCCATCCAGGACGAGTTCGTTGTCTTCTTCTTGGTAGGGTACGTTGCTCTTGAGAGTGAACCCTTCTTCTCGAAACACTCGATCGATCACCTCCCGCGCTTTTTTGTCGGCGAGATAGCTTGGTTGACCGGTTCCGAACATCGAAGGTTGGTGAGGGAGTCCACTTTGCTCGAGAGTAAACGGATTCTTCGCCGAGCCGTTCTCCGTGAGCGAGGCCTTTGTACCGAGAATCCCCAGGGTGGCCAGGGTCGCTACGAGTTCCTTTCGAAACGGAAAGTTGACGGGTTGAGGATGATTGATCGGGTCAGGGTCCTCGTGGGATGGGTAACGAGCGATGTTGTACTTTCGGACGGGTTTGACTCGAGGCGATGAATTCTTCCTGGTCATGAGTGATTCTCTTTCACCGGGCTGAGAACCAGATCTTCCAGAAACGAGAAGACAGGGAATGCCGGGTTATAGTGCTTGTGAATGAAGAGCGGGTCTCGACGCTTCCAAAGCCGGCTGGCGACTCGATCGACGATGGGAAGTAACATTCGTTCGTGTTCGCAGACGACCGGGCTTGCTTGATCGATCCGACCGGTCGATTGCCAGTTGACGCAAGCGCACCAGCTTGAACACCGGCTTTTGAGGGCGCAGCCGTCGCACTCGGGTTTATCTTGCTCCGAGCAACAGAAGATGGAGTTCCGATTCGTTTCGTTGAACCCGGTTCGAACGTCACCGATGACGAAAGATGAGTCCTGGTCTTCTCCAACAAACTGCACGCAGGGATAGAGTCGTCCCGAAGGAGCGATGGAGAACTGCCGATACCCGAGGACACATCGTTCCGATGGATCAAGAGGGCCCCGAGCGTGGCTTCGGATCTTCTCGTCAAAGCAGCTGATGTAGAACTTGTCACCAGCGAGGGTTCGCTCCAGGTAGTAGGTGGCAAGTCGTTCATAGGCGGACTTCAGGGGCTTCAAGTTTTCGAGTGTCCAGTTCGCGGAGTAGTCGAGGGTTGTGGAGATGTAGGAAAAGCCCTGTTCGCGTAGCCACTTCACGGATTGATCGAGTACGGGTGCTGACTCGGGAGTGACCACGGCGTTTACGTTTGCACAAGGGTTCCAGCGAAGCAGCCGATCCATGACCGGTTCCAGTTGTTCTGCGGTTCCTCTCCCCTGGACATCCGGGCGTTGACGGTTTTGGACGGATGGATCTCCGTCCATGCTGATCGAGACGTAGACTTTCCGGCGAGAGAGTTCCTCCATGATTTCTTCGGTGAGCAGGGTTCCGTTCGTGCTCATCTTGAAGGAAATTTCGAACGGTGTTTGAATCCCCCTGAACTCGTCGATGACCGAGCAAAGGAGAGGGTAGGAGAGGAGGGGTTCGCCGCCGAAAAAGACGATTTCGAGATGATCGACTTCCTGAGATCTGGCCTGAGAGAGACAAAAATCGATGGCCTGGCTTGCGGTCTCAGGGGACATTCCTGACCCGAATTTTTCACCAGTATAGCAGTAGGTGCAGCGAATATTACAGTTATGGGTGAGGTGAAACGTCGCAGATAGGGTTTTTTGCGTGTTCTTCAACATTCGGCCTCTTGGTGATCGGTCAGGTCTTTCCGGGCCACCCTGAGTTAACGGATGAGACAAGAGTTCTCTTAGAGAGTAGCTTGGTTTTTCTTGCCTTCAAAGTGGCGCGAAGGAGCTGGATCATGACCACCCGTAAGTTTTCGATTGATGGGATGCACTGCGAGAGCTGTGTGGGAAAGGTTAAAGAGGCTCTTTCCTCCGTCCCTGGAATCAGCGACGTTGAGGTATCCCTATCTCCTCCGGAGGCAGGTTTCAACGCTGCGACGGATGTTGCCGTTCCGGTGATTCAGGAGGCGCTTTCCGGAGCGGGAGAGTATCGGTTGGTGGAGTCGCCTGCTGAGGACACCTCTGAGGTGATGCGACCCGAGACGTCCCGGCTCAAGACTTATCGCCCCCTTCTTCTTCTCGTAGCTTATCTTGCCTCCGCCTCCCTTCTTCTTCAGATTCGGCGGGAGGGGTTCGAGTTTTCTCGACTCATGAGTGATTTCATGGGGGCGTTCTTCATCGCCTTTTCCTTCTTCAAGCTTCTTGATCAGGCTGGTTTTGCCAGGGCCTTTCGAAGCTATGATCTCGTTGCAAAGGCGTGGCCTCAGTACGCGAAGGTGTATCCGTTCCTGGAGCTTGGTCTTGGAGTGGCCTATTTGATCGGTTTTTTCCCCTTTCTCACGAATCTCGTCACCTTGGTCATCATGGGGGTGGGGGCCCTGGGCGTGCAGGTGAGTCTTTTGAAGAAGCAGAAGATCCAGTGCGCGTGTCTTGGTTCCGTTTTCGATCTTCCGATGTCGACCGTTACCCTCGTGGAAGATCTGGCGATGGCGGGCATGGCGTTGTTGATGCTGCTGATGTAGGGAAAAGAAGAGATGCAGCCGTAACCGGCCGTCGTCGGCCACATCCAGGATGGTTACCGCGTAGTCGCCGATCAAGCGCGATGGTCTCAAAAAAAAAGAACACCCGCTCCAGAGAGCGAGTGTTCTTCGAAAGATGCAGATTGTGTCGCTTGTTCAGAAAGCTGATCGACCGTTAGTTTCCTACCATCGTCGCGCCGAGGAAGTTGAGCACATCGTTGATGGGATTTGCAATGGCAGAGCTGCTGCTACCGGCAAAGAGCAGGCCAACGGCTCGGGGATTTGAGGAAACGTCTTCCACCATGAGGGAGCCGGAGTCGCCACCCTTGAGGAACTTACTTCCCTTGTTGCGAACGACGATTTGGCCCGTAAAGACCTTGGTGAAGGCAGTGCTTCCGGCGCACTCATTCTCATAGGCGACCTGGATCGTCGCGTTGAGGCCTTCGACCCTGCTTCGCGTCAGCCCTGACGTCCGTCCGCTCTTCTTGACATTTTGGGAAAGAGAAGCGCCAACCGTTGACGAGGAGATGGTGCCGATTTCCAGGATGGCTCCCGAAGTGTCCACCATTCCGCTGATGACATTTGCACTGGAGCAATCCACATTGTTGCCAGGAAGTGCATTGGTCACCACCAGGGTCGCAACGTCTTGAGTCGAACCCACATTGCAGTTCACGTCGATGAGAGCGGGCTGAATGATCGCATCGCCGGTTGTCGCCACGCGCCCGTTGCCGCCACTTACGATATCGGCTTCGAAAACGTGGTAGTTGCTGAGAATGCGTTGCTGTCCACCGACCTGAATCAGGGATCCGAGAGTTCCACCGCAGCAAAACCCGTTCGCAAGGTCATGGGTCCAGCCGCCGGAGGTACCGAGCATGATCGGAGGGTTCTGGATGGCAGTATGGGAGACGCCGCCACCACCACCTCCACCTGGGCCGCCCTTGAAGGCAACAATCGGGTCCGTGTATTTGACTTTGACCTGGATGCCTTCAAGGTAGTTCGGAAGACGTCGAACCGTCCAGGATGCCGCGGAATCTTGCTTGTTGATGTAGACGACAACCGCGAGCTCACCGTTGTCTCCCAGGCCGGTCGCCGTGCCCAGAACGGCAGGTTCGGCCATCAGAGCTGGCGTGTGCGCGTTTTGCACGGCCATGACCGAATGTACTTGCGGGCTGTCCATGTTCAAGACTCTTTGCTGGCCGTAGACAGGCGCAGCGACAAGAAACAGGACTAGGGAAAGGATGGCGGTAAGGCCACCTACGGTTCTGCGCATACTGAACCTCCTTCATTGTCAGAGAATGCCATTTTGTACTTTCGATCCGGTACCACGAACTCGAAGTATGTTGGCGATAGGGATCGTTGTCAAGGCAACGGGAACGGCTTTGATTGGGCAAGATGGCCGATGACGCAGTAGGGCTTTGAGAACTTTTTTTGTCTGTTGATAAGAATGACTATTTGTGGGGGGGGGCTGCGACAGCAATTTGGCGTGGATGCCGGAGGGGATGGATTGATGGTGCAGCAGTAGTCAAGTGTTCGTAAGGGCTTAGGGGAAGATGCTTGAGCCACTGTTCTTCGATTCGGCCGCAAGACCAAACAGCCATATAGATTTAGACAGGCTTGTTCCCAGTGCGGAACAGATTCCTGAAATTAAATATTGAGTTGGGGCCTTGGAAGCTGAATGTGGCCCAAAAATTCGAAAAAACATAGGGGCATGCGGGGGGAGTTCCCGGACATTTAGCATCTCGATGTGTTCATTGCTATATGCGTACTCAATGCTCTCATTCGCTTCAGGTTATACTCGCGGATTTCGGCAGAAAGAGCGGGGGGCCGGTAGCTGGCGTCCTACGGTTTTGATCGGGCCGATCGAAGCCGTCGCCGGAGGAGCAATGTGCACAGGGCTAGAAGGGCAACACTCATACCCACTGCCAGGGACAAGAGTAGGCGCGGAGGGAAAGATGGCGGATCGAAAAGGCGGATCTGCCCATCGCCAAAGATCACGTATGCACCCCAATGACCCGGTTGGAAGCCAGGTGTCTCGAGGAGTACTAGCTGAGTCTGACGGAGTGCTTCGCTCACGGACAATCCACTTATGACCTTCTGATAGAACAGGTCCATGATTTCAGGAGAGACCGCATCGTCTACGGAAAACACCGTGCTCAAGACGCAGTGGGCTCCAGATCCGACGAATGTCTGGGCCAGGCTCGAAGCTCCTTCTCCTCGCACCGATCTTCCGAGGGCGCTTCGACATGCTGAGAGGGCTACAAAGTCAACATTGCATTCGAGCTCCCGAATATCGCGGACCCAGAGTGCATCGGAGGCTTGGTCGTCTAGATCGGGTGATAGGATCAAGGCGCAGGCATCCTTGAGCGTCGAATCAAAAACGCTGTGACTGGCAAGATGGAGGACTTTCGCTCCTTCTTGAGCGGCTATTCGGAGCCGGGCAGGAGTGGCGCTTGCTCCCACATAGAGTCTGGTTTCCAGGTTGTCCATTTGTCCGGCGATGCGTCGCACTTCATCCTCGGAATTGGGAAGAGGGCGTAGTCTAAATTTCTGCACCAGGAGTTCGAGGGGGCTCCCTACGGAAGGGCGGTAACTTTGGTCTTGAGCTGTTTTGGGGAGGACGGGGTTGGCGAAGGCGGAGAATGCAACAGGCCTCGTCTCCGGCTTCTGGTTGCGCTTTCGAATCGCGCCGAGAATTGAAGCTGATGGCACCTGAGAGAGCCTGAAGCTTTCAAGGATGGTTGAGTTCGGTCGCGAGTTCCCTGGATTCGGAAGGAGAGCCACGGGGAGGTTGGCCAGCTGGTTGTCCAGGGCCAAGATGAGAGATTGTTTTCCCGATGGGGCTGCGGTGAAGAGGGGGTCGAAGACTTGCGTGCCAAGAGTCTTCATCGCGATTCGTTGCGAGCTCGGCGTGAGCTGATCGGGGGGGCCTTGAGCCCTGGTGATGGCCTCCTCGAGGGCTGGTGTGGATGGGATCGTGTGTGCCGAAGCGCTGTTTGTCGTGATGACAAGACCGATCCAACCACGATTTCTGGGAATCAGCTGGATGAGGATCTCCTCCGGGGAGAGGACTCTGCTCTGAACCTCATCGAGTGTGAGAGGGCTTCCGCCCAGGCGAGCGAGGAGGGCGCGAGCTCTTGCTTTCTCGAAGAGCCCAAAGGCTCGGGCAATCTGATCTACTGACGGCGAATCTCTGAATCGATCGAGAGCCACCTCGATGGCCAGTGCATAGACATCAACCTTGTCCCAGAAGAAACCTGCTTCTCCAAAGTAACTTGCTCTGTACTCCGACGGAACATGGGTTTCGCGGAGGTCTTCCAGCTGAGAGATGCAATCGGAGATGAGTTGCCGTGCTTGATCGAGTTCCCCTTTTCGCACGGCGCATTCAGCAAGGCTGCTCAAGGAGATCCAGCGGCCCTCGCTTGACTCGATTTCGTTCGCCAGAGAGAGTGCTTCTGAGAAATGCGTCTCGGCTCCGGGAACATCTTCGGTGTGCAGTTTGCATCTTCCCAGAAATAGCAGGTCGTAAAGCCGTTCGTTTCGATCCTCAATCTTGGTGGATAGCTCAAGGGCCTGGGACAGAATGGACTGGGCCGTCTCGTGATCGGAGAATCGATTGCAATGTGTTACGCCCGTGTGTTGAAGCGCGTTGCTAAAAGAGCCGATGTCCTGGAGAGATTGAAAAGACTCTGCTGCAATTGAGAAGGCTTCGAGGGCCTTTTGTGGATCTCCTAGTTTGAGGTGGATGCGGCCGATATTGGTTCTGAAGTGTGCTTCTTCTCCTTTGGTGAGGTTCTCCTCGGCTAGAAGTTCTTCTGAAAGCTTGAAGGCCTCTTCTGTTTGTCCGGACATCTCAAGGATGGAAGCAAGGTTGGTGAGGGCTAGCCTTCGGTTAGGAGCTGACCAAGGTGCGGACGTGTTCTTCATGCAGAGCTGGATGGCCGCCTGGCAGGCTTCCATTCCTGCTGCATATTTGCCCGTAAGAAGGTGAATGACAGCGATGTTGCTGTAGTTCCTTGCGATGCTCATGAAATCGCCAAGTTCTTGATTCAGGTTCAAGGAGGCCTTGTAGCTATCAAGCGCTTTTTGGTGGTGCCCCAGGTACCGGCATGCGAGGCCGTGATTTGTGAGAGCTTTAGCCTGGGAATCTTTGGAAAGTGATTTTGACGCCGTTACCGCTCGAGCAGCAAGATCGAGGGCATCTTGGTACTTCCCAAGATTGGTAGCAACGACCGATGCATTCGAGCAGCAATGAAAGAGGTACTCGCTGTCCCCGACCTCTTCCAGTAGGGGTACCGCTTCCTGATATCTGGCAAAGGCGGCAGGAAGGTCACCCGCTTGGAGGTGGGCATGGGCCTCAAAGAAGGCCCGAGAAGCTCTATCGGTCAGACTGTCTTTCTCTTCCTGGGAAAAGGCGACCTGCCCAGGAAGCAGGGGGGCGATCAATACCCAGATCCAGAAGACGTTGCGATGGACCAAGCTGCCTGAAGTCCACCGGGCAGCCTGCTCTTCAGGATCCACGCGGATTCCGCCTGGAGGATTCAGCGCTGCCAACAAAAGAACTTGCCCTCAGCTCGAGTTCCAGAATGTTTCCGTTTGCGTCCATGACCCAGGTTTCGAGGGGATCAAGGTAAAGAAGGCTCCCAGTGTCCGAGGTGTTGGTGGATTGTCGGAAAACGAGTTCGACCCAGGCTCCGGGAAGGATTCCTAATGAATTGCCAGAAGATTCAAGGCTGATACGAACAACCCCGCCAACAGTGTCATCGACGCTTGAGATCAGATCGCTCCTGATATCCCAGATGGTGACGTCCAGTAGACGGGGGAGAGCGTCAAGGTCATAGCGGAAAACAAGGTTTGCCCGGCTAAGAGCGCTGTATTCATAGGCGCTGATGGCGATTCTGGATTTGTTTGCGTTGAGGGGCTCGGGGTCCTCCACGGCAAGGACGAAAGGTGCATCGGGTTCGCAGACCGAAAGGGTTGCCCCCTTCGTCGTAAAGTGGGCTACCTCTCCTGCGTCGTCCAGGAGGAATGTTTGAGATGGATCGATCAGAATCGAATAGGTCTCTCCTGGAAGCCATGCCTCGGTTCCTTCCATGAGGTGAGCAAACAGGGGGCCGTGTCTGGTGTTCAGGGAGGCTGAAGCTGAATGTAGGGACGTCAGTATCTGGGTGTCTTCCGACGGTGAGTAAGCCACGACAACGTCGTCTTC
>JAJDCM010000049.1 GCA_029260825.1 Planctomycetota bacterium | reverse complement strand
CGGAACCGGGATGGGTTGTCGCCGCGTTCGTTGAACCGGATCCGGGAGGTTCTGCACACGATGGCCTCCTACGCTGTGTCGCGGGGATACCTCGAGGAAAATCCGGTCTCAAAAGTGAAGCCGTTCGCCCAGCCACAAGCCGAGATTCTGTTCCTCACCCGGGATCAGATCGACGCGCTTCTACGGGCTCTCCACGGCAACCCGCTGGAGGACATCGTCGCGACCCTCATCTTTTCCGGCCTAAGGCGCAGCGAGGCGTGTTGGCTGACCTGGGATGACGTCGATCTCTGGGGGAAGCTGATCTGCCGTTCTGCGGGCCGGCAAAGCCGGCCCGTTGCAGCGGCCTGTTATGCAGCTTCACCAGGATCGTCGGGCAGCGTTCGTTCCATGGTAGAGATGATCAAAGGCGTTGACGCTCCGACATGTGTTGCCAATAGCAGGCTGCTCGGATCATACAGTAAGGCCAACACGCCGCCAGCAATGGCAATGACCGTACGCACCACCCAGTATCCCTTTTTACTGTAGCGTTTCGGAAAGCGACCGGGTTTCTGGTAGTAACGGAGGATGGTGAGCGCTTCCACTACCACGCTGCCGAAGACTCCACACAGAAAGATACGTGTGGCTGTATCGGTGAGGAGGTCAATCATTGGCGATGTACCTCCTCAGTCGTTGCACCAATGTGAGGGACTCAAGGTCATCGGGATCAGATGGACGCTTCCCTAGGGCACGGAGTAGTTGCCGATAGGCGAACTCATCGGAGCTTGGGGCAACAGCCTGCCGATCACGAATCGCCTCAGGGATGTCATCGAAGTCGGCATCTTCGGTGAGCACGGGAATGACGATCTTGTTTGCGTCAAGCGCTGCCCTGAGCTCCGTCTCGAGCATCCCGCGAGAGCGCTCAGCGCTGCCAACGATGACGACGACTGCCGAGGCTCGCTCCAGCGCTGAACTAACCGCAGGCTTCCACGGTTCACCAGGACGAAGACTCCATTGATCGAGCCAGACCTCGACCCCGTCACGTCGTAGCCGCTCGGCAAGTTTGGTCGCCGCGCGTCGTGATCCAGGCTCATGGGCATATGCGATAAACGTGCTATCGGACATAGTAAACCTAGCCTTTCCGAGGCTCTGCGTAACTCTGTTGCTGTTCAGCGGCGGACCGTCCACTGCAAGCGCCTGTTAGATGGCCTGCCGTAGACCAAGAATCTAGAGCCACCTTCGAAGCTCCTCGGGGATCGTGTACGAGATACCCTCTTCATTCAGGATCCTTGCCATGTAAGCGATTCCCGCCGGCGACCACTGAAAGGAGTGGTGCTCTATGGAGTAGGTCCCCCCTCCGTACTCCTCTGGAAGGTGGAAGTCGTAGCCACCATCGAACCCCTTGATCGGCGTTGCGAGTCCGCGCGCGTAAAGGATCCTGTGGAACTTCACCGGGCCGCAACCAGCATCGAGCGCACAGAGCGATTCGGTAGTCGTCAGGTGTGGTTTCGATCTTATACCACTCAGAGCCTTGAGGGCCTTGGCGCGTCTCCGACGCTTCAGTTCACCTTGCTCCATGCTCTCCCCCTGCAATTAACTCCTGATTCGACAAATCTGTTTAAGGCCAAGAACACTGTGGCCTGACCTGGCTAACGCGGCGTCCCGACAGGGTTCGCGGCGTACAAGGCTCCTCCGCACCCGACAGGTTCCACACGCGTGTCGATCAGGCACAGCAGGTGCCATGCCAACCCGCCTAATCCGCTCCATGGCTTTTGAACTCCGACAAAATGCGCAATCCGCAGGGAGTGCAGCGCCTTCCGCTCCGGCGAACCCACTGTGCTCGAGACAGACGGGTTTTGTCAGCTCGAGGCCCAGGGACCACATCCTTGACACTTGTGACAAAATCTGTGACAAATCGGCGCAGAACATGCGCGCGATGCACCTAGTACCCACGGCGCAGTATCCAAAAACACGCACAGAAATGGTAACACTTTAGGCTAAGACCCTCAGCCCCAGAGCTTTGCCAAAACCGCCCCTGAAGTGGTCTCATAACCCGGAGGTCTCAGGTTCAAATCCTGCCCCTCCCATAAGTGCGCGTGACAGCTAGGCGCGGCCAAGCCCAGCCTTTCCCCAATTCCACACATTCAATGCCGAGCTTGCCTAGCAAGGGTCACGAGCGCGTGCCGAGCCTCCGCACTAAGCTCAGGCCAGAGTTCGATGAGTTCCGCAAGCGTCGAGTCCCCATCCCCCCCGGATGGACAAGCTGAAGGACAAGCCGGATCGGCCAACTCACGTAACCCTTTTGATTCTTGGACTTCC
The DNA here is from genome assembly GCA_029260825.1 of Planctomycetota bacterium. Taxonomy (GTDB): domain Bacteria; phylum Planctomycetota; class JACOTG01; order JACOTG01; family JAJDCM01; genus JAJDCM01. The sequence goes on along the minus strand of JAJDCM010000049.1, from coordinate 13,100 downwards.
TCCACACCCTCATCTGATTCCAAATCAGGGGGTTGGGGGTTCGAGTCCCTCCGGGCCTGCCACTTCTTTTGTGGTTCGACATCCGATGTAAACCCACTCATCTTCCGGTTGTTGGTGAGTTTGTGTTTTGTGTAAGTGTGCTCCGGCTTGCGAAATCCCGCATCATCGTCGGCGCACGAAACGACACGTTAATTACATGAAACGTCGGGTTCATGGACAAGCTGACGGCGTCGCTCCCATCAAAGACGACAATCCATCGACTTCTAACCTTGGCTATGCCTCACGCCACGCCCTCGTCATCGGAATCGACGAGTACGAGGACCCGGGTTTCCCAGACCTTGGCCATGCTGCGGCGGATGCGAAAGGCATCGCCAAGCTGCTGGTGGATCACCTGAAGTTCGAAAAGGATCGGGTTCGGCTTGTCCTAAATGAAGATGCCACCAAAGCCGGCATTGAGCAGGAACTGGAAGACTGGGCATCGGATCCGGAAGCCATCGCGGAGAACGAAGGTCTTTGAAGGAGAGAAGGATGTACTGAGGGGATAGGGTGGGCCGAGATCCGGAGATCAAAACCTGTCAGAGTACGCACTTCCAGAAGGAAGCACCTCAAGTTTCACCGGTTAATTGTACCGATTGCATTGAGGACAACTTTCGGCAGTTTCTCGTCCCGGCTGCCCCTTAACTTATGCATTCGGGTTCTCGGACACTACCGGTCCGAACGGATGGGCGCTGCACCGGTTTGCTGGGCTTGGCTCTGCTACTCTGATTCGACGTCCGTAGCCCGATCATCGGGTATGTGAAACCGAATTTTGACGAGCACCCTATTGAGGACACCCATCGCAATACCCGTCGGTATTATGCTGAACAACTTCCCGAAACGCTCCAATTCGTACTCATAGATGCCGAGGCTCATCACAAGTAGCAGCAGGCTAATCACAATGAACTGCTTACCCACAGGCACAACTCGAGGGACGGTGGCGGCCCTGCCAATCCCGGACATCCACCCGCCCAAAAAAACCACAGCCACACCAAGCAAAATCCACTCCTGCGGCCCTAACTCCTCAGTCACCTCAAGAGAGAGAAGTGACAATAACAGCAGAACGGAGAAGGAAACGAAAGCAATAAGCACTTCCGCCCCAGATCTCAGTTCTTCTCGCAGACGGTAGCGCTCCTTGCTCATTCTCTCACCTTTGGATAAACGGTTGCTATCTCCATTCGCCGTCCAAAACGAACGCCCCCCAGGTCGATGGCAACCCCTCGCCGTACTCCGCCCTGTTGCGTTTGAGCATCTCGAGCTGTGCAGTCCGTAGTGCAGAAAGTTTCCCCATCTTCTTCAGCCAGAGGTTCTCGTAGAACATTGTCATGAGTTCCGACGTGGCCTCGTCCTTCACCGACCATAGGGATGAGATGACAGTCCGTGCCCCTGCCATGCGGAACGACCTCCGGAGCCCGATCATCCCCTGCCCTGACTCGGGTCGGCCCAGTCCGGTCTCACACGCAGACAGAACCACCAGCTCGCACCGAGACAGGTCGATGAAAGTCACCTCCTCAGCGGTAAGGAGACCGTTGTCCCGGCCTGCCTCGGGGGGAAAGTTCGCTCCGGCAAAAACGAGGCCAGAGAGAAGGCCAGGCAGGAGCCCCGTAATCCGTCGCTCCGCGTTGCGCATACCAGCGTAGTCGGAATCCTCGTCGATTCGCGGTGCATCCTCCCACATGGAAGGCAGACCTTCGGGCTGAAAGTATCCATGAGTTGCGAGATGAATGATCCCGTGGTTCGGCATCTCCTCCTTGAGGCGTTCTTCTGTGGCAGCAGATTTCTCGAGGAAGAGGCAAAGGCTACCTTTTTCTCGGGTCAACTCGTGCAGCTCGACGATCGAATCGGCCTCGGAGGCCGAAGCACGAAGGCGAGACCAACGACTTCGAAAACTTCCCCGCGTGTCCCCCACTTGAGCTTTTCCCGCCGGAAGATCAATGCGATTGTTGTAGTCGATACCACCGCAAACCAGGACTCCATCTCGCGGCACCCACTCGGTATCCACAAGCCGTGAAAGACTTGCGAGGTCTCGCCCATATACAAATGCGTGGTGCTCGAGAAGATACGACCCGTCCTCTCGCTGCATCACTTCCAGAGGGAGTGTCCCTAGAAAAGAATCTGGAGAAATAAATACCCTCTCGGAATCCCCGATCAATTCGGCAAGGGGATCCCAGAGTAACTCGCGCAGCCTCCTTGCAGCCTTCGATATGCTAGGCCGACCCGCTTGGTTTTTCTCGTCGACACCGGAGAGTCCTCGGCTCTCGACGAGTTCCCTGAGAAAGGTCCTTGTTGCGTTTTCGATCGTCGAAGCCTCACCAAGCTCGACTCTTTGGACACTTTTCCCTGGCCGAACGACCCACGCCGTCAACTGAGGGGGAGTCCAGAAGCTACCCGTCTCTTGATTGGCGCCGGAATACAGCCGGTGAACGAGAAAGTCCACTGCGACTCCCCCGGATAAGTTCGATGCTACGGAGTCCAGAGTCGGCTCCGCTTCGATACTCCTCGCAAAAACAGATGGCCTGTTGCCCGTTTCTGCCTGCCCACGAACCAGCTCAAGCTCCAGATTGTTGCGCAGACTTCGCAAGCTCTCAATCATGTTCGCGTGAGCCTCGAGATCCTTCACATCGGTCTTGTAGACGGAATCAGAAAGCCGGCGCTGTACCGCTCTCAGCCGGCCGATCATCGCTTTCTCCTCCTCCGATACGAGTCCACTCGATGACCGAAACATGATCCGCGAAATTCGGCCCTTCCAGCGGAGTACCGTCTCATAGGTATCGACGTCGATCTCAGGCCTATTCTTCTGCCCTCGTGCGACGGTGAGGAGTACTTCCAGATCGGAAACAAAACCTCGTACGTGCTGGTATCGTTCGGATTCGGTCAGAGTGGGAAGCAACCGGTCCATCCGACGCTCCCTGACGCGCAACGCCAATTTGCTCCTCTCGAGGGCTCGACCCCTCTCACCTCTCTCGACGTCCAGAATCGCAAGAAAAGTGAGACAGTGGGCCGTTTCAGGGTGGCCCGGGCCAAGAGTTTTTTGCCGGATGGTCAGGGCCCGCCCCGCCGATGTGGCGGCCTCGTCAAAATGCCCACGCAATCGCAGTAAAGAGGACAACCTCAAGGCGGCATCTCCGACTTTGAGATGCTCGGCACCAAGCGAACCCTCGAGAATGACGATCGCGCGCTCGTGAAGGCGACGAGCCGAGTCAAAATCACCCTGCATCGTCAACGTCCTGGCCAGTTGACTGATCCCGAGGCCAAGCTCGGGGTGATCGGGTCCCAGTTTCTTTTCGAATATCTCGATCGCTCGTTCAAAAAAAGGACGCGCCTCGTCATAGGCCCGCAAGGAGTCAAGAAGCGAAGCCAGACCGGCCAGAGCAAAACCCGTCTCAAGGTGATCGGGGCCGAGTACTTTCTCATTGATGGCAACTGACCGGGCCAGCATGGGGCGCGCCTCGGTATGAAGACGAAGCCCGTGAAGAAGCCCTCCGAGGTTGAAGAGGGCCCTGGAAGTATCTGGATGATCCGGCCCCACCGCTTTCTCATAAATGGCGACAACCCTCTCGAGGCAAGGTCGCGCCTCTTCGGAAAGACCGAGGTGTTCGAGGAGGACGCCCAGGGAGTTGAGGGTATCCGCCGTCGATGGATGGTCCGGGCCGAAGACTTCTTCATGGGTGGCGAGGGAACGCACCAGAAGAGGCCGAGCGTCCTCGAAACGACCCAGGGCAATGAGAACAGCGGCGACATTGTTCAGAGTCATGCCAACCGCCGGATGCTCTGGTCCGAATGCCGCTTCATAAAGGTCAAGAGCCTGGACAAAATGAGTGAATGCCTCTTCGTATTTCCCCATCAGTTCCTCGAGAACACCAAGACCACTCAGGGTCTCGGCCATGCTCGGGTGATCCGACCCCAATGCCGCCTCCCGAATTCTCAACGCCCGCTCGTGAAGCAGGCGCGCCTCCTCGTAACTTCCCTGCTGGAACAGAATCCGGGCTAGGCTGGAGAGAGTATTGGCAACATACGGATGGTCCGGACCCAGTTGGCCCTCGAAGATCCTCAAAGTCCGTTCATACAGGATCCGTGCCTCTTTGTTGTTTCCCAGAATGCCAAGGACCTGGGCCAACCCCAAGAAGGCGATGGCCGTTTCGAGATGATCTGAGCCGTACAGTCTCTCGCGGGTGGCCACAGCCCGCCGGAAATATGGCAGCGCTTCGTCATAAAGACCCTGCTCTCGAATTACCGCACCCAGGTTGAAAACGATTGTCGTCGTCTGGGGGTGATCCGCACCAAGGGTCTGCTCCAAACTCTTCAGGACTCGCTCGAAACGTGAGCGCGCGTCTGCAAATCGACCTTGTTGCCAGTCAATTGCCGCCAGGTTATTGAGACACACCATCAAGTCGACTTGATCTGGACCCGGCGCCCTTTCGTAGATCTCGAGTGCCCGCTCCACGAGGGGACGTGCCTCGCCCAGCTGGCTCTGGTCTCCCAGCAAGGAGGCAAGATTTAGTAGACAAGCCGCAGTCTGGGGATTCTCGGACCCTAGCAGCTCTTCGCACGCCGCCAGGGCGCGTTCATAGAGAGGACGCGCCTTTTCGTAGATGCCTTGCTCATGAAGAAGCGTCGCGAGTTCGAGGACGCAGCCGATGGTTTTCTCATCCACGCGGCCTCGAGTGAGTTCAGCACGCCGAAGGGCTTCCCGTGCATCCTGGATGGCGTCGTTCTTTCGCTTGACGGCTAGTCGGGAGGAATCAGTCGGCTCCGAAGGCTCCCGTGGCGGGCCTTCCTGAGCAACGGCTACTTCGGTCAAGGTGATCAGAGAGATCAACAAAGAGAGGCTGATCTTGACGCAAGTTGGCCCTTGAGTATTCATACCACCCATTGTTCACGGGAGGATTGTCCCTGGCAAGCCCGGTTGGCCGGGCCTCCCGACGATTCCGGACTACCCCAAGCCCCGAATTCGGCCTTATCCCACGTTGACTCCCCCTAACCCCGATCCCCATTCTCAATTCGGCCTTATCTTGCGTTTGCCTCGTCGAGCGACTCCGAAAAATCGAACATGACCTTGCCACTCTATTGCCTAAATGGGGCATCGTAGGGTGGGATATTCTCCGGTTAAGGGTAGCGATTGCGTTGGGGACAACTTTTTACTCACATTTCACCGCCAGTCGCCGATTGGAGACAACTTTCTGTTCAGGAGTCACTTCCAGTCCCCATCCAAAACGAAGGCCCCCCACGTCGACGGCAACCCCTCGCCATCTTCCTCCCGGTTTCGCCTGAGCATCCACAGCTGCGCTTGCCGCAAAGCCTCGAGCTTCCCCATCTTCTTCAGCCACAGGTTTTCGTAGAATCTCTCCATCAGCTCTTGGGTGCTATCATCGCGCACTTGCCAGAGAGAACTGATCACCGTCCGGGCACCCGCTTGACGGAAACTCCGGCGCAATCCGATCATCCCCTCGCCTCCTTCCGGTCTTCCCAGCCCGGTCTCGCACGCTGATAGAACAACCAATTCGCATCGCGAAAGATCGAGGAACGTCACTTCTTCCGCGGTGAGAAGACCGTTGTCTCGACCCGATTCCGGCTTTGCATTCGCGCCGGCGAAGACAAGTCCAGAGAGGAGGCCTGGAAGAAGGCCGGTGATCTTCTCTTCGGCATTGGCAAGGAGAGCCCCGTCTCGATTCCGCTTCACTTCCTCTCGAGCTTTCTTCCATGCCGAGGGAAGACCCTCCGGCTGGAAGTAGCCATGAGTCGCCAAGTGAACAAGGGTGTGGCGCTGTAGGTGATGCTTAACGGCCTCCTCCGTGGCATTTCGTCGCATGAGGAGAGTGAAGGCACCGTCTTCTCCCTCATCGTCCTCCCTTCGAGTCTCCTCGAACAAACCGACAATCCCATCAGCCTCTTGGCCCGTCAACGAAAGACGGCTCCAACGCGGCGGAAGGCCTCCGCGGGTTTCTGCTTGGGTACCGTGTTGTTCCTGGAGCAAGGCCGGATCAATTTTCCCGCTCCGACCATAGTCGATACCTCCAACAGCAAAGAGACGCGGTGAAGACGGTGATTCTCTCTTCTGCTCAGGATTGGCAAGGCTCACCAAGTCTTGGAGATAGACGAAAGACCGCGTCTCGAGAAGATAGCTCCCGTCTATCTCTTGCAGCGTCTCGAACGGAAGTGTTCCCAGAAACAAATCCGGAGAGATGATCACGAGCTCCGAATCCCCAATTTCTTCGCGAATTGGATCCCACAGGATCTCACGAAGTCGGTCCGTCGCGGCTGTGGTCTGAGCGAGGTCGTCGGTTTCATCCTTTAGCGCAAGACCGCGACGGCTGATCAACTCTTCGAGAAAGTCCCTTGTTGCCGCCTCAAGAACCATTGCTTCGCCGAGATCAAGCCACACGGTTTCACTCTTTCCGGAGTGAATCACGAACGCCGAAACTCGCGGCTTGGCCCATCGTCCCTGCGCGACTAGCTTCCTCTCGTTCCACTCGGCAGGGTAGTAAACTCGGTGCACCAGGAAGTTCACCACCACCGAACCCGGCGGTAAAGAACTCTTAACCGCCTCCGCATGCTCCCCCGCTTCCCATCGCACCGCCCTTTTCTTCTCGCCTCTACCCTCTCGAAGCCTCACGAGGGATAGCTCGAGTTTCTTCCTCTGCTTACGGAGCTCTTCAAGCTGGCGCCCGTGGGTGACTCGATCCGCCACCTCACGATCGTAAAGCGCATTCGAAAGGTCTTTCTGCACCAGGAGCAGCTCGTCGATGATCCCTCGCTCTTCGGGCGACAGCGAGGCAAAATGGCTCTTCCCATCCACGAAGAGACTCCGCGCCACCCGTCCCTTCCACTTAAGCACCACCGAGGTCACCTCGTCCGGATGGATCAGGCCCCGAGCCAAGCTCAGATACGTTTCGAGACTCGACTGCACGGTTGCAGCAAAACGCATCCTCTCGCTCTCGGTTTGGGCCGCGAGGCTCGAATCGAGCTCCAATTCACGAGAGAAGAGAGACTCGCGTATGAGACTGAGTGCTCGCCCTCCCTGGCCAGAATCGGATTCAAGCACCGCCAGGTTGCCAAGAATCACGGCCACTCGACGATCACCCGGGCCAAGAGCGTCTTTGATGAGTCCACAACATCTCTCAAGAAGCGGTCGCGCCTCGGCATAACGACCCTGGCTTTGCAGCAGGGCCGCCAGGTTGTTCAGCAATGTCGCCACATCCGGGTGGTTGGGCCCAAGCACCTCTTCGTAGATCTCAAGTGATCTCTCGAAGAGTGGTTGCGCCTCCGACCAAAGTCCCTGGGCGTCAAAGAGAATTGCCAGATCGTTGAGTGACTGAGCCACCTCAGGGTGGTCAGGGCCCAAGGTCTCTTCTCGGATCCTGAGAGATTTTTCATAAAGCGGTCTGGCATCCGACAATCGTCCCTGGGCCAAGAAAAGTGTCGCCAGGCTGTGAAGTGAGCTCGCCACCCTGGGGTGTTCGGAACCCAACGCTTTTTCGTTGATCCCGAGCGATCTCTCAAGAAGCGGTCGCGCCTCGGAGAGAAATCCCTGGGACTGGAGTAAAGAAGCCAGGCTACCAAGAGCAGTCGCCACATCCGGATGATCAGGGCCCAAGACCTTTTCCCAGATTTCGAGCGCTCTCTCATAGAGGCGCCGCGCCTCGGAGAGAGACCCCTGCGATACGAGCAGATTTGCGAGGTTAAATAAAGATTCAGCCACTTCCGGGTGGTCGGAACCAAACGCCCTTTCTCGGATCCCAAGCGCTCTCTCATGAAGCGGTCGTGCCTCGGCATAGCGACCCTGGGCTACGAGGAGGCCGGCCAGATTGTTCAGAGGCGTCGCCACAGCGGGGTGGCCGAGGGCAAGAGCCTCTTCGTAGATCCCGATCGATCTCTCATAGAGCGGTCGCGCTTCAGCGTAGTTGCCCTGCAACTCGAGGAAAGATCCCAGGCTGTTCAGAGTCGTCGCCACGTTGGGATGGTCAGGGCCAAGAGCCGCTTCAAAGATCTCGAGCGATCTCTCATAAAGCGGTCGGGCCTCTGAGTAATTGCCCTGATGCTTCAAGACAACTGCCATGTTGTAGAGAGTCACGCCCACATTCGGGTGATCCGAGCCCAGGGCTTTCTCTTTGATCCGAAGAGATCTCTCGTAAAGTGAACGCGCTTCTGGATAAAGCCCTTTCTCTTTCAGGAGTAATGCCAAGTTGTTCAGAGGATCAGCGACTCTAACGTGATCCGAGCCTAGGGCTTTCTCCATGATCCGAATCGACTTCTCATAAGAAGACCGAGCCTCGGAATAAAGGCCATGGGAGGCAAGGTCCAGACCCAGGAGGGTGAGCGCATCTGCGACCTCCGGGTGATCGGAACCACGAAGCGCTTCCAAAAAGCGCACTTTTTCTTGCGAGTCTGCGATCTCACGCCGAGCCCTTTCGACCGGAGACAGCTGCTCAGGAAGCCCCGGATGCAGCACAATCGTGAAGGGTCCGACATCTCCGTGCAAGGCACAAGCTGCGACCTGATAGATTCCCCCCGATTCGAGCTCGACGGCGATCCGAGCGTGGCTACCCAAAAGCCCGTCGTCGTCCTCGGCAATCACGGCGCCAGCCTGGTCACGCAGCACAAGATAGGCGTCGAAGGTGTGAGACCTCAGATCGATGGAATAGGGTCCGGCCTCTTCAATCTGGACTTGATAGGCCTTTCCTCGAATCGGAGCTTCGGTGTGGTGGTTCTTGAGGATCTCCGTCTCGACGATTGGATCAACCTCGTCAATCTCACCCTCGATGGTTTCACTGACAATAAGGAATGGAGGGTCTCCAGATGGATGAGCAAGAGAGCCTTCCTGCCCTTCCAATGGTGGCGTGGCAAGCAGCAAGAAAAGAAGAAATGGAAAATCGATACGGTAAGTGGATGGCCCTTGGATATTCATGAGGCCGATTATTGCGGAACTAGGCTCTACAGGCAATGCTGACGGTCGGAAACGGGAAAACTCCGCGAACCGACCTCAGCGCCAATCCCTATCCAACACGAATGCCCCCCACGTCGAAGACAACCCCTTGCCGTACTCGGCCGGGTTGCGCTTGAGCAGCTCAAGCTGGGCGGCTCGCAAAGCCTGGAGCTTCCCCATCTTCTTGAGCCAGAGGTTCTCATTGAACAAGGTCATGCACAAAGCGCCCCTTCCTATCTCCCAACGCCACGACCACCTAAAAACCACCCTCTTTCCCACACTTCCTCACCGCGAGGTTGGTGGTTGGGCAGGTGACGTATGAACAAAACTTATTGTTCTTTGGGTCGTGACAGGCGCCAAGGACGCCTACGACTCTCAGGGGATCCTAAGAAACCGATGAGATCGTGGACAGACGACCGGGTGCAAATCCCCTATTCTTGGAGTTCTTTGACTCTCACAATCACCCCATTCTTCGGGTCTGGATCGACAAAACCCTCGAGCCCTTCAACCAAATCGGAAAGGACATCGTGCCGCCACTGCATTGCCTTGTCATCAAAAGAATATTTTGTATGACCGGTGTCGTCTTCTTCTTTGTCGGCTCTTCTCCTCAAAGCTGAAAGGTCCTCTCGATGACCCTCTAGCCGATCTGCTAGCCCAGCCGCCTTTGCAAGCCACGATTCGATCTCGCCAGCGCGAGCAGAATCCGCCGCCAGGAGACTTGCCGCTTCCTCCTCAAGGTCCTGCAATTGCTTGATATCGGAGAGCCTCCCGACCTCCGTCCTCGTGCCTTTTTCCACTTCCGATTTGCGTTGTAGCTCGCGACGGGCAGTCTGCGCCTCTACCTCGGCAATTTCTCGCGCACTTTCCGCTTGCAGGTATAGAAAGATACTTGCGGTCGCTCCAATTACGCAAATGACTCCCACGAGGAGCGCGACGCCGAGTACAGGAGTGAAAGTGAAACCGGATTTCATATTCTTCATTTCTTATGATCCTATCTAAGAGCCTCTCGCATGGAGGTCTATACAACATCTATTCCCAATCCCCATCCAAAACAAACGCGCCCCACGTCGACGGTAATCCCTCACCGTACTCGGCACGGTTGCGTTTGAGCATCTCCAGTTGCGCTGTTCTCAATGCCGCGAGCTTCCCCATCTTCTTGAGCCAGAGGTTCTCGTAGAACAGGGCCATGAGATCAGAAGTCGCCTCGTCCTTGACCGACCACAGAGAACTAATCACCGTACGCGCTCCTGCTTGCCGGAAGGATCGCACGGTATCGGATGCTATGAAGGAGTGCAAGCCCTAACTCCCAGCACATTCCCAAGCATCAAGTGCGTAGAGACAACTACCCTCGCTTCGTTCAAAGTGTTCGCATTCAGGCATTTCCATCCGAGTCGCATGGAACATCGACGACTCGGGGAAGCGCGCAGATCTGGGAGGCGCTCTGACCGCGAACTCCCTCGACGGTCCTTTACTGCGGCTCACCGCCTCTTCCCCGCATCACTTCGATCCTTGGCGAAGATCCAGGATGCAGTTCATAGGAAATGAAGCGCATCACTCCTGAAGTTCGAGGAAGGTCCAGTTCGCTTGATCCTGAACGAGAACGTCACGAGAGACGATATCGCCAGGGAACTGCATGACTGGGCGTGTGATCCGCCGAGGATTCGTGCCGGTCTTTCCAACCGAGCCCGCCAAGCGATCACTGCGGGCAATGCCGAACAAGCGGTCCTCGACGGCGGAGGCGGCGGCCACTCGGTCTTCACGGCTGCTGTGCTCGATGCCCTTCGGGGACAAGCCGATCTCGACGGAGACAAGGTGGTAACGTTCGGGGAGCTGTTCAACCATGTGGGTCGGACCGTGGAGACGAAGACACAGCAGCGGCAGACCCCTCTCCAGGCGACGTTCCCCGACCACGAGGGTGGGTGCGTGGCGCTCTTTCCGCCGGGCATCAAACCGACGGCCACGACGGTGGCGGATCGATTGCTGGCGTTGGAGAAGACGAAGGAGGCCGAAGAGCTATGGCCCTGCGTTCCGGAGAAGGTCGCTCCCATGTCCAACTGGCTCGTCGATGGAAAAGACCTCGTCTCCCGACGCACATCCCACGAAGAGTCCCTTCTTCGGATCCGACAAGAAGCGTACCTCAAACAGGTGGTCGCGGGTCTGATCGAGGAGGGCGATACCAGCGAACCGAACTGGGATCAGGCGGCAAAGACTTCACGCTGGCGTTACGAGACGACGAAGAGGTTGCTCGGAGACTTGGGGAAGCTGGAAGCCGTGGTCGCAGAGGTTCAAAAGCGCCGCTTCGCCAAACCGGAACGACCGGCCCTTCCACCTTCGCTCTCCGAGCTTCGGCGGACAAGTCGGGCTCGGCGTTCGATGCCGCCTCTTCGGCGCGAGTAGCGCCAATGTGCTACCTTGCGTACATCATGGGTGGCCAAGATCGTGTGCATTGCACAGGTGTGGCGCAGCACGTGAGGCGACATGCGTTTCGATGAGATGGAAGAGCTTCTGAGTGCTGCTTTCTTTGCGTGCTTCGACTTCCGCTTCCCTTGCTCTGCGATCAGCTTGCTCACGATGTATCTGCAATGCCTGGGCGATTTCGCCGGCGTGTTCCGGTCGGTCCGCCCCGTGTGGACGTAGGCAGCAAAGAGCGAGCTCTACGAGGTCCCCGTGGGTTTCGAGGTGGTGTAGCTTTTCGAGCAAGGGTTGGGGGTTGGAGTCCCTCCGGGCCTGCCACTTCTTTGGGCGTTCGGCATCCGATGTAAACCCACTCATCTTCCGGTTGCTAGCGGGTTTGCGTTCTTCGTATGGGTGCTCCGGTAGTGTTATTCAAACCAAAGCTCCCAACAAAAATCGGGCCATCCGAAAATCAATCCGGATGGCCCAAGAACAACCTCACGAAGCGAAGAGATCAATAGCAAGGATCATCGCTGCTTGGAATCTCGACGCCAGGAATGTAGTCATCGTAGATCCGATACTCGTGATGAGGAACGTGAAAGACAACTGTCGCGCTCGGATCAATAGCCCGGCTCCAAGGATCGTCCGGCTCGACCCCCCAGAGATAGTCACGAATCACCTTCAAGGTTCCGTTGTATCGGACATCCGGGTCCGGGTGATTAATCACGGACCAAAAGACACTACTGTCCGGAGCATCGTGATTATCGATCTTGATGTACCCGTTGCGACCGAGTCCGCCGTACGGAGTGTTGCCCTGCGCAAAAACGTCGACATAAGAAGCAATCGCCGCACTTCTCGATCCAAGTCCGTAGTAGGACTGCAGGGCAAAGAGAAACTCCCCGACCATCTCGCTCCCACCTTCACGCAACACGTTAACGAACTCTCCGCCCTGGCCGAAATGGCCGTCTGCAATCAGCGACCGTACTAGATCCGAATATCGACGAATGGCACAGAAGCTGTGCATCGCGGTCGCATCGAGCTGCAGTTTCGTGAGAAGTGGCGAGAACCAGGCGAGAGGGTCCAGGCTTGTCACGTCCGTACCTGCAAGATCGAGCTCCCGCAGCAGCGGCTTCCCGGACAGCAAGCTTGCATCCGAAAAATTTGAATTGTGTACATCGAAAACCTTGAGAAACTTCCAACCGCGAACTACATCCCAATCGCTGGCCGAATTTCGGTTAGGGCAGGGAGGTTGCGTATCACAGTAGTAATGCGAGCGCATAAGGAACTCTCTGATATTCTCCAGCCCCTCAAGCCCCGCCAGACTCAACTGCCCACCATTGCGCCCGATATCGAGGCGCTCCAGACGCGTCAGATTTCCGAGTGGTTCCAGCCTAATCAGATTATTGTCTTTGAGGTTTATATCACGCAGGGCGTAGCGTCGGACGCCCTGCGCATCTGTGGCATTCCCAAGAGATCCAACAGGTTCAAGATCGGTAAGCCCTAGCCCCCGAAGATCTAAAGTAATCACATTGGCCAAAGCTTCCTCGGCCTCAACGCAAGGATACTCTTCCGGATTCATGCCTACCGCCTGAATCAGCTTGCGGATTGTGTTCTTTCTATCCTCGCTGTAGATCGCCGCGTCTTGCCGGTTGCACCACTGGCAGAATGTGAACAACGCCTCGTCCGCGAGATAGTCAATCGGCCATTGCACCGGGTTGCTCCAAAGATCATCACGTGCGGCCCTGTA
>JAJDCM010000048.1 GCA_029260825.1 Planctomycetota bacterium | reverse complement strand
GCGAAAGGGCATCGCCGAACTCGAGCTCGCCCTCGGGCTCAAGGCAGAAGACCAGGATCTCATTGGCCTCCGGGACGCCCTGATCGCGCAGCGAGCAAAGTCCGATCAAGCGCGGGCAAAGGCCACGTCAAAGAAGACCCCGGGAAATAAGAAAAAAGTACCGGCAGCAAACTAGTGCTGTGATTCAGAAGTTTGGTTTTTTTCTCCGGATCTTTCGGAAAAGAAGGCTAACCTTATGATGTGTTTGCCAGCCAAAAAGCTTGGTTTCTTCCCCGCTCCGAGCGCGCACTCAAGAGCGCAGGACTCACTCTGAAAGAGGGAGCACTCTCCGAAAAAGAGCGGAGCGCTTGCCTGGTTCGAACGGCAAAACTCTGCACGAGGGCGGGGCATCAGGAGCGGGCAATCGCTCATCTCCGCGAGGCAACCAAACTTCCTCATGAACACCTGACGTTGCTCACGATGGTCCAGATCATCGAGGCCTGGTTCGATCTTGCCCAACCCAACGAAAGTAAAGCACTCGTTCCCTCGGCCCGGGCTCGATTGGAAGACGAGAAGGGAATGGGGAAGGCGTCTCTTCGCGATCGGCTTGACCTCATTCAGATGCGGATCGCCACCGCGTTCGGCCGCTGGGAAGTCGCACTTCTCGTGGTGGAAACCTCTTCGATCCCTGTCGAAAACCGCGAGCCAAAGATCGCCGCGTCAATTCTCCTCGTTGCGGGCCAGTGCGCCCTGAACTTGCGGGCGAGAAAAAAAGCTCAGATGTATCTCCTTGAGAGCATCAAGAACGCTCACGAACTTCGGCTGCCATCGGTTGCGCAAGAAGGCTCCGGTCTACTGGCTCAACATTTTCTGGCAAGCGGCCAGACCGAAGAAGCGGTGATGGCCTTCTTGCTCTCGCTTTCAGCTTGTGACGCAGCTCCCCGGTCCGAAATTGAAGAGCCAGAGGCTGACGACCGCATCCGAACGACCTGGCTTGCCATCGAAGCGGTCGCCGAAGCGATGAGACGGGAAAAGGCCGGTCCGTTTCGCACCGCTCTGGCGCATCGAGCCGAGCAGCTGATTCGACTGGTCTCGGCCAGAGCCGAGCTTCTTTCGGACGACCTCTCTCTTCGTGGCGCTCTGCCCCGGTCGGTTCTCACTCGACAACGCATCCTGGAAGCCCATGTGAACACTTCACGGGCCCGACATCGGAGGCGCGCCGAGAAAAGAATAGTCCCTCAAAAACCATCTCTTTCGGACCTGGTCGATTCATCCGTGTCACTGATCGTCCGAAAGGATGACCGAAGAGAGTACGACGATCAACTTCAGCAAGCGGAAGAGCGTCTTGTCTCGTTTCGCGCCGCAACCTGTACCCAATACCCGCTCTACGCTGTCTTGAGTGGCATTCCCGCCACCGACTCCGTTCCTCTGGAAAAAAGGGAATCAACCGACCTGGTTCTGTCCTTTCTCTCCAGTCAATACGGCGGCTTTCTCTTTGCCTGGCGCGACCGGGAACTGACTCGTGTGGTCACCCTGCCCCGGGAAGATCTCCTTCGTCAGTGGGTGGGAAAAATGCTGGACGCCACGCCGGAGCGTTCCCAAAACGGACTAGACCTTCAGAGAGAAAGTACCGGGCATTTGCTCGCTCGAACTCTATTTTCGGAGATCACTCCACACTTGAAAGATGACGACCGGATCACCTTCGTCATGAGCGGAGTCCTCCTTCCCCTGATACTCGACCGGCTCCCCGACCCGCACGACCCCAAGAAGCGCCTGGTGGGACAGAGGTTTCAGACCCGCTACGCTTTTTCGTCGGTTCCGAGTCCGCCCCGATCCAAGAAAGGGCTGACGAAAGTCCTTGCCGTCGTTGATCCGGACTACACATCTTTTCTTGATGCTCCCTCTGATTCAACCGGTGATTCTCCACCTGATTCAGAGAGCGAGAATGGATCCCCGCAAGTTCAATCCCACCCCGAAGCCCGTCGCCTCAACGGGACTGACCTCAACTGGGGAATCCTTCCCCACCTTCATCAAGGCTGCCAGGAAATCAAAGCACTCACCCCCTTCTGGAAGAAACCGGAGGTCCTGACGGGAGCGGAAGCCACAAAGGCTGCCCTTGCAACCCTCGCCCCCCATTGCGATATCCTCCATCTTCGAACCGTCTTGATTGATGACCCGGAAGAACCAGCTCGCGCAGGCCTCGCACTCACCCAGGTGGGACCTGGATGCGGTGACGGTTTCCTCTGGCGAAAAGACATCTTGAGCCTCCGACTCAATGCCGGGCTTGTTGTTCTCTCCTTGACGGATGAGGGTGTTCGGGTCACCCGAAGAGACCTGAGACGCCTTAGCTTTCGACTCGCACGGGCCTTCTTGCTCGCAGGTGCCGAAACGATTCTGGCGCCGGTAGATCTCGTCTCTCCCGAATGCAACGTTGAATTCCTGTCCAGTTTCTATCGAGAGCTGGAGAGAACCCACGACCCGGAAAAAGCCCTGTTTCTCGTGCGCAAGGCCCGGGCAGAACAAAATGCCCGGGTCCCTTATGTCCTCTTCGGTGGCCCATGCCTCTGAGGGTACTTCATCTCATCACCGACCTGGAAATCGGTGGAGCCGAGACCCTCCTGTGCTCCCTGATCGAAAAACTGGATTCCGAACGATTCGAATGCTCGGTCGGCTACCTCTCCGGGCCAGGAACGTTACGAGACCGTCTAGAAAAGCACGGAGTGGAAGTCACTCGCTTTCCAAACACATTTGTTCTGGACGCCCGAACCGTGCATCGACTCTCCCGGCACATGATCCTGGAAGATATCCACATCCTCCACACCCACCTACCTCGGGCACATTTTAACGGGGCGATTGCCGCCCGATCACTCAAGAAACAGACCGGGAAACCCGTTCTCGTTCAGAGTCGCCACAACACCAATCACTTCACCGGTCTTCGTAGACTCTCCATCCCTCTTGACCGAAAACTTGCCCGGGTTGCTGCCCGAATCCTCCCGGTCTCCGATTCTGTTCGTGATGAGGTCGAAAAGAGAACCAGGCTCTCTCCGGATCGAATCACCGTCGTTCAAAACGGCATCGATATCCAATGCTATCCAAATCGGAGTCCACAGGAGCCAAACCAGGAGGCGAAGAACCTTGAAAAGGAGCTCGGGTGCCAGGAGGGAACAAGATTCATCCTCCTCGTCGGCAGCCTCACTCCCCAGAAAGGCCATCGGGTGGCGATCGATGCTTTCTCCCGGATCAGCAAGGTTGTTCCAGAGGCCGCAATGCTCCTTGCAGGGATCGGTCCGGATCAAAACCATCTTGAAAAGAAAGTCAGAGCTCATGGTCTTGCGGAACGCGTTCACTTCCTCGGCCAGCGCCAGGACACGGCGGCCTTGATGAGGGCGTGCGACGTGTACCTCCAGCCTTCCCTCTGGGAGGGATTTGGTCTTGCCACTCTCGAGGCGATGGCATCGGGTGCTGCGGTGGTGGCAAGCCGAGTCGGCGGACTCATGGAGTTGATTCGGGAGGGAGAGACAGGCTACCTGACTCGTGCCGGGGATCCGGTCGAGCTTGCCAAGAAAACCCTGGAACTACTCTCTCAACCCTTCCTTCGACGGGAGCTCGGGAAGCGAGCCAGGGTCGTGGCAAGAGAACAATATTCGATCGAAGAGACCGCGCGCAAGATCGGGGCGATCTACGAGGACATCGCGGGCCCTGCTGGTCCTCGGGTTTCTCCGTCTCGATCGTAGCGTTTGAGTGGGGTCGAGGGAGCAGCGCCCGTGTCTTTCCTTTTGCCGCCAAATTTCCCTCGATGGAAGGTGACCTTGGTCTGGGCCCCGCCCTTTCCGCTCCCTCCGCTTTTCCAACCGCTTCCGCGGCCGTGGGTCGCTCCACCCGCGTTCTTTCTCGTGCCCTCTGTCTTCTTCACCGGGCCGCGATTCGGCCCCTTCGAAGAACCCTTGTCTTCGCCCGAGTCCTGGGATTCGTCCACCTCGTCCATCCGCTCCTTGATGGCCTTCTCGCAATCCTCTTTGGTCAGCTCGGTCCGGCGAGGTACCCCATCGCGACGAGGGAAGCTCTTTGACATCTTGGTGACCTTCTCCACGAAGATCAGGGTTCGTTCGTCATCTCCATCGGGAAGGTTGAACTCTCGAGTGGCGTCATAACGACCGCCGAGGGTCTTCAGTGCCCAGCGACAAGATTCCACTTCTCGTTCGGGATCGGGCCCCTTGTAGGCCACGAACCAACCACCGACCTGGACCAACGGAAGGGCATATTCGAGGAGAACCGGAAGCTTGGCCACTGCACGGGACACGGCCCAGTCAAACGTCTCGCGAAGGGTCTCATCCCGTCCCAGCTTCTCCGCGCGGCCGCAGATGACCGTGCAATTCGTGAGACCGAGCTCCTTGATGATGTTCTCGCAAGCCGTCGTCTTCTTCCGGTGAGAATCTATCAGGACGAAGGTCACGTCCGGGTAGAGAATGGCCAGGACAATGCCCGGAAGCCCACCTCCCGTACCCACGTCGACGACTCTTTGACCTGCATTGAATTTGACGTGGTCGTTCAGGGCAGCTGAATCAAGGATGTGTTTTCGCCAGAAGACCTTGGAGTCTTTGCAGCCGGAGATATTTGCCTTGGCATTCTCCGCAGCAAAGAGCTCAGCGAACCGTTCCAGTACCTTTTGCTTCTCGTCTGAAAGCATGACAACCCCATTCCTCGAGATCCCTCAGCATCCGGTGACACCGGTGAGATCGCCAAAACAACTTGTTCTTACCTGAAGAGTTAGACAAACTCGTTACCCGTTAGCCCCCTCCCGCCGCTTCGGCGTTCTTCTTCTATCGGTCCCGGCCGGTAGTGAGCTTTTGTTTTTTTCAAACGGTCCGCATTTTCCTCGAACTCAAGGTACAGGATGCCCCGGAATACCCATCTTACCCGAGCTCGGGAGGCTCTTGCTCCCTATCTCCTGAAGACACCCCTGGTTCTCTCGGATGCTCTGTCGGAAAAGACCCAGGGGGAGGTCTGGGTCAAGCTCGAATCCCTGCAGCGTACCGGCTCCTTCAAGGTACGAGGGGCTTTATGGAAAATCCTGGGTCTTTCTCCCGATCAGAGAAAAAGGGGAGTCATCACCGCATCGGCCGGAAATCACGGTCGAGGAATGGTCCACGCCTGTAACCTCATGGAGATCCCGTGCCAGGTCTTTGTTCCGGAAACCCTTTCCCCGACGGACGTCAAATCGCTCGAGGTCGGAATGGCCATTCCCAGGGTGATTGGACGTGGCTACGATGAGTCGGAACAAAAGGCCATGGAACTCGCCCAGAAAGAGGACCTTCCCTTCGTCTCCGCCTTCGACGACCCAAAAATCATCGAAGGGAATGGAGGAACCCTCGGTCTGGAGATCCTCGAGGAGATATCGGATCCAGACATCTTGCTGGCTCCGGTTGGTGGCGGTGGTCTCATTGGCGGACTTGGACTTGCCATCGAGGAGTTCGGCTCGAAAACCAAACTCCACGGAGCTCAATCCGAGGCCTCCTGCGCCATGGCTCGGTCCCTTGAAAGGGGAGAGGCCATCCTGACGCTTCCCCCGGCAGAGACGCTGGCCACTCGACTCGAAGGTGGAGTTGCTGAGCGGACGTTCCAGCTAGCACGGCGATTCGTGGAAAAAGTCAGTGTCGTAACCGAAGAAAGTCTCGCCCATGCCGTTCACTACGCCGCCCACGAGATGCGGGTCGTCCTGGAGCCGAGTGGGGCTGCTGGCATTGCAGCTCTTTTGTCGGAGAGAATTCCTACCCGCGGAAAAAAAATCGTCGTGGTGGCGTCGGGAGGGAACATCGCCGCGAACCTGCTGACCCGCCTTCTAAAGGTGAGATATCCGGTGGATTGAACCGGGATTTCAATGTATCACCTACCATCATGAACGCTCCTAACACCAGCGCCATGACCAATGGCAATCGACCCTGGGCCCGGTTCCTGTCCATCTCAGCATGCATCTTCCTTTTCTTCGGAACGCTTTCCTGCGTTACCGTCGACCCCTGGGCAGCCGACGTAAAAAAATACGACGAGGTCAAGTATCGCCGCCTCGATCTTCGCGGAATGACCACCGACCAGGTCATGGAGGCCATCGGTCCACCCCGATACCGAGCCACCCTTTCGTCGTCCGAGTCCGGCGGAGAAACCTGGTCCTATGTCTATCCAAAAGAGCCAACCCGCATCAATCTGATCATCGAGAATGATCGGGTCATGGAAGTCGAGATCCGGGAGTAGCGAAAAACGTCAATAACTTTGTTACACTTCCGATCGCGGTTGGAAACAAACAAACATGCAGTCCACAAAGACTTGCGCCTGGGGCAAAGCGCGCGGGTCGTCTACCGCAAGACACCAAGCGGTTCGGACTATCCAGGCAAAGGTCTGTCGAGTTTAGCGAGCGACAGCCATGGACGACCCAAAGGATCCTCTCTTTGATCCGGGCATTGATTTTCGTGAGCCTCCCTACCCGGTTGAGGATCACACCCGGCACGAGATCGAAGGAATGACCTGGACCCGGCTCTTTGCCCTGACAGTGGGGCTAAGCCTTACGTTTGCAATGGGATATTTCAGCTGGGGCAGTTATACGGCCCAAGCTGCTCTGGATGAGGCGACACTGATCCTCAACCAGGTCGACCCGGCAAGTGCTGACCTATCTCGGGCCAATGACTTGCTCGCAAAGGCAGAAAAAGGGTTCGCCCCCAAAGCGGACATCTATTTTGCCCGGGGTGATCTTCTTTCGGCTCAATTCGACCAACAAAAGAAAGTCATCGACGAAGACTCCGAGGTCGCTCCCTGGCGTGATAGCGATGTCCCCCACTCGATTACCGCTTCCATCGACTTCTATCAGCGGGGTCTGACAGCGAATCCCTTTAGCGGTCTTCATCATCTGTATCTTGCCAACCTGCACTCCCGAACCGGAAGGGACGAGTCAGCTCTCTTTGAATCTCGTTCCGCAGTTCGAGCCGCTCCCTATCACAAAGATCTCCTCTTCACCCTCGCGGAGAACCATTTTTATCAATGGCTGGAGTACGGAAGTAAGGAGGATCTCGCCGAGGGCACTCTCCTTCTGGCCAGGATCAATGCAATCGATCCAACCCTCATTCCCGAGACGATGCCGTGGTTAGAAATCGGCGATCATCCGGACGTCGAGACGTTCTCTCAGATTGTTCCCGACACCGTGGCCGGTCATGCTGCGTTTGCCAGCTACCTCACATCCACCGGGCGTTTCGAGGCAGGAGTCACCGAACTGGAAAAGGCTCACGAGCTTGATCCAACCCGGGTTGACCTCCCACTCAAAGGATTTCTCAACCTTGCGGTCACCCTCGAAGAGTGTGAACAGTACGAGCGAGCTCTTCAGGCCATCGAGAAGGCACGAGGGTTTGAAACGGAAAAAATATTTCGGGGCGAGCGAGAACGCTCCCGCATCCTCTTTCGCCTCGGACGGATCGAAGAGGCCTGGCCGGCGTTGCTAACTGCCCTTCGGCTATCCCGGCAGCGTGATGAGATCCTGTTCGAGACTTTTCAGGCCTTACGCTCGTCCGACAGTCTTCGTTCCGCACTGACCCTCTTTCCAAGACTTGAAGAGGAATTCCCGTTCTACGAAAAGCCGAACTACTACCTCGCCCTCGCTCACAAAGAGCTTGGAGACACCGACACCGCGGCGACCATTCTCGTTCAATACGTCCGGAAGAATACCGACATCAAGGCTCTCGAAACCCTCTCCAAGCTGATGATGGAGAAACGTCAATGGCGTATCGCACTGCAATACCTGGAGAGAGCTCGGGTTTACTCGCCAAACGATGACGGATTCGCCGCGCTCGAGCGACAGATTCGCGAGAAGATCGCCGCCGAATCGAAACAGAACTAGTTCCCATCTCTAATCGGCGAAAGCCCGGAGAATCGATCGTGACATCGGAAACTGCCGACCTGGTAATGCCGTCCGGCCCCTCCTCTCTCTCCAGCAAGCCGGAAAAAACGGGGCGAATTGATCGGCTCTGTCGGATTGCCATCGAGACCTTCCTCCTCTGTATGGTTGCTCTCACCCCCTGGGCATTTGGCAGCGTTGAACCGTGGGCGATCGGACTGATCCGCGGAGTAGCCGCTGCGGTTCTCATGCTCTGGTCAATAAGAGTCTTTCTCGGCGGAAAGTCTTCGCTGTCGGGACGAGCGCCCGTCTTCTTCTGCCTCTTGCTGACGGGGATCTTTGCCCTGCAAATGATTCCGCTTCCACTGGCGATCGCTGAGATCATCATGCCTCGAGGACTGGAGCTGAGGGAGAGCTTGCTTCCTGAAGTTGCCGCCACGACCGCTTCCAACTACTCATCCCTCTCGGTCGGATGGGAAAAGAGCTTCCAGTCATCTTTGACCTTCGTCGCCTTTGCCGTTCTCTTGATGGCTGCTCTTAGCCATCTCCAGTCGGTTCGCTCCATTCGGAGATTGTTCGTGACCATTGCCGGCACCGGATTTGCTCTGGCTGTTTTTGGTATCGTGCAAAAAATCACGGGCAACGGAGACATCTACTGGACCATCCCCCTCACTCGAGGAGGAACTCCGTTCGGTCCCTACGTCAATCGAAACCACTTCGCCGGCTTCCTCGAAATGGCAACTCTGGCCACCATGGGATTCACGGTCTATCGGGCTCAACAGTGGAAGCGGGAACGAGGAGGTTCTCCTTTTAGCGTTCCCGATTTCCTCTCGGACAAGACCGGAAGCCGGATCATCTTTCTTGCTCTTGCCAGCATCGTCATGATGGCATCCGTCTTCTTCTCTCTTTCAAGAGGGGGAATGGTCGCTCTCTCTCTTGGATGTGTTGTCTTTCTGCTCGGGATCATCAAGCGCCCTTTCACCGTTCTTGGAATGACGGCCGTTCTCCTCGCCGCTGGCAGCCTGGTTCTTTTCCTGGGGGGTGAAGAACTCATGAATCGGCTCTTGCTAGCCGACGCCCTCACTCTTCGGCTCGAACTCTGGGAAAGCTGTTTCGCTCTGATTCAATCATTCCCCGTTCTGGGCGTAGGAGTTGGCAACTTCGCCGATGTCCTCCCCGCATTTCAGGACTTCCCCGCGCACCGCACGTTTACCTACGCCGAAAGCGACTGGTGGCACTTCACCGCCGAACTTGGTCTTCTCGGGCTAGGAATCATCCTGGCTGCCGGTATCTGGTTCGCCCGCACCCTGATCCGTGGGTTCCTGAATTCGACCCGTCATCAACCGCTTCTTCTTGGCCTCATGGCAGGGATCTTTGCCATCGCCGTCCACGGCTTCGTGGACTTCAACCTTCACATCCCCGCCAACGCCGTCCTGTTCGTCCTCATCGCCGCCGCTTCCTGGAATCTGGCCCGGCGTTCATCGGACTCTTCCGCTTCGAGGCTCGAGCGAGTAACCTGAGCGGATGCCAGAACAGCGTCCTTCTCCTTATAATGAACTCGTAGCCCGCGCTCTTGAGGTCGCCGCAAAGGCGCACGAAGGGCAGTTCCGCAGGTCGGAAGGGGAGATTCCGTACTTCAGCCACTGCGCGGCCGTCGCCTTGATTCTGACCCAGGCCGGCTATTCTGAAGACGTGGTGATCGCCGGCATTCTCCACGACGTCCTCGAAGATACGGACTTTCCTCGCGACGAGATTGTGAACCAGTTCGGCCAGCCGGTCCTCGATCTGGTCGAATTTGTCACCGAGCCCAGCAAGAACTTCCCCTGGGTTCATCGCAAGGAGGCCTACGTCCGCAAGCTTGCCGGTGCACCCTCAAAAGCACGGGCCATCTCCGCCGCGGACAAGATTCACAACATCCGCTCCGTTCTTTCCAACCTTCGCAAAGACGAGCCGATCTTCGACCGACTGAATCAGGGCCCCAGGGAGCAGCTGGCCCAGTGGCGCAGATTGCTCGAAGTTCTTTCCGATGGCTGGAAAAGCCCCCTTCTCACCGAGCTTGGTCGCTCCATCGATAAGGTGGAAGCCGAGCTCCAAAAACGAGACTCCGGATCAACCTCATGAAAAGCTATCCGATTTTCGTCAAGCGAGACCTCGACGGCTTCTTTGGCCTCTTCATCGACAATTTAGTTCAACTTCTCGCCATCGTCGGTATGTGCGGTTTTCTGTGCGGCATGCAGGGAGATGACGCCCGATTCATTTATGCCCACATCCTTCCCGGCGCCGCGGTGAGCATCCTTGCCGGTAATATTTTCTATGCATGGCAAGCTCATCGGCTCGCCCGCCGCGAAGGACGGGACGATGTCACCGCTCTTCCCTACGGAATCAACACTCCGTCGATGATCGTCTACATCTTATTTGTGATGGCGCCGGTCTACGAAAAAACAAAAAGCGTCGAACTCGCATGGCAGATGGGAATCCTTGCTTGCATTGGAAGTGGAATCATCGAGTTCTTCGGCGCGTTTGTTGCCGAGAAGATTCGACGTCACACTCCTCGTGCGGCTCTCCTTTCGACCCTCGCCGGGATCGCGATCGGCTTCATATCGATGACGTTCGCCCTTCAGATCTTTCAGCATCCACTCGTGGCCATGCTTCCTCTTGCCCTGGTTCTGATCACGTATTTCTCCAGAACGCCATTTCCGTTCGGGCTTCCCGGCGGGATGGTAGCCGTCGCCCTTGGAACCATCATCGCCTGGATTCTGACGGCCATCGCCGGGATCTTCCCGGATGCACCCCAGTGGTTGATCGGTTCCGTGATGAGCGTTCAGGCAATTTCCGATCAGTTCAGTCAAATGGGTTTGAGGCTGCCCCAACTTGCGGTGAGTGGTCTCCTTTCAACCCTCCAGGAACACCGGGAGATGACTTTCGGGTTCCTCTCGGTCATCATTCCCATGGGCCTCTTCAATGTGATAGGAAGCCTTCAGAACATCGAATCCGCGGAAGCCGGAGGAGATAAGTTCGACACCCGCTCTTCTCTTGCGGTGAACGGACTTGGCACGATTCTTGGCGCATGCTTCGGATCCTGCTTTCCCACCGCGATCTATATCGGCCATCCCGGTTGGAAAGGTCTTGGCGCACGGGCCGGCTACTCGACGCTGAACGGTCTTGTCATCACCATACTCTGTCTGTTCGGTCTCGTCGGGGTGGTCAATTCCATCATCCCGATGGAAGCGGGAATTGCGATCGTGCTCTGGATCGGCATCGTGATCACCGCTCAGGCCTTTCAGGCAACTCCGAAGGAACATGCACCCGCAGTCGCTATGGGCCTCTTTCCGGCCATTGCTGCCTGGGGAGCGACCGTGACCCAAGGGGCTTTCATCACGTCTTCCGGAACAACGATTCAACAGCTCCTGACCAGCAACCTCTCCACTCAGGTCAACGGTTTCTTGATCCACGGAATGGTCATCCTTGAGCGTGGATACATTTTTACCTGCATGATTCTGGCCGCGATGTCCGTTTGCCTCATTGACCGCAAATTCTTCGCCGCTTCGCTCTGGGCGCTCATCGGCGCCGTTGCTACCGGCCTCGGTCTGATGCATTCCTACCAGGTGTCGGGGAACAACTTCGACTTCCTCTTCCCCTTCTGGCCAGCACCGGAGGGCTCGCTCTCGTTCCATCAGCCGGGACTTGCCATCGGCTACCTGC
>JAJDCM010000047.1 GCA_029260825.1 Planctomycetota bacterium | reverse complement strand
CGTGGTGACCTGATCCCTCCGATCGTCTGCTCGGGAACTCCCGAATTCATCGGGCCCGCAACCGTGCCGTGGACACTCGTGAAGGGGACTGGCTTCGCAATCCCCTCAACGTTCCACCTCCAGGGCATCGTGGAAGACAATGGGGCACTCAATCCCTTTGGATTCAGCATCACGAACGCGGTCTTGCTTCGAACCGAGTAGGAGAGACACCGGGCAAAGACGGTCTGCTACTGGATGTAAATGTCCATTTCGAGGTCCTGTTTGTTCACCTGGATCGTCCGGCGAAAAAGAGGCGTCCGGTCCATCTTGTTGAAGCCTTCAATGTCCGTAAGATCTCGCGGCATTGCAGGCACCTCGAGGATGTACTCTCCGGGGGCGACATCCAGGATTGCGTAGCCCCCGTCCTTTCCTACCATGGAAACCCCGACCTGATACTCGGCCGCCTTGAACTGGGCCGTGATGTCCGTTAGATCCAGATCTTCCGGACCCGGCCCACCGGCCACACGGAGGGTGACCATGGTCATGAGGCCGCGGGATCCCGGAGGCGTATTCAGGATTCCAAACACTCGAAGCCCGGTGCCAAAGGGAAAATCGACCTCCTGGATCTCTTCACCTTCCACGGTGACCTTCTTGGTCTTCATCGACACCCCCTTGCCTGACGCAAAGGCCATGGCATCGAAGATGGTGACGATGTAATCTCCGGGTCGAAGCTTCTGAAAGGAATACTCTCCTCTTGTGTCCGAACTGGCGACCTTCATGGGACCATCGCCGTACATCTGGATCATCATTCCAGCCCGCGGCTCCCCCGCATTGGTGACCACTCCCTGGATCGTCCCTCCAAGAGAAAGAACGAGTGGACCCAGAGCGACATTCTCGTCGACCTTCACTGCCACGTCTAGCTCCGCGGACGGTGCATAATCCGGGTGGGTCGCAGAAATCGAGTAGAAGCCGGGGGACACGAACTCGATTGCGAAGTCCCCCTCCTCGTTCGTTGACGTGTCGCGCCCATTGTTGGCCATGAAGGCTGGCATCATCTTCTGCATCATCCGGATCGACTGATCCTTCGTTGCCGGAAACAACGTCACCGTCACTCCGGCAAGTCGTTCGCCGTTGCTGAGCACCGCGGAACCACTGATCGTCGCGCCGGCACTGACGACGATCGTCAAGTCCGTGATTTCCTGGCCCGGCACAAGGTCCAGGAGCTCACTTCGCCCCATTGCATGGCCAGGGACTTCGGCCTCGACGATAAAAGGACCGGCATTGAGACCGGCGAGGGAAAAGGTTCCGCCCTCGTTTCCATCCTCCCAGGTCGTCTCTCCCCTCTTTCGGGGGGTCATGATCTGCTCCACGAAATCGCCGAAGTCGGGTCCTCCCTCGGTCAGGGCCCTCACCCGAAAAGGAGGAGGAGCCGGCTCTCCACCGGAAAGAACCACGATCCCCGAGACCAAGGAGAGACGGGAAAGAACATGCTCTTGCCAGACGCCATCGGGACGGATCCCCTTCCCTTCCGATTTCTCGTGGCCAACCATCTCGACGACCAGGTTGTATTCACCTTCGGCCACATCCTCGAACTGATAGTGCCCCTCCTCGTCGGTCTTCGTATCAAACGACTTCTTGCGGCTGAAGAGCCCGAACATGCCGCCGCCAGCGGAGGTGATCCCGACGGAAGCCTCAACGAGCGGGTCCCCCCGATCATCCATGACCCGCCCGAGAATCGAGCCCGGAACCCCCTCCCCGAGAGATTCGATATCGGACGCAAGGCTGAGCTCGATATCGGTGAGGTTCTCGGTTCCATCAAGCGAGATCTGCACGCCGCTCGCGTCGGTCCCCAGAACGTCATAGGTATTGACCTCCCCGACTCGAAGCGTGAACGTCCCCGGGGGGAGGTGACGAAACGAAAACAATCCCGCCTCATCCGTTGTGGTCTCGGTCTTCACTCCATGAAGGAAGAAGACGTGCTGCTTGCGGGCGAGCATGCCGTAAAGCTGGGGCGTGAGATAGACCGAGGCCCCGGATACTCGCGCAGAAGCTCCGTCCACAACGAACCCGGAAACGCTTGAGCCCTGATCCAGGTGGAGAGCAACATCTTTTTCCGGGTTTTCGGTAGTGAGCTCTACCGGCTCCGAGCTTGCCGGGGCGAAACCCTCGGCGCGAACCAGCACGGTGTACTCCTTTCCAAGAGCAAGACCCTGGATGGCAAACCGCCCCTCCTCATCGGTCACCTCTTGGCTGTCCTGCATCTCGCGCACCCCTTCCAGATTTCCGTGCATGGAGGATTCAAGGAAGTTCTGCCAGACCGCTACAACCTTGGCGGGAATGCCATCCGAGCCCCGCACAACTCCACGAATAATTCCTCCCCGGTCCACAAGAAAATCAACATCCATGATGCGATCACCGGGACGCAACCACGCCGAGCGCCCCTGCCGGGGAGTGAGGCCGACCCAGACACCGTCTCCCTTCGTGGGATGGACCTTCTGCTCTCCCGGAGCCAGGCCCACCAGAGCAAAACGTCCGTGAGGTCCCACCCGGGCGCTTGCCTGACCCTCCCCATCCACGAGAATCGGCACGGAACCCCGGTTCGCCGTCCGAGAGTGCACGATCATCCCGGCCGCGGGCTCACCGGTGGCTCGATCGGTGACAGTCCCGCAGACCTCGGCCGCGGGCGCGAGCTCGATGAGTCCAAGAGAATACTCGGAAGGCTCGGAAACATCGAAAGACAAGACCACCGACTCGAGAGTCAGCCCAGGCGCCCACGCCAGAAGAAGAGATGAGCCAGAAAATGGGCTGGTGTCGCCGGAAGACGGCACGTGAATCTCGAAGGTGCCGGCCTCATCCGCCTGGGCGAATCGGGACCGAAGGAGCGGATCCCTCAGGGAAGAGGGGAAGTGGGACAAATCCAGAGAACCCATCACGAGGAAACCATCATGGCGGACGTCGTGCTTCGTGAGCTCGTTCTCCGACACCGGCAGCCAGCGGACACGCGCCAGAGGTATCGGCTCGTACTCGCCGTTGACAACCGTCCCGGTCAGCGTCAATCCCTCACCAAGGGAAGCCCGGTCTCCATCTTGCCCATCCTCGCCGCCCGAACCAGGCCTCTCATCCGGGTAGGAACCCTCCTGAGAAGCGTTGTCCCTCCCTGTGCCGCCGACTCCGATCTTCTCCTCGCCTCCGGCAACGATCTGAGTCGAATGGGTGTCGAAGTCCGGGGCGGAATCGGTGCGTGTGAGGGCCCAGTAACAGACGGCCGCGAGGATGATGCAAACCACCGCCCCCCCGACACCAGACCTGTAGGAGTTAGCGTTCTTACCAGCAGAGTTCAAGGTCGAACCGGACATGGTGCTCCTCCAGCCGAAATCAGGATCCAGGCCTTCCGGGGCAGCGCTACTCGGCCCCCGTGCTCCGGACCAGGACCACGAGAACCGGACACTCCGCCACCCAACAATACCATCGCTGGCGCTCCCACCAAGACCCGATGCATGAACCCCTTCCCATGTTGATGCGATCATCAGGTTATCGCACAGCCCGTCATTTTCCGGATTCCGGAAAGTGATCGGAGAGCTCTTGGGCGTGCATCAAGCTTTCCGGATTCCGGAAAAGCCGTTCGATGGCCCTGGTTTTTCAGGACGGCCATTGTGGCAAGAGGACGGGTCCCGACAAGCCCAATCGTCCGGAGACAGTATGCTGGGCTCCCACATGCCCCGATCCCTATTCTCTTTTTCCAGATTTCGCGGCACATCTCCCCTTTTTACCCGCTTGCTGTCTTGTTGAGTCCAGGGCTGAGAATGATCGGACTCGAGAGAGATCGGGTAGAGCATCAAGTCGTAAGAAACCGGATCCAAAAACGGATTCCCGAAAGAACAAGGAGATGGACCATGACGTTCCTGGATCGTGACGATTCAATCGCTGCAAGAGCTCTTGGGGCGACCGGCAGGGCCTTTGCCGTCCTGTCCCTTTGTGGGATCGCCGCGTTGTGCGGATCCCCCCCCGCATCCGCCGGCGGACAATGCGGCCAGCAGGTGACCCGGTTGACCACCTACGGTTTCGAGCATAACGCCGTCGACGACGCATTGCTCGAGATCGATTGCATCACGGGACGCCTGAAGGTCAGCAATCTCGGGTCCAGCGGCTGTGACGGGTACTCGATCAACCTGGGAGACTCGGACGGCTACGAGATCGAGCTCGAAGAGATTCTCGCGCCCGCCTCCACCCAGGATGGCGCCATCACCACATTCACCCGAGACTTCGGCGGCAACGCCTCGACGGTCATGATTAACGAGGACATAGGAAACCAGCTGGAAGTCCGAACTTCCTTCCCCGGATTCAACGTCACATCCAAGACTCTCCGGGTGTACGAGGTCACCACTACGGGTGAGGTCATCCTGAAAGAAGAGGTCACGGGTCACACCGGCGCCTGGGACTTCCGATTCGACGATCCGATGGACCCAACGCCGCGGCTATCCGGCTATGGTGGGAGTGGCGGGACTGGTGGCTGCCGCCCGAGACTCCACTGTGGTGGTACCAGTGGCGGCTGCCGTCCCATCTTCGTCAATGGTGGTGGTGGAGGTGCAGTGGACGGCAACCTGATCGAGGTCGTCGCCGAGAATTTCACCCCGGCGCAAGGCCCGACCACACTCACCGTCCAGGCCGGGAACGGGATCTCCGAACTCGTCGTGACGGATACAGCCCTCCTCCAGTTCCCCGCGCTTCCTCACCGGGTCATCGACAACGCCATCTTCGAGCCCCCGACCAGCAACTCCAAGCTGAAAGTCAGCAACCTCGGATCCAGTGGCTGTGACGGCGTCTCCATCGATCTTGGCGAGTCCGACACTTTCGAAATGAACATTCAGGAGATCAACGACGGAAACGGGCTGCCGACCGGGGGATACACCGAGACCCAGGTCTACGGGACCGTGGCCGGCGTGCCGGATCAGCTCCTCACGACCTCGCGGATCACGGACACCGGAACCGAGCTTGAGCTGTCGGTGACCGGAGCAGCCACGTACACGGTCAAGGTGCTCTCCGCCGGCCAGGAAGTTTTCTCCGGGGGACACCAGACCGGAATGCCGTCAGCAAGAGTGAGCGACAGCAACCCGTGCAAGTCGGAGCAGCATTTCGTCCTCCCGAACCTGGACGGCCTCGGTTTCCCGTTCCTTGGTACGGACAACTATCTTACGGTGTGGAGATGGGACAGCCCGACGTTGATCGAAGCTCCGGATGGAAGCATGATTCAGGGCGATGAGCTTCACGTGATCCCTGACGGCGCCGCCGCTCCCGACACCCTCACCCGCTTCGAGATGCGCGGGGCCGACGTCAACTCCATCGAGATCGGCGGCGAGAAGTCGTTCCTCTGCCGTGGCGGCAACGTGAACTGGAGTGCGGGCGAGGTCGCCGAAGACGTACTCTGGGTGAACGGCAGCACCGGATCCTCCGGCACGCGAGAGGTCTGCGTCGAGGTCCGCGAGCGGATCGAAGTCGCCCTGCATTCGGCTCCCGAAGGTCCGAGCCAAGCAAAGTACTTCCTTTGTGCCTGGATCGGCGGTCCTCAGTCTCCGACCAACCTGACCGTCCAGAGTAGTGTTGTGGGTTGCTTCGTGAATCCGATTCCGCTCACGGGTGGAGCGCCACAACCTTTCCGCTGCCTGCGCGGCGGGCTTCCGAACGCGGTTTGCCGTCAGGTCCGCGAGATCTCTGCTCCGCCGACGGCTCCGTTCAGCGCGTCGAAGGCCAACGGGCTCGCCAACCCCCTGACCATCACCCTGCAGGCGTTCCTGGAAGATGCCGGTGCTAGCCATCCCATTGGCTACTCCGTCACCAATGCCGTCGTCCTCAAGATCCAGTAACCAGCCTTCGCTCTTCGAGCTTCGGCGGGTCGCGACTCGCTCACGAACTGAGAAGAGCATCAAGTAAAAGCAGTCCGAATTCTCGACGAGCCCGGTCGCACAAACGGCCGGGCTCGTTGCTTCCAAGGCTTCCAAGCTGCGGAGAGCTGAAGTTCAGGACACACCGGCCGGGAAACTGCGGAATCTGGCCAAGAAAGAGGGGAAGCACCACCACACGGGACTCGCTTCGGCCCCATTCATCCTTGATGGTCCTCATTGTCGTGGGAGACGATACAATGAGCTTACGAATCCGATCAAGGAGGCTGGAATGACAATCAGATCCCTGAGTTTTCAGATGGCGTTGTTCAGTCTGGTGCTATTAGGACTGGTCTGGCCCCTAGCGGCCATTGAGACCATGACCGTGTTTGCCGGTCAGGAGCTTCGTCCGTTCGTTTTGCGTCACGGCTACTTACATGGCTTCAGCATCGGTTCTCTCGATACGAATCGGGTTGCTGCTTTGAAGCCCAGGCACTGGCGTCTTGCCCATGAGTTCACATTTCAAGAAGCACGTCGCCATGGTGCGAGTGTCACCTGGATTCTCTCCGATGGATATGCCAACGCTGTCGGCGGTTACCCCAACGCGAAGCCTTGGCTCAACTGGACGGGGTATGAGAATTTCCTTCGGGCCTATCTTCAGAATATCCGCAGTCAGTTTCCGAACGACCCGGTGGCCTTCTATGACATCTGGAACGAACCGGATCACCCATTCTTTTGGAGCGGAACATACCAACAGACCCTCGAACTGTTTGCTCGAACCTACAACGTGGTCAAGGAATTCGATGCGGACGCTCGGCTCGTGGGACCTAGCATCTCCTGGTTTCGTCCGAACAACCCCGGGGTAGAGAACGTTACAGGGTTTCTAGCGGACCTCGATTCTCAGTACGGCATCCGTCTTGACGCTGTTGCGTGGCATGAAAACGGGGGTGCATTTCACGGGGGACCCAAGCCGGAAGATATTCTGACCAATACAGAAATCGTGCGCGCGAGGCTCGAACAGAATTTCGGGACGGGATATGCTCCGGAGCTTCACATCAACGAATACACCGGGACTCAAGAGCATCTCTCCCCAGGTTGGAACGTTGGGTATCTCTACTACATTGATCTCGCTGACATCGATGCTTCCATGCGGTCTTGCTGGACCGTTCTCGAAAGAAGCGGTCAAACCGAAGTCACCTACAGTGGATGTGGCTTCGGGATGGATGGCATGTTTCTACAGAATGGCCGCACGCCTCAACCCGCTTACTGGGTCTATCAACGCTACGCTGAAATGGATGGCGGAACTCAACTCGCGACGGCAAGTTCCCGCATTCGCTCCAACATTCTAGCGACACGTCACGAGGGAGAGAGGACGTTACGGCTTCTCGTTGGCCGTCATTTCCATACCAGCTCGGACACGGTTCAGATCAAGATCGAGGACTATCCGTTCGCGGGAGAGGAGGCGTTCGTCCGCCTGGAGAAGATCCCTCACTTCCCGGAGTTCTATGATCCGTTGCCGGAGGTCAGGGGGCTGTTGAATGGACCGGAAGTCGTCTCGGATCAAATCGTGCCTGTCGTTGACGGATGCGTGTCGATCTCCATCCCCGCGTTCGGTGACGGTGAGGCCTATGCGATCACTGTTGAATCCGCGATTGCTCGCCGGTTTGAAGTGCCTACCCTCTCCCGCGGGGGATGGCTTCTTCTTGTTGGTGCTACGATGTTTGTTGGGGCCATCACTCTGCGACGTCACAGGTAAGCAGGGAATGGTCAAGACCAAACTAAGTATCATCGTATTCTGGTCAGGGTCGAGATCGTCTTTTCAAGCTGCCTCCAACCGAGCTCAACACTTGATCGTCTTCCGCTTCTTCCCGGCTCTCCCGGCCTTCTCCGCCTTGGTGATGGCCTCCAGGGCGAGTGGCACCTTGCAAGAGGTCCCCCCCATCTGGACATCGACCTTACCGAGCTTACGCGCCATCGCCTTGGCTCGCTTCGACAGCGGTTTGACATAGGTTCCGACAGCGATCACGAAGCCGTTCATCGTGTACTTGACCCGGTTCATTGCCGAATCGATGCCGCCCTCGACCTCCTCCAGAAGATTCTCAACCTCGTCCAGATCGAGTTCCTCGTCGGGCGTCACCGTCACGTGGCCGGAGTAGCTATTCCAGCCACTGGTGGCGACCGACTCCTTCTTCGCCGTCATCCATTTCAGCGCCAGGCTGCTTGCGTGGTCACTCTCGGTGACGACCCAGGGCACGGTATATTCCGACACCATCTGCCAGACCGCCTTCCGCGCCCATTGATCGAGCAGACGCTTCGTCATGGGGGATCCGTTCGCCACCATGCCAGCGAGGTACTGGGCGTCTCCATTACCGGTCTCGAACAACTCGTAGGCCAGCTCTTGCTGTCCTTTGATCTGCTTCGCAATGACCTTCATATCCGCCACGCTGACACCGAACATCTGGCCCTTCGGAGCACCGTGGTTCGTGTAAGTCTGGATTCGGAGCGGGTTGCCCGCCTTTTCGAGAGCGGCCATGACCTGTTTGATCGTCTTCATGTTCATCCTCTGAGAGTTGTATCGTGCTTCGGGACAAGCGATGCTCCCCCTGCCAGGGAGTCACGATTCTAGCACCGACACTGTCAGAGTAGGCACTCGGATCCTATGCCTGGGTATCCGGTCAAATCACGACGTCAGAGGAAAGATCGCTCAAAAAAGGGTAGAAAAAGAAGGTGGGATGTGGGTTAGATGTCCATCACCGTGAGCGAATCCCGTTTCACAGCACCCTTACAAAGGCGGAGAACGAAATAATGCAATATGTTGATGGATTCGTCCTGCCCATCTCAAAAGAACGCATGGACGATTACAAGGCAATCGTCGAGGCTGCCGCTAAAATCTGGAAAGAACACGGTGCACTCGAATACTGGGAATGTGTCGGCGACGACCTGGGCACCGAGAAAGGAACTCGTTCCTTCGCAGAGATGGTCAATGCCACCGAAAACGAGAACGTGATATTTGGGTGGGTGGTTTTTGAATCGCGTGAAGCAAGAGATGCCGCAAACGAAAAGGTCGCGACTGACCCGCGGATGGGGGAACTGATGGACCCGGAGAATCCAATTTTTGATTTCCAACGGATGGCGTACGGGGGTTTCAAAACTATTGCCCACGTTGATTGAAGGCATTGGAGAACGATCGGGCCAGGAGATGATCTCGCGGCAGACATCGAGCCAACCAATTCGGCCTTCACGATGTTCACGGAAACGTGTGGGAATGGTGCAGGGATCGGTATGGATACTACAACATGTCGGTGAAGCCTGCGAACGGAGAACGGAAGGTGCCAAACTCCCTCCTCCGTATTTTCCGCGGCGGCGGCTTCGACTATTCCGCATTCGACGCTCGTTCTGCCTACCGCTACAGCAACGCCCCCGAAGGCAGGTATAATCATGGTTCATCACTAATTCAGGGGGAAGGATGAGTCCGAACTACCGATACCCGAGGCCATCTCTTACCGTCGATGTCGTCCTGATCGCCGTGGACAAGGGCGCGGGACCCCGCCTGCTTCTCATCCAGCGCAAGCGCGCACCGTTCCGGGGACGCTGGGCCCTGCCGGGCGGTTTTCTCGACATGGGGGAGCAAGTCGAGACCGCGGCTCGACGCGAGCTCCAGGAGGAGACCGGACTCTCAGTCGGTCCTTTGTGCCAACTCGGGGCCTACGGAGAAGTGGGAAGGGATCCGCGTGGCCGCACCATCTCCGTCGTCTTCCTGGCTCTCCATTGCGGAGATCGCCCGGAGCCGATCGCAGGAGACGATGCTTCGGAGAGCCGGTGGTTCCCTTTGACGAAGCTCCCCCCTCTCGCGTTCGACCACGGTCGAATCATCTCCGACGCCAGAGTCGAGTTCAGGCGGATGGTCGATCGGGAGGCCGACCTGCTGGCCCTCTTACCCCCGCGATTCACGATCTCCGACGTCCAGGCCGCCGAGGAAGCGATTCTCGGCCGCAATCTGCTCCGCCAGAGCCTGCGTCGCCGACTTCTCCGGAGCGGGCTGTTGCGGGAAGCCGGCCACGACAAAGGAACCGGCGAGAAGCTCTATCGCTTGAAGACGGCGAAGAAGAAAAAGGAGAAGAAAAAATGAGCACGGCAGCCACCCCAACCGACCCGGTTCCATCCGGTTCACCCGCCGAGCAGGACTACCGGGCCTCAATGCACGAGGTGCGCAGCAACCTCGATGTGCGCCGCCTGATGCTCGTCATCATCAACGTTCTCGTTCCGGCACTGGTCCTGTCGATGCTCGACTGCCTGACGGGAACGGACTACCCCGAATCCATTGCGTGGCTTCCAAGGTACATCATCCCGATCGTCGGGCTCGTCCTGGCCATCGCCGGGACCCTTGTCACCGGCATCTCGGCTCGATGCCACTTCGGACTGGTCGTCAACGGGAGCAAGATGGGCTGCGTGCTGCAGGGTCGGTCCAAGCAGAAGTCCCTGAACTGGCTCGGGGTCACGACAAACTTCGTCGCGCTGATCGCGCTGTCCGCCGGAGCCGGGCTCGGGCTTTTCCTCGTCTCTCTCGAACAGTTCGTCCTCGCCGCGATCCTGGCGCCGGTCTTCTTCTTCTGTCTCCTGCTCGTCCTCCTGATCAATCACGTGAGAGCCAATCGTCTCGTCTCTCAGCTCCAGGACGAATGGCCGCAAGGAGACGTGAGTCTGAGTCTTCAGGAGGAGCATACAAGGCTCTCTTTGGAAGCCACAACGTCGGACATCTCGGTGATTGTGACGATGGCGGTGGCCCTGTTCGCCGGAACGTTCGGCGGGATGGCGAAGATGGGAGCCATCGTCGAGGGTCTCCCCCTGCTCCCGTCGGCGGAGACAATCCGGACCTGGGGAGTGGCGACGCTCGCCGCCTACACCCTGGTCTCCCTCTTGCTGTCGGGTCGCATGGTGGTGCGATTGCGAATCGCCCTCGCCGAGCATTCTCAGACCCTCGCGCACCTACGCCACGAGCCGGATGATCCCTACCGGTTCAGCCTCCGGGAGCGGACCTTCTTGCTGTTCCTCCTGCTCCAGATTCTCTCCGCCACTTCCGGGCTGATCCTCGCCTGGTCGCTGTACGGCATGAGCGCGGGGTTGATCGTTGCGGGTGTTGTGATCGGGCTCAGCGTAGCCTGGTATACCCTTCAGCTTCGTCTGGCGGGACGGCGTGCCTGAGCTGATTCACTTCCGCCGATCAGTCAAGATACGCCCCCAGCTGACAGGTCCGTACTCATCGCTCGCTCTCCTCAACGCAAGTGAGCATTTCCCCGTAGATCAATTCGCAGGCCTTCTTGGAAGATGACGGTGCGAGCCCTCCAATCGGCTAGTCCGTAACCAATGCCGTCGTCCTCAAGATTCAATAGAGAGTAATCCAAACCTCAGCGGGCCCGGTCGCACGAACGGCCGGGCTCGCGAGGCAAACCGGCAGGACCGGCTGTCGAGTGACTACACATGAACGACGTGGTCATCCACGTCTCGTCCGGTAAAGTCTTCATCTAATCGGGGTCAGTTTCACCTGAAAACGCCGGCATCCTCAAAGCCCAAGCGGGATTTCCCACGCCTAAAGACACCGAGAAAGGCCTTTCCATTCTTGCTTGCATCAGGCAAAATAATTGCAACTAAAGGGGAGGTCTCGAGGGTCAACTGCTTTCAGTCCACGCCCTCTTCCGCTCTGGCCAGAAACGGAGACACTCATGTTGTTCATCAGCGCCAAACCTTGCCGGCTCCTTCAGTACAGATCAACACTCTCGAGGCTCGGCCTGTCTCTTGGCCTTCTCCTTCTCTTGTACGTGGCGTGCTTTCCCGTCCTCGCGGATTCGACGATACCCGCGGGATGCCAACCAGTAGCCGTGGCGGTGAATCCCGTCACCGACAAGATCTACGTCGCGAACTTCTTTGACTCAACGGTCACGGTGATCGATGGAAGAGACAACTCCACCCAGACCGTCACCGCGGGAATCCAGCCGCGTTCGGTGGTGGTCAATCCGGTCACAAACAAAATCTACGTCGCGGACAATGGATTCCCCGGCACGGTTACGGTGATCGACGGTACTGACAACTCCACTCAGACCGTCAGTGCCGGATCAGCGGCGCTTGAGGTGGCGGTGAATCCGGTCACAAACAAAATCTACGCCACGAACACCGGTAACAACACCGTGACGGTGATTGATGGAAGCGACAACTCCACTCAAACCGTCAATGCCGGAGCAGGCCCAGTCAGCGTGGCGGTGAATTCAGTTACAAACAAAATCTACGTCGCGAACATCTCGGACGACACCGTAACCGTGATTGATGGAAGCGACAATTCCACCCAATCGATTTCCGTCGGAGACTTTCCAGTCGGCCTGGCGGTCAACCCGATCACCAACAAAATCTACGTCGCAAATCGGGACAGCGGAAACGTGACTGTGATTGATGGAAGCGACAACTCCACACAGACCGTAGCTGCGGGCACTTCTGCCTCAGCGGTGACCCTCAACACCGTCACGAACAAGATCTATGTCACAAACAATGCTGACGACACGGTTACGGTGATCGATGGCAGCGATAACTCCACCCAGACGGTCAACGCCGGTTCCGGGCCACTAGGGGTGGCGGTCAACCCGACGACCAACAGAATCTACGTCTCGAACAGAGACAGTAATAATATCACGATCATCATTGGAAGCGATAACTCCACCCAGACGGTCACTGCCGGCACAGGTCCGGGAGCCGTGGCGATGAACCCAGTCACGAACAGAACATACGTCGTGAACTTGACCAGCGACGACGTGACGATGATCAACGGAAACGAAAACTCCCTGGAGATGCTGCTCGCTGGGCCCGAGCCCGTCCTCGATGTTATGTCGGTGGCAGTCAATCCGGTCACCAACAAGATCTACTACCCCGACCAGCGGAACAATAACGTGAAGGTGCTTGACGGGAGCAACAATTCCATCCAATCGGTTCCCGCCGGAAGCTTTCCAGTGGATGTGGCAGTGAACCCAGTCACGAACAAGATCTACGTCACGAATGTCAACAGTGACAACCTGACAGTGATTGATGGTACCGACAATTCCACCCAGACCGTGCTCACAGGCACCGCTCCAAGAGCCGTGGCTGTCAACCCGGTCACGAATAGAATCTACGTCGGGAACCAAACCAGTGACAACGTCACGGTGATCGACGGCACCGACAACTCAACTCAAACCGTTCCCGCCGGTGACCTTCCCATTTCGCTGGCGATCAATCCAGTCACGAACAAAATCTACGTCGCCAATCGCTTCAGCGACAATGTGACCGTGATTGATGGAAACGACAACGCGACCCAGACCGTTTTCGCAG
The DNA here is from genome assembly GCA_029260825.1 of Planctomycetota bacterium. Taxonomy (GTDB): domain Bacteria; phylum Planctomycetota; class JACOTG01; order JACOTG01; family JAJDCM01; genus JAJDCM01. The sequence goes on along the minus strand of JAJDCM010000047.1, from coordinate 3,124 downwards.
GAAGTGGCCCCTTCCGCGTGGACGTGAATCCGGTCACGAACAAAATCTATGTGAGTAATCTAACCGACGCCACGGTTACCGTCATCGACGGAACGGACAATTCCACTCAAACCGTAGCGGTCGCCGGAACCGCTCGCTCGGTGAAGGTCAACCCGATCACAAACAAGATCTACGTCGCCAATAGTGGGCAAGGCGTCACCGTGATCGACGGTAGTGACAACTCTACCGTGAGCTTCCCGGCTGGATTTTCTGCCTCCGCCATCGGCGTCAATCCACTTACGAACAAGATCTACGTCGGATCAGGTTTTAACGGCGCGGAACTCACCGTAATCGACGGCATTGACAACACAACTCGAACGATCCCGACAGGCGGTGCCAACGACGAGATTGCCGTCAATCCGGTCACCAATAAAGTCTACACCTTCGCCCGGAACGCCGGCAACCTCGAGATCATTGACGAGCAAGACGAGCAAGATATTCCCCTCGAAGTCACCATCACTCCTCTGCCGAACAACGTCTCGGTCAACCGCCGGACCGAGTTCACGTTCCAGGCTACCAACACGTTCTCACCCAATACTCCCGCGATCTCCCAGATCTACTTCCAGGTCGACACCTGGACCGGAGAGTGGAAAAAGGCCACACCCGCAGGAGACATGGCAACCGGAAGAACCGATGTCCTCGAGCCCGGAAACCATGTGGTCTACGCCTTCGCCACCGACAGCCAGGAGACCTCGACGTCACGCAGCTATTCTCCTCTGATCGGGAAGATTGCCGCTTATCCCTTCACCCTGATCGAATGCATTCGAGGCAACGTGAGCTTCGCGGATACGGGCGACCCCCAGGACGTTCTTCGGGTCAACAACGGTCTTGGTGGCGTCGACCGCACCGTCAACATCACAACCGGTCAATCCTTGACAATCTCTCTGGACGCAAGCTCAAGCGGACCTGCCATGAACGCCAGATATATTCTCTGGATCTGGCCGGGAGATTTCTCGGACGCCGCCCCGGCCTCGCTCTTCGCCGGCTCCGGGCTCATCGGGTGCTTTTCGAAACCAACACCGCTGAACGCCGGACTCTCTCCGCAACCTCTCTTTTGCCTGAGGTCGACAGGCCTTCCTCCTCTTGTTTGCACGGGAACCACCGAGAAGACCGGTCCTGCGCGAGCTCCGTTTTCGATTACGAGGGCATCGGGTCTTCCTAGCCCGGTGAAGCTCACCCTGCAAGCCTTGTTACAGGACGTGGGGAGTATTTCATCAACCGATTTCAGTGTGACGAATGCGGTCGGGCTTTGCGTCGACTGACCCGCCTTGGTTGTTTCAACTCTTTCAAAGAGTTGATCGGCCGAGGCAAGGGGCCGCTCAATTGCCGTCTCCCGACTGCAAGACGAAAGAGGAATTCCTAGCACGAGAAACACACCCCGACAATCCGGTATGCCGATTCAAGTCAATCCTCCGGTTACTCGGATTTTCGTGAGATGACGAGGACCCCATTGGTTGTCGAGGCCTGTCCCTGACTCGAGCCAGAATCCAACATGACACCCTGAAAGAAAAACTCGCCCTCCACTCCAAGCTGACTCAGAGAGATCAATATGCTGGGAGCAGGAATCGACGGATGGGTTTCCATTCCCAAAGCGCGATTTCGTCCCAGAATCGTCTTCCAGATAACTGCCGGACTCAGCTGCGGCACCGGAGTGTGGAAGGGAATGGGCATGCACAACCGACCAACCGCTTGGGGAAGAGAACGACTGGTTCTTTCGGAAAGAAATCGAGCCGACCAACCGTAGATGGCAAACCGAGAGTCGCCGCTAGGCGTGCGGTCAATCCGTATCTCGAAGGGATCATCCGGCGAAACCGCCACGACCCGGCTCCTCCCATATCCTACGGAGTCGTTAACAAACAAGACATTCGTCGAATCGCCGTTTCCAGCGTTGACGTTGCCTTCCCGGCATCCATAAAAATGGGTGCGATTCAAGAGCACGGTTACGTAGACGCGTCCTGCAGGGATGTCCAGAAGCCCATCCTCGTCAAAGTCTGCAAAGACTGCATTTTTCGCCGTGGCATCGAGGCGGTAGAAGTCGGGATCATATCCTCCCTGTCCATCGGCCAAAAAGATCTTCGCTCCGACCTGATGACGAACCATGAGATCGGACAGTCCATCTCCGTTGAGATCGGCCCGCTCCATGTACTCGGAAACCCTTGCGTCGAGGAAGTCGGAGGGAGAGCCAAACTCCCCGGTTCCCGTGCCGAGGAGAATGTCGATTCTATTGGTGATACTCCCTACCAAAATGTCGAGATGGCCGTCCCCATTCTCGTCCCAAACACGAATAACTTCCCCGCCGGTTTGAAAATGCCGGACAACCTGAAATCCACCTTTTCCATCACCAAGGAGTAAAGTCATACGATTGGGAGTCTCATCTGCAAGACTTTGGCGACGGCTGACCAAAAGATCGGGCTTGCCATCTTCATTGAAGTCTTCAGCGGCGACGGGACGGGGATCAAGCTCAAGACCCGCAGAGAGGTCAAGGGGAGGAACGGCAAACGTACCATCGCCGTTTCCAAAAGCAATGCTGACGAAATCTCCTTCCCGATCCATGGCAATGTCCAGGGCACCATCGAGATTGAAATCGGCCACCACCATCTCCCCTTCAATTCTTGGGGAACTCACAGCGGTCACGATCTCTGAAAACAATCCGGCGCCATCACCTTCCCAGACCTGGATGCGAAATGGGTTGAGCCAGGCAAGATCGACGATCTCGTCTCCGGTAAAGTCCTCCGCATAGACCCTGGACTCTGGGAAACCGGAGCTGACAAGCTGGGATGTCGAGGCAAACTTCCCCGTGCCATCCCCAAAGACGATTCGCTTTTGCTCGCCCAAGGAAAAAAAGAGGTCTGCATGTCCATCACGATTGAAATCGTCGGTAACGAAGCGATTGGGTGCTGCGGATGACGGCCAGATAAAGCTCGATGGTGCGTCAAATTTCCCCGTTCCGTCTCCTTGAAGAATCGCCACCACCCCATTGGGGTCTCGGGTGAGAACATCGAGGTGTCCATCGCCGTCGGCATCGAGATGATCGATCCATCTGGGCGCACCGGGGGCAATGTGGTGAATCGGAGAATCAAAGCTT